>JBBDWJ010000332.1:0-12079 GCA_040902925.1 Bryobacterales bacterium | reverse complement strand
GAGTGGTTGTATCACAGGGCTGGCTGCCATGCCTGGTTTCTGGCCTTGCGCGACACCCGCACCAACCAGGTCCTCGAGGTCACGCGACCCGCGGAGGGCTCGAAATGAGCGACACTCGGTTGCCGAGGCACACCTCCCAGTGTGTGGACCGATCGAAACCATTGAAGTTCACCTTCGATGGCCGCGCGGTCGAGGCTTACGAAGGCGAAACGATCGGCGCGGCCCTTTGCGCCGCCGGCATCACCACGTTGAGCCGGAGCTTTAAGTATCATCGCCGCCGCGGGCTACTCTGCGTCTCGGGCCGCTGCCCAAATTGCCTGATGACGGTGGACGGCGTGCCGAACGTCCGCGCCTGTGTCGAGCCTGTCCGCCAGGGCGCCGTGGCGAGGAGTCAGCACGCCTGGCCTTCTCTCGAGCGGGACGTTCAGGCGGTGTTCGACCGATTCGATCACTTGCTGCCGGTTGGTTTCTATTACAAGACGTTTATGCGGCCCAAGTGGCTCTGGCCGCACTATGAGACGGTCCTGCGGCACTTAGCCGGTCTTGGGCGCATCGATATCGGCATCGAGTCCCATGAACACACCGAGGTCGTGCACCTCCATACGCCGCTGGCTGTGGTTGGCGGCGGACCCGCGGGCATGAGCGCGGCTCTACAGGCGGCGCGCCTGGGCGTGGAAGTCATTCTGATTGATGACCAGCCGAAGTTGGGCGGCCATCTGCGGTGGCACTTGCTGCCGTCGGAGGGCGGCACGCCGGACCATGAGCAGGCGGAAAGGCTCGCGGCGGAAGTGCGCGAAGAGCCGCGCATCCGGCATCTCGAAAACCCGCAGGCGTTCGGGTTTTATGAGGGTAATCTGCTTGGCGTGGCTCATCGCGACCGGCTCATCCGCATCAGGGCCGAGCGTGTCATCGCCGCGACGGGCGGGTTCGAGCATCCGTTGATCTTTCAGAACAACGACCTGCCGGGCACGTTTCTGGCCACTGGAATTCTGCGGCTCATCCGGCTCTATGGAGTAAGGCCGGGTAAACGCGCCGTCGTGGCGGCCAACGACGACCGGGGACTGCGGGTGGCGCGCGAGCTTCTGGCCGCCGGCATTGAAGTAGCGGCGGTGGCGGATGCGCGGCCGGCCGCCGACTCGGAACACGCGGCCGCGCTCGGTGAGGCCGGAGTGATGCCGCTGTTCGGATGCACTGTCCTCGAGGCGCGAGGTCGTGGGCGGGTGGACGCGGTCCGTCTTGTCCGCCTCGATGATTCAGCCCGCCCGATTGCGGGCTCGGAACGTGAGATTGCTGTCGACCTGCTGGTGCTCGCGACGGGATGGGAGCCCAACGCCGGCTTGCTGGCGCAAAACGGGTGTGCGCTGCGCTATCGAGAGGACCTCGGCGCCTTTCTGCCGTCCGAGCTTCCCGAGGGGGTGTTCGCCGGAGGCGAAGTCGCCGGGATCCGTGGTCTCGGATCGATCTTGCGCCACGGCGAGCACGCTGGTCTCCGCGCGGCGGTCTCGCTGGGAGCGGGCAGCGCCGCCGACCGCACGGCCGCCGGCGTTGAGCCGGAATCAGAACCGCAAGGCCTGGTGCGCCCTCTGGTGGCTGTGTCTCAGGAAAAATCGAAACAGTTCGTTTGCCTGTGCGAGGACGTTTCGACAAAGGACATCCGGACGGCCGTCGGCGAGGGTTTCGATCACATTCAAACGCTTAAGCGGTACTCGACCGTCACCATGGGACCGTGCCAGGGCAAGATGTGCCATCACGCTGCGGTGAGTTTGTGCGCCGACGCTACGGGAAAAGGCTTTGCGACGACCGGCACCACTACGGCGCGGCCGCCGTCGACGCCGGTCCCGTTGGGCATTCTTGCCGGCCCCGCCCACGACCCGATCCGGCGCACGCCGTTTCACCACCAGCATGAGGACGCGAAAGCAACCTGGATGGACATGGGTGCGTGGAAGCGCCCGCTGCTCTATTCGTCGGTTGAGGAAGAGTGCCGCGCGGTGCACGAGCGGGTGGGCATCATCGACGTCAGCCCGCTCGGCAAGCTCGATATCCAGGGTGGCGACGCGGCGGCGTTTCTGGAGTGGATCCACCCCAATCGCATTGCCAATCTCAAGCAGGGCCGCATTCGTTACCGGCTGATGCTGGACGATTCGGGCATCATCATGGACGACGGCACGATCGCGAGGCTGGGCGACGACCATTTCTTTGTGACCACGGGCACCGGGGCCCTCGAAGGAGTGGAGCAGTGGCTCGAATGGTGGCTTGCCACGGGGCAGCGTTGCACGCACGTCACGAACGTGACGGCCGCCTTTGGCGCGATCAATGTCGCCGGCCCACGCTCGCGAGAGTTGCTGGTCCGGCTCACCGAGCTCGATTTATCGAATCAGGCCGTGCCCTACCTCGCCACGGCGAGTGGGACCGTCGCCGGCGTTCCGGCCCTGTTGCTTCGTATCGGCTTCGTCGGCGAGCTGGGGTACGAAATTCATTTCCCGGCCGAATACGGCGAGTATCTGTGGAGCACGCTCCTGGAAGCGGGACGTGACCTCGGCATCCAGCCGTTCGGCGTGGAAGCGCAGCGCGTGCTCCGTCTCGAGAAGCTGCACATCATCCCCAACCATGACACTGACGCGCTGAGTAATCCGTTCGAAGCCAACATGAGTTGGGCCGTCAAGCTCGACAAGCCCGACTTTATCGGCCGCGCGGCGCTGGCCCGCCAGGCCGCCAGCCCCGTGCGCCAACGGCTTGTGGGATTCGAGCTCAACGGCGCAACCGTGCCGAAAGAGGGCGAAGCGGTCGTGGTTGACGGAGCGCCGGTCGGTCGCGTAAGCAGCGCCAAATGGAGCCCCTTGTTGCAGCGCGCGATCGGCATGGCGTGGGTTCCAGTTGATCTGGCCGCGGCGGGCAAGCAATTGCACATCCAGAGCGGTAAACAAACGCTGGGCGCTCGTGTCGTGATCGAGCCGTTCTACGACCCTGCGGGTGAGCGCCTGAAGAGCTGACGTATGACAACGACTGCATTTCGCCCTTACAAGGTGACCGCCGCCTATCGCGTCCACCGTGCCCGCAGTGCCACTTGGGCCGAAATCGGCCCATGGCGCGTCGCCGATTCGTTTGGCGACGCCACGCGCGAGGCAAGCTGCACGCGTCAGGCGGTGGGCCTTCAGGATGTGAGTCCGATCGGCAAGCTGGACCTCAAGGGTGCGGGCACCGGCGGCGTGCTCGCCAGGGTCAACGACGGCACGATAACGGCCACGCTTTCCATCAAGCCGGGACACGCGCTACTGCTCACCGAGCCTGGCCGCGAAGCGGGCGCGCACGAAACGCTGCTCGGCATGGCCGGCACTCCGGCCGGTTGTGTCCATATAACCGACGTCACCTCGGCCCTGTCGGCTTACTGTCTGGTGGGGCCGCTGGCCGTCGACGTGCTGAACAGGCTTACTTCGCTGGACGTCCGGCGCGACCGGTTCGCTCAGCATTGCTGTGCTCCATGCAGTCTCGGCCATGTTCATGCCACGGTCTATCGCGACGACTGGGGCGCCCTGCCGGCGTACCTGGTGCTGGTAGGTCGCGACGTGGGGGAGTACGTCTGGACCGCGATGGAAGCGGCTGGCTCGGCGCTGGGCCTGACGCCATTTGGAATGGCTGCCGAGAGACTGCTACGTGCGGTTGACCCCAGGCTCAGCCCGGTTTCGTAGAGGGAACGGTTTCGCAAAGGGAACGATTGTGTGGTGGACCCGTAAGGATCGAATGTGGAAAGCCCCGGCGCTGCGGGATCGCTACGACGTAGTGATCATCGGCGGTGGCGTGCACGGCCTGGCCACGGCATACTACCTCGGCAAGCTCGGCGTCCGGAACGTCTGCGTCCTCGAGAAAAGCTACATCGGCAGCGGCGGCAGCGGTCGGAACACCGCGATCATTCGCTCCAACTATCGCACGCCGGAGGGAGTCGCCTTCTACGACGAATCCGTACGGCTCTACGAAGATCTGTCGATTCAGCTTGGCTACAACGTGCTGTTCTCGCAGCAGGGGCACATGACGATCGCGCACACCGAAAGCGCGATCAACGGTCTGCGCGTGCGCGCCGAGGTGAACAAACTGCTGGGCGTCAACAGCGAGGTGATTGGCCCCGCCGAGATCAAAAAGCTCGTCCCGGCGATCGATATTTCCTCACGGCAGCGCTACCCGATTCAGGCGGCGCTGTATCACCCGCCGGGCGGCATCATCCGGCATGATGCCGTGGTGTGGGGGTACGCGCGCGAAGCGGACCGCATGGGCGCCGAGATCCACCCGGCCACCGAAGCGACCGGAATTGGCGTATCGAACGGGCAGGTGACCTCGGTCGAAACCAACCGTGGAAGAATCTCCACCGGAGTCGTGCTCAACGCGACCGCGGGCTTCTGCTCGACGGTCGCCAAGATGGCGGGCGTGCGGCTGCCCGTCGTGACACACCCGCTGCAGGCATTAGTCACCGAACCGCTGACGCCGTTTCTGCACTGCGTGATCGTTTCGGCGACATTGCACGTGTATGTCAGCCAGACCGACCGCGGCGAGCTCGTGATCGGGTCCGAGATCGATCCATACGCGACCTACAGTAGCAGGTCGACGCTGCCCTTCCTGCAATCGAGCGCGGCCCACACGCTGGAGCTGTTCCCGTGCCTGCGGCATGTGCGCGTGCTGCGCCAATGGGCCGGCCTGTGCGATATGACGCCCGACTACAGCCCGATCATGGGCGAGGTCCCCGGCCTGAAAGGTTTGATTCTGGACGTGGGTTGGGGGACATACGGATTCAAGGCGGGCCCGGTCGCCGGCAAGCGCATTGCAGAGCTGATCGCAACAGGAAAAACGCCCCCCCTTCTGAAGCCTTTCTCCATCCAACGATTCTGGGACGACCAACTGGTCGGCGAGAAAGCTGCGGCTGCTGTGTCGCACTAAGTGCACTAAGCGGGACACCCGGAATCCCGGTTCTTCACCGCAAGACACGCTATGGGAAAGACGGATATCGAGATCGCCCAGGCCTGTAAGCTCAAGCCGATCGAGGACGTCGCGGCGGAGGTGGGGCTGTGCTCCGGCGACATCGAGCTCTACGGGTCTTACAAGGCCAAGGTCAAACTGGCCGTGATGGAGCGGCTGCAAGACCAGCCCGATGGAAAGCTCATCCTCGTCACGGCGATGACGCCTACGCCGGCCGGCGAGGGCAAGACGACCACGACGGTCGGGCTGGGGGATGCCTTCCGGCGCCTCGGGAAGCGGTCGCTGGTGGCGATTCGCGAGCCTTCCCTGGGACCGTGTTTCGGGGTCAAGGGCGGCGCGGCGGGCGGCGGGCACGCGCAGGTGGTGCCGATGGAAGACATCAACCTGCACTTCACGGGGGATATCCACGCGGTGAGCGCCGCCCACAATCTGCTTGCAGCGCTGATCGACAATCATCTGTTTCACGGCAACGGCCGTGGGCTTGATCCGCGGCGCGTGTTGTGGAAGCGCGTGCTCGATATGAACGACCGCTCGCTGCGAAACTCGGTGATCGGTCTCGGCGGTCCAACCAACGGCGTGCCGCGCGAGTCGGGCTTCGACATTACCGCGGCGTCGGAGATCATGGCGATTCTGTGCCTGGCGAAGGGCCTTCCCGACCTGCGGGAGCGGCTGTCGCGCATGATCATTGGCGAGACGGCGCAGCGTGCTTTTGTGACCGCGGGGGACCTCAAGGCCGCCGGCGCGCTTACCGTCCTGCTCAAGGACCCCATCAAGCCGAATCTCGTGCAAACGCTCGCTGGCACGCCGGCGTTTGTTCACGGCGGCCCGTTCGGCAACATTGCGCACGGCTGCAGCAGCCTGATCGCCACCCGCCTGGCGCTGAAACTCGCCGACGTGGTGGTGACCGAAGCGGGGTTCGCCACCGATTTGGGCGCCGAGAAGTTTCTCGACATCAAGTGCCGCGCCGGCCAGCTCGCGCCTTCGGCGGCTGTCATCGTCGCTACGGTTCGCGCGCTGAAGATGCACGGCGGCGTGAAGAAAGACTGTCTGGCGATCGAAGACGTGGAGGCGGTTCAGCGGGGCGTTGCAAACCTCGAAAAGCATATCGAGAACATGCAGCAATTCCACGTTCCCGTGGTGGTCGCGGTGAATGAGTTCCTCACTGATACCTGCGCGGAACTCGATGTCGTGGTCCGGGCGTGCGAGAAATTGGGCGTTTCGGCGCGGCGGTCGGCGGTTTGGGCGCGGGGCGGCGAGGGGGGCGTCGAGGCTGCCCAGGCCGTGTTGGACGCCGCCTCCAGCGGAAGCGGCAAGTTTCGATACCTCTATCCCGACGAGCTGCCGCTGAGGGAGAAGCTCGAAGTGATTGCGCGTTCGATCTACGGTGCCGACGGGATTGACGTTCTTCCGACGGCTGCATCCAAGCTCGCCCGTTACGAATCGCTGGGCTATGGGCGATTGCCGATCTGCGTCGCCAAGACGCAGAACTCGCTTTCCGATGATCCCAGGAAGATCGGACGTCCGCGGGGCTTCGAGGTCGTCATCCGCGACACCAAGCTCGCGGCTGGAGCGGGTTTCGTCGTGGCTTACGCAGGCGACATTGTCACGATGCCCGGCCTGCCCAAGGAACCGAGCGCGCAGACGATCGACATCGATGGGGCGGGGAACACGGTTGGACTGCTTTGATGGGGCCCGATGCTCCGGCGCCGGCCACCGGGCCCTTTGGCTAGCCCGCTTCCGGAGCCCGGCCAGGGCGATATGTCAGTAGACCGGGGCCGCAAGCCCCGGGTTTGAGGGACAGGGAAAACCGCGAAAAGTGCTACCGGTTGCAGCCTCTTGGGCTGCAACCGGTAGCACTTTTCAGACTCTTTGGATCCAGATCGTAGTCCCTGGGCTTGCGCCCAGGGCTACTGACATGCCGCCCCTGCCGGGGCTCTGTACAAATTGGCGATCAAGTTCTTGACACATGGCGATGCGCAACAGAATGCCGTGCGCCAGTGTCTCTCACGTGCAGCGGCTGGGGCTGCGGGAATCCTGGAGGCAGCCCATGCTCGTGGCCTTGCAGACCAGACCGGCCATGGGCCCGTCCGCACTACCAGATGAACTTCACCGCCAACTGTACCTGCCGGGGCGCGCTGGATCCCCCTGAGGCCGCGGTCGCCTTAACGATGGTTCCGAAGTTAGCGCTATTGGGATTGTTCACGAACGGTACATCGTAGAAATGGAAGGTGTTGAATGCGTTGAAGGCTTCCGCCCGGAACTCGACGCGGGTCGATTCGGTCACCATTGTGCTCTTGATGATGGCGATATCGGCGTGGGGCACAGTGTGCATGCGGATACGGCCGTCTTGATAGGGTGTGAACCGGGGAGCGTACTGCGGCGTCACGATGAAGTTCGGCTCGGTGCAGCCCGCATTCAAGCTGAACGGTTGCATTGTGACGCTGCCGTCGTTACCCATGCGGGCCACGCACGGCCGCACGCCTACGATCTGCGACGCCGACCAGTCGACGTTGTCTACGCTGGCGTCTTTCACGTAGAGCACGTTGCCGGGCAGATCCCAGGGCCGGCCCGATTGCCAGGTAAAGTTGATCGCGGTTTGCCATCCCCCTACAATCCGGCTCCACACCGAATGCGAGGTGTTCAAGAACGGTTTTCCGTTGCCAAACGGCAGCTCGTAGATGCCGGCTAGCGTGAAGCGATGGGGCCGGTCCCACTTGAACAAGCCACGCTGTAGGATATCGCGCTGCACGTCGTTGAAGCCGATTTCCTCAACCATCTTGGAGAAGGTATAGGAAGCGAGCATATTGAACCCGCCAGCGCGGATCTCGTAGCTCGTCTGCAACGAGTTGTACCAGACGGATCCGTCGTTTCGCGTGAGCTCGTCAAGACCGCCGAAATGAGGGTAAGGCCGCGCCAGATCCGCACGCGAAAGGGTCGAGCTGACGAAGTGTCCGGTGCCGCGGAAAGGCTCCAGTCCCTCAAACGGGTTGGGCACGCGCTCGTTGCAGAAACTGGGATCGCCGCCTTCTAGGACGTTGCACTGCTGCCGGAAGCCCAGGTCGTATTCATTGAATCCACGAGACGTCTGGACATTCTTGGTCCGGCTGCCCACGTAGGAAATTTCAAAACGCGAACGGCCGTCGATCTGGTACTGAAAGCCGAGCGAGAACTGGTTGACGTGCGGCGTCTCGAAGTCGGTATTCACGAATCCGTAGCCGAGCCCGAGAAAAGTCTGGTCGCCCAATGCCGCTCCCGGGGGGCTCTGGACGCCGTTCGGGAAGGGGTTCGACATCAGTCCGGGGACTGGCGTTCTGCCCCCATCCAGCGATGCCACCAGCGGCGTCTGCTGACTGAAACCGGCTGTCTGCAGGAAATCGTTGCTGGGGTTCAGAAAGTATCGGCCCCAGCCGCCGCGCGCTACGAGCCGTTCCGTGATCCGGTAGGCGAAGCCGATCCTGGGCTGGATGGCGCCCTTGTAAAGGTCGGCCGCGGTCCGTGGATTGCCATTCACACCCGCAAACTGCAATCCGCCGAGCAGAGTAGGCGTTCCCGGGAATGCGTTGCGGTCGATCATCGAATCGACGGAGTTGGTGAGGCCGGCGTCAAACCCGCGGTTCATGCGGTCGTAACGCTCGTTCGCCGGCGTGTTGAAGTCCCAGCGGAGCCCCAGGTTGAGCGTGAGGCGATTGCTGACCTTCCAGTCGTCCTGAATCCAGGGTGCGTAATACTTGTAGAGAAACGCAGGCAGAACATTGTCGTCGGCGGTTCCGCCCGAAGGAGCGCCCAGCAGCCAGGAAGCCGCGGAATTCCCGCTGAGCGCGTCGCCCAGGGCAAAGTCCCGCTGCGTGAACTCCCGACTCGAGTTCAACAGGAAGTTGTTTCCAGTGCTCTGAACGTTGAATTGGATCCAGCGCATGTCCAGGCCGCCCTTGATGGTGTGTGCTCCTTGGATCTTGGTCACGTTGGGATGGAACGCCAGCGTGTTGTTGTAAGTGTTGCTCGGCGTGCGGCCCAATCCGATGTAACTCTGCAATCGATAGAGTCCAAAATTAGGCTCGTGCGGGATCTGACCCGCCACCGACTGCGGGAAGCCGAGCGTGGTGATGTCGAACCCATCGTTGGGGTCGGCTTCGTTGATTTCGTAATAGCGGTTGATCGACAGACGCGCATTGAAAACGAGCGTCGGATTTGGGGTGCTGACCCAGTCCAGGACTTCGCCCGTGTTCCAGCGCACGTGCGGATACCACCCTTCGGTTCCCGGCGCCATGAAGATCCCGTTGTAGGAGCCGCCATAGACCCTGTCGTTGTTGGCGTGCCGGAAGAAGAAGCGGTGGTTGTCGCCGATGTTCTGATCGAACTTGGCGGCCAGATTGTAGAAGTCCTCTTTTTCCGCGCCGACGTCGCCGGGAATGAACAGGTTTTGCTGTGCGTGCTCGACGCCGGGTGTATTTGTGTTGGGCTGCGGCATGAACGTGAGAATCTTCGCCGCGGTGGCATTGATCCTGTTCCCGGGAATGACGTTGTTCGGAAACGCGCTACGCTGCCATTCCCCGCCGATATCCTGCCCGGTTGCCGGGTCAAAGATCGTGATCTGGCGGCCCTCGCCGTCGACCAGGTTGCTGAAATCGCCGCTGCGCATGGCGTCGGTCGGCACCGAAAGGTTGTGCGCCACCGGCACCGTCTCATCGTAGCCCTCGTAGGCGAACATGAAAAAGCTCTTGTTGCGGCCGTCGTAGAGCTTGGGAAAGTAGATCGGCCCGCTCACGACAAAGCCGTATTGGTCCTGCTTGTGGCCGCCGCGCTCCGCTCCGCGGGCGTTGTTCTGGAACGAGTTGGCGTCCCATCCATTGCGCCGCGCGAACTCGTAGACGGAGCCGTGAAAATTGTTCGTGCCGCTCTTGAGCGAAACGTTGATGATGCCGCCGCCGGTTTTTCCGTATTGTGCGTCGTAGGAGTTCGTTTGGACGCGAAACTCGTCCACGGAATCCACTGCCGGCACCAACGCGATCGAGTTCCTGCCCGCGTCGGCATTGTTGGGCGCGCCATCAAGGAGAAATTCGCTGGATCCGTTGCGGGAGCCGTTCATGGAAAACGACGTCCCAAAGTTGTTGTCGAAGGGCCGCGTGTTGAGGCTGCGTCCCGCGAAATTGACACCGGTGGCCACATTGGCCAACATGAACGGATTCCGTCCGTTGAGAGGCAGCGTACTCACGCGCGCGTTGTCGATCACGGTGCCGCGGCTGGCGTGAGCCGTCTCGAGCAACGGTACCTCGGCCGTTACCGTGACCTGCTCGGCGAGCTCGCCGACTTCCAGGAAAATGTCGACGGTTGCCGTCTGGCCGACACTGAGCGGAATGTCTTCGCGGATGGACTGCTTGAAACCGGGCGCCGACGTGTTGAGCTGGTACATGCCCGGGCGCAACAGCGGCAGTGTGTAGTCACCCCGCTCGTCGGTCAGCGTGCTGGCCCTGCTGTTTGTTTCGACGTTGGTTGCAACGACCTCCGCTCGAGGAACGGAAGCACCCGAAGGGTCGGTCACCCTTCCCGTGATCGTTGCGCGAAAGTCCTGTGCGGCTAGCAAGCCCGCCAGGAATAGCCCTACAGCCAATAATCGGACCGCTTGTGACATCGCCCCACCTCGTCAGTTCTAGATAGCCAAACCAAGTTTGGCCTGCCGATATAGATAAAACTGTAGGTCGGCGCTACAGGCTTGTCAAGAGAATTGGAGTGGCACCCGACCAGGATTCGTTCCGTATTCGGGACGCATCTGTAGCCGACTCCCCGGTTGCCGGGCCGTCGAGTGGGGTCAACGGCAGGCAGCAGCGGGGACGGCCGGGGGGGGGCCGCAACGCTATCTGTTGCATTGGACCCTCACCGCCGTCGGCGGCTCAGGCCGGATCGTTAGTGCAAAGTCAGACCAACACCGAGTGCTTTGTGCCGACGCTGAGCAGATCGGGCCTAGTTCTCTCGCAAGAGGAAATGCTCAAGCCATTCGAGGCTTAGCTCGAACGCCTCGGGCGTCGGCGCATGGCCTTGCCGGTAGTTGTAGTAGCCAAGCTGCCGGGGCTGGCCGTGAATCTTGTAGGTTGCCTTGGCGGCATTAATAGTAGTGCCAGCTTGCGTCCTTGTCGGCCGATTCGCCGCCT
Organism: Bryobacterales bacterium; assembly: GCA_040902925.1. GTDB lineage: Bacteria > Acidobacteriota > Terriglobia > Bryobacterales > UBA6623 > JBBDWJ01. Next base: position 971 of record JBBDWJ010000332.1, on the reverse strand, counting down.
ATGAGCAAAAACGGCCGATGCTTCCGCCAACAAGTGTTGGTTGCCCATCGTAACTCCTGTAGCTGGTAGGATTTGAGACTCACTTCCGGGGCGACCAGTCGTAGCATCGACTGGTCCAGGACACAATGAAGAGTCTCAGTTGCGCAACCAGGAATTGCCTATTGTTGGGAAAAGCCACTGCCGGAAGGATCGTCCGCCACGGCTTCTACCGGACGAAATGGGGGAGGCGTCGTCGATACCGCTGCCAGGCTTGCGGCAAAACCTTCTGCATGAACACCGAGACGCCGTACCATCGACTCCAGCATCGCCGCACGGCCTTCGACGAGGTCGCCGCCCTCAGCGTCGAAGGCCTGAACAAGTCCGCCATTGCTCGCGTCAAGCGAATGAATCGCCTGGAATACGGTCGATCGATGGCTCGCAAGGGTCGCCGAATCTTGTCATCGATTCAACGATCGCAAGATCACTTGACTGGCCCTCCAGGAACTTCAGGCCGACGAGATTCGCACGATCGTCGGCAGCAAGGAAAGGTCGATCTGGGTCTTCGCTACGATCGACGTCTGGTCTCGGCTTTGGCCTTCGACGGTCGTCGGCAGACGTAGCTACCGAAACACGCTCACCCTCTTTCGAGACGTTGCCAACCGCATGAATCTCCCATGTTTTCCGCTGATCGCCACAGACGGATTCGAGTTCTACGAACGAGTCATCCGGCGCGTCTTTGGGCCAGCGTGTCTCTACGGCCAAGTCATCAAGACACGGCGGAACGATCGCGTGGTCAGACTGGAACGAAGAATCAGGATCGGTACCGCCTGGCGATGGGAGCAGGCGTTGAGTAACTGAATCTGGTAAGCCACTGGTTCGACCAGTGAGACTGGAAAAGGTTTGACCGTTACGGGAGTAGAATCCCCCTCAAGGTGGCTTTGTCCCGCCTCAGCTGGAAATGGAGAAGGTGTTCTGCCGTTAAGATAGCGGAG
>JBBDWJ010000331.1:0-12175 GCA_040902925.1 Bryobacterales bacterium | reverse complement strand
GGGATGTATGCCGAAAGGACGTTGAGCAGCGTGGTCTTGCCGGTACCGGTGCCCCCGGCGATGAGAATATTGAGCCGCGCCCGGACGCAAGCCGCGAGCAAGGTCATGATCTCCGGCGTCACGGCGTTCATCGCGATCAGGTCGTCGGCCGTCAGAGGCTCGGGCGAAAAACGGCGGATCGACAACAACGGGCCATCGACGGCGACCGGCTGGATGACCGCGTTGATCCGCGATCCATCGGGAAGGCGCGCGTCGACCATCGGCGACGACTCGTCGATGCGCCGTCCGGCCTGGCTCACAATCTTCTGGATGATGCGCTGCAGGTGGGCGTTGTCTTTGAACTGCACCTGGCTCTTGACGAGCTTGCCGTGCCGTTCGACGTAGACGAGATGGGGCGTGGTAACCAGAATGTCGGAGATCGAGGGGTCCTGCATCAGCGGCTCGAGAGGGCCCAGGCCGAACACCTCGTTGAGCACTTCGTCGACCAGGTTTTCGTGGTCGTGCTTGGGAAGCTGCGGCGCGACCTCTTCGACCATCGCCGCTACGGCCACTCGAACTTCGCGGCGCACGCGCGGCGCGTCGATCTCGGCGAGGCGTTCGAGATTGATGCGCTCCAGCAGCCGCCGGTGAAGCTGATGCTTCAGCTCCATGTACTCGGCAATCGACAGCTCGGCGGGTTTGTGCAGAGGGGGGCGCTTGGAGTCCGGGGCGGTCAGTGTGGAATCCATGATCGTAGAGCCGTCGTTAGCGAGGCATGGCCGCGGAAAGCGGCTTGCCGGTCTTCTGGGCGGCGATCAGCTTCGGCGTGACCAGGATCGCCAACTCGTCATTACGGTCGTGCTCGAGCGGACGCTGCGGAAACAGCCGCCGCAAAAAGTCCCAGGCGCCCGGCCTGTCGATTAGCCCGCGCACCCAAAAACTCTGGCCGTCCGCCAATTCGATTTCGCCCGACCACTCGCGCATCGCCACCAGCGGCGTCTCGCATCCTCCCGCGGCGGCCGTCTTGACGGCGCCAGGAACGGCCACTTCCGAAGTGACGCGAATCCGCAGCCGGTTCTCTTTGCCGATGGTGGGAAGGAAGCTGACGCGCATCCCGACGCGGTCGGGGCAATGGCCCGGCTTGCCGGTTCGCTCAGAATTTCCTGCCGCCCCGCTGGAGGCATCGGAAGTGCGCTCGAAGTGGGCTTCGGTTTGTTCGATGGCGAGCAGCGTGGGATCGGCGAAAACCTCCAGGCGTTCGTTTTGCAGAAGCGCCTGGACGCGCTTCTGGACGTCCCACCCAGGCCGGAACGCCGACAGGATCATGGGCGTGCTGGTGTAGCGCTCGGCAAGCCCTGCCGTCAGCTCAGCCAGCGCCTCATCGCCCAGTCCGGCAAACGTAATGGACAACATCACACCGCCGGCTTCGCCCGGCGCCGGTTGCGTCACGCCGTCGCCGCGGCGAGAGTGCAGCTCGGGCATCATCGCCGCAAGCTCGTCTTGAGGCGCGCTCTCGGGGCTGGGCTGTGAAGAGATGTCCTGGCGGCTTTGAGAAACAGTTCGCGACGCCCGCGGGCTGATACGCTCGACCCTATTGGCGCCCGTCCCGTTGCCGGCCACATCCTGCCAGCGGGCTCCGCGGCTCTCCTCGGTCGTGCTATCGAGCGGGTTCCGCAAGGCCAGCCGGATGGCGCCGGCCTGGTCGGCCAGACTCAGGGTTTCGGCGTCCTTGGCTTCGACCAGCACGGTGACCACGGGTTGTGCCGCTTGCCGCGCCTTAGGATCTTCGTCCTTTCCGTTGTCGAGCACCTGCACGCCCTGCAACACGGTATGCAGGCGTGTCTCGATGTTGCCAGGCCGGCGGTCGGAGTCCGCCGCAAGAATGTCCACGCGGTCGCCGTTCTCCAGCAGCCGCGCCACGCCGGCGTATTCGGCAAGGTGGATCGAAACCGCGCGCATTCCCGGCGGGATCGCTCCCGCGCCGACAGCGCCCGCCACGGTGAGTCCCGACTCGAAGATCGGCTGGCCCTGTTGGACGTCGCGGTCTACCAGGCGCCCCGCGAGGTCGTTGGACGTCGCGTAGGCTCCCTCGGGGGCCGTCTCCCCAGACCACTTGGTGACCGTCAGATCCTCGGCCTTCAGGCGCGTGCCGCGCGGCAGGTTGCGGGCCGCCGTTACAACAGAGAATTCCTGGGTTTGGCGGGCTTCCTCGCTGCTGATGCTGCCGGAAATCAGTTGGTAGAACACCACCGTGGAAACAGTGGCAGCCACCAGGGCCACGGCGACGACGATCAGTAGTTTGCGCTTCATGGTTGTTGGTCGGGGCCTGCCCGGTGCTTCATCTTGCCTCTGCCCAAACCGCGTGCCCGTTGCCGGACCACTATGCCCGTGCGTTCGGGCGTTGGCAGACACGCCGGAAAACAGCCGAACCCGGGGACCTCGTTGCGACGGGTACCATATCGGCCAAACCGAGGCTTTCCGTTCCGGACCGTCTCGGATGACGCCGCAAAAAGCCCTTCGGACGCAATGGTTCCGTTGTTCTGAGTTTCCCTGAGGCCTTCGCGGAGCAGTAATCCGCATTAAGCACTAAGCCATTGAGGAATAACCCCTATCACGCTGGTACCAGCGGTTGCGTCTGGCGGCGGGCATGGGGAGGCGGGACGGCGAGGTGGGCGTGGGGAGGCGGGCCGGCAACAGGAAGCGGAACAACGGCAGGGCGCGGGTTATCCGAGGACGAGGCCCGCTGGGCGGCGCGCGGAGTGAAAACCTGCTGACCTTGGAGAGGCCGCTATTCCGCTATGGAGACTTCGACCGGCGCGTGGCCTTCATCGACGCCTCTTCATCAAGCCGGCGTCTCGTCCAGGCCAGCGTAGTGCCGCCCCGCGGTGTTGCCTTCCCGTTCCGAGAACCACTAAGGTAGGACAGTCCGTTTCGTCAGGCACGGCCCGGCCGCGCGATGCGGCGCGAACGCCTTGGGAGCATAGTATGCGCAGACGGGATTTTCTGAGCATGGCCGCCGCCGCGGCGCTGATCCGCGAGCCAGTGGCCGCGCAGAACCGCATCATCCACCAGGCTACGGGTTTGAAAGTGGGCGAAGTCAGTCCGGAGTCCGCCATCGTCTGGATGCGGCTGACGAAAGAGGCGGAACGAAAGCGTGACGGTATCTTGCGGCGTGGCCGGCCGGAACCGTATCCCGACGGCCTTCTCGTGGAAAGTCTGGAAGGCTCGACGCCCGGGCTGGCCGGCCAGGTTCGCTTGCGCTACGCCACCGACGCGAGTTTGCGCGGCGCTGTCGAAACCGAGTGGGCGGAAGTGGGTTCTCAAACCGACTTCGCGCACCAGTTTCAGCTTCGCGGTTTGCGTCCCGCCACGCGTTACCACTATGCCGCCGAGACCCGTGACGGAGGGGCCCACGTTCCGTTGCAGGGTTCGTTTCGCACCGCGCCCGAACCCGGCGATCAGGCTGAGGTCACCTTCGCGATGATGACCTGCCAAAAATATTCTCAGCTCGACCATGACGCCGGGTTTCACATCTACGACGCGATGCGGCGATTGAGCCCGGATTTCTACGTCACCGCGGGCGACATCGTCTATTACGACAGCGACGATCCACGAGCGACCACGGTCGATCTGGCGCGCTATCACTGGCAGCGCATGTATAGTTTTCCCAGGCACCGAAATCTGCTGCTCGATGTGCCGGGCTATTGGGAGAAAGACGATCACGACACGCTGTTTGACGACGCCTGGCCGGGGCGCGACCCCGAGCAGATGCTGCCGCTTACCTGGGACGACGGGCTGCGGATTTTCCGGCAGCAAGTGCCGATGGGAGAAAAAACCTACCGCACATTCCGCTGGGGCCGCTCGCTGCAGATTTGGCTCGTGGAGGGCCGCGACTTCCGCTCACCCAACAACATGCCCGATGGTCCGGGAAAATCGGTTTGGGGAGCGGAGCAAAAAAAGTGGCTGCAAGAATCCATGCTGGCCAGCGATGCGGATTGGAAGCTGTTGATCAACCCGACACCGATCGTGGGCCCCGACCGCGCGACGAAAGCGGACAACCTCTCCAACCAGGAATTCCAGCACGAGGGCGACGAGTTTCGTGGATGGGTCCAGAAGCATTTGCCCGAGCGCTTCTTCAACATCAATGGAGACCGCCATTGGCAGTACCATTCGGTGCATCCCGAGTCGAAGGTGCAGGAGTTCTCCGCAGGGCCGGCCAGCGATTCGCACGCCGCCGGAACTCCCGGGGAAGATAAGCGCTACCACCGCTTTCACCGCGTAAAAGGTGGTTTCTTGACCGTCAATGTCCGGCGCGCTTCCGGCGAGACCACAATTCACTTTCGTCACCACGACGTGTACGGAAGCGTGGTCTACGAATATCAACAAAGCCAGCGCGTGTGAGCCGGCGCCGCCAAATGCAATAGCGCACCAGCAGACAGCGGGCTTCATGACGCGGCAGGTCGAATCTGAGCGCGGGTCAGGCTTGCATTTCCCAAAACTTTGATATTCGCGGGAGCATTGGGGCCCGCGCTATTCCCAGCGGAAGACTTTCGCCGACGCAGCGCAGACGCCTTGCCGGTCAACGGCCGGCAGCAGGGCGATTGGCTCTTAGCGCTGGGCCGCGCCGCCGCGCCCCATGATTGGCCATACATCGACAATTTGCTCGCCGCGCGCGATGTAATAGCGGTCGTAGCAGTTTGTGCTCATGTCGAGGTTCGTGCAGTAAATCTCGACGCGGTCGCCGAGCTTGAGGCCTTCCTCGCCTTTTTTCCATTTGAGCAGGCCGTATTCGGCCCCTTGGTTGGCCAGCTCGAGCCACGGCTTGCCCTTCACCTTGTCGGTGGGACGCGCCAGGGCTTTGTTGCCGTAATCGATGGTGACCTGGTCGGGCCAGTGCGCGCTGTCCACCGTCGTCAGAACCGTGAGCGCTCCCTGGAAATCGGAGTACACGCTGTCGTCGTTCTTGCCTCCGATGGCGTGATAGGCAGTGTCCATGAATACATAGGAACCAACCTCGAGTTCGGTGAGGCCGTTTTCCTTGTCCATGTTGTAGGTGCCGGTCGAGCCGCCGCTGACCAGGTCGGTGGGCAAACCGGCCTTGCGGGCCAGTGCGACGGTTTCCTTGACGCCGGACAAATCATCGGCTGACTTCTTGCGGCGCGCTTCCCATCCCTTGGTGTGCGACGCGCCTCCCGAATAGGCCATGTAGCCTTCGAGCTGTATGTGCTTCGAGGCGGCAATTTTCTGGCTTAGCTCGATGGCCGGCGGTCCGTTCTCGATTCCCTGGCGCGAGAGCCCCGCGTAAACGGCCACGGCAACGCGGCATTTCGCGTGGGCGGCCGCGGCGGCCTCCTCGACCCAGCCGGCGACCATCGGATCATCGATGACGAACATGAACGTCGGGTCGCGCTTGCTCAACTCGACAGCGCGGGAGACGTTGTTCGCGCTGGCGGGCTGTTTGGTCCAGAGCACGCCTTTAATTCCCGCGCGCGACATCAGCTCCGACTCGGCGATCGTTGCCGTCGTGAGCCCCAACGCGCCGAGAGCGATCTGGCGCTTGGCGACATCGACGCTTTTGTGAACCTTGACGTGGGGGCGCAGGCCGATGTTGACGGCTTTGGCGTGCTTCGCCATCGTGTTGACGTTCTGCTCGAACAGGTCCAGGTCGACCACCATGGACGGCGTCGGCAAGACGTCTTTGGTGATATCGCGGAAATCACGCCGCGCGATGCGGGCTTCGAGCTCGGCGTAAGGGAATGCGCCGGGCGTCGACGTGGCTGCGCGCGCGGCGGAAGCAGCGAGCAAGCCGCCGCCGGCGACCATAAACTGTCTGCGTGAAGTCATGGATGGAATCCTCCTCGATCAGGCCTTTTCGATCAGGTGGAGCCTGGCCTGATCCTAAGACAAGCCTGCCCCGCGGCAATGGCTGATCCTGAGACAAAGTATGGGGCGCGGCCCGGCTCTTTGTCTAGCGAGATCTTTTGACTTTGGGATTCCCTGTGGCTGTTGGGGCAGATGGCCGCCCGCTGGCGGATGGCGTGGAGCGGATCGGAAAAAAGAGGTTGATTCGGACGCCGCCATCCGGAGTTTCCTGCCGGAGTTTCCTGGACACGTGGAGCAGCCCTTTGCGCGAATAGCCCGCGGCGGCCAATGAGGGCCGCCGCGGGCTGCAGCGCGTGTTTGAAGTTGAAGCGTGCTCGACGCAGTTCGGCTACTCGATGGTCAGCCAAACCGCGACCGGCTCGTTGCTCTCCAGGGTTTTAGCCACGTCGGGCCGCCGCTTGCGCCGCCAACTCGACGGGGCGCCGGTCAGCTTCTCGCTCCATACTCTTTGGCGCGTGCCATCTTCGGCTTCAAGCAAAAGTGTCATTTCGACTTCGTCACCCTCGCGGAATTGATCCTCCACGAGCGCGGCGTCGGTCTCGGCGACCAACGCGCCGGGCGTCTCGACGGGGCGCCATTTCAGCACGCCATCGTCGCCGATCCGGTCGCGTTCGCGTTTCACCGGCAGGTCGTTGATGCGGACGTCGACGGCCCAGCGGGCCTGGCGCTGCTCGCTCAGGTAGGCGACCAGCGGGTCGCCGACGAGAATGGCGTTCAAGCGGATCGAAAGCTTCGCCTCTTCGGCGTCGGGAATGAGTTCCTTGGCGCCGAGTGCCAGCTTGATCCCGGCGAAGGCTTCCGGAGCGCCGCGCAGCGACTCCACGGATTCCCGCAAGGCCGCGGTGAACGCTTCGGCGCCTTCCTTGACGCCGGCTTCCATCACCTTGCCGATCTCGCCCAGGTCCAGGTGAGTGCGCTCCAGCCGCTCGACGCCGCGATGCCGCTCGACCAGCGGCGCGAGGCGCTTGAAAATGCCTCCCAGTACAGCCGTCTCAAAAGCCTCCCAAGGCGGGCAGCTCAGGCACGGGTCCGGTTTGGGAATGCGGAAGCGCTTGTCGAGCTCGACGGCGAAGATGTCGATGATCCACTCCCGAATGGTGCAGCGGCTGGCCGAGCGGCCCAGCACATCCTTCGCCTGCTCGCCGACGAACCACACCGTGTTCTGCGACGTGAACAGCATCGGGTCGTAGTAGAGAACGGCGGTATTCCAGGTCGCGGAGCTGAGCATTTTGCCGCGCAGGCTTTTGCGCGACAGCCAGACGGCGACGTTCTTGAAGAAATTGCGGATCTTCTTGTAGCCGGGCGAAGCTGCGGGAAAGCCTTGGAGATTGACGTTGAACCAATGGTGCCAAGTGGAATCGATGAGCACGCGTCCGACGCCCGCTTTCTCGCCGTCATAGACCGACAGCAACCCGAACGGCGAGGTGTCTTTGGCGCCTTTGGAGTGCGGAATGTCGAAATCCTTGGGATGCCCGATGGCAATCACTTCAGGCTCGGGCCGGGCATGGCCGTCGACGCCGTTGGGATATTCGGCGGCGGAGTAGCCGTCGAACGAAAAGTTCTGGCTCAGATCGACCGGCTGCGCGCCGCCGCTTCCAAAGCGCTTGCCCAGGGCTTCGCCTTCGTGCGGGTGATCGGGCAGAACGTCGATGGCGCCGTCGACGCCGCAGAGCACTTCGTGGGGTGCGTAGCGCCGCTGCAGATAGAAGCGGTTGCCCCAGGAATACAGCGACCGTCTGAGCACCTGGATCGGCTGCGGCACTTCGTCGGACTGCGCGTCGAACGGGATGGATCCCGTGTGCGAGGGGATGCGCTGGTTCGTATCCTTGCGGTCGAAATTCACCTGCGACGGCACGCCTTGCGCCAGCGTCCACCTGCGCATGTTTCGCACTCGCGGCACGCGATGGCACATCGACGCGCCAAGCAGCCCGTGATCGCCGGTGGCGAATACGCCGCCCTGTTTTTCGTCCATCCATTGCGCCAGGATCTTGAGCTCGGCGTCGGACAGCGGTTTGTTACCGGCGTTCCCAATAACGTTGTCATCGTTGCCCGTAGGATTGTGGATCAAGGGATTGATGCCGAACATCCACACCTGGTCGTAGCTATTGATGTCGAAGCCCGCCATGTTGAAACGAAAGCCCGTATAGGTGAAGTTGTGCGAGTCGGCCCCGGCATTGACGGCCGTTGTGCCTTCGCGGCTCGCGCCCGTGACGCGAAAACGAACCCAATTGTAGAACTCGTTCGACTCGAGCAGATCGATCACCTTGCCAAGCGCGAAACCCGCCGTGCCGAGTCCGATGCTGCCATCGACGACGATTAAAATCTTGACGGTCGGCCGGATAAACCAGCGGAACGCGTCTTTGTTGATGTTTGCCGCTTCGAACTCGAGCGCGCTTGGCAGAGTAGTGTTGGGGGTCATGATAGATACCTCTTTGTCTTTGTCAGGATTCGTATTTTCCGTTTCAGGTGCGTTTCAGCGATCGGCCGCCGAACCGCATCAAAGCGAATGGCGGCAGGGCAAGTGCGCCCGTTCGGATCGCTTGCACCGGAAGACGCCTTCTGCAAAAGAGGCGTGAGGTATCGAACAAACGGGACAACGCGAGCAGATGTTGAGTAGCGAGAGCGAAGGAAGGCTAAGGTGCGGCTCTTGTATCGGGCGAGAGAGTATCAGGTGTTCGCCTTATCGAAATCGCGGCGCGCTATTGCTGCTTCGGCATTGGGGTCTTGGTTGACGGTCTCGGTGAGGCTGGGCGCTGCGCCGCCGCAAGCCGGGGCCGGCGAAACGCTCAGCGGCTGGGGCTTGAGGTTAGGGGTGACTACTTGGCCGCGCTGTATTCGACAGGCAGCAAGACGACTTGCGCGTGTTGGGCTTCTGCTTCACGGAAACCGTTCGAGCCCTCGCGGCTTCCACACCGTGTTGGACTCCGGACGCAGCAGGTAGCGGATGAACGCGCGGGCATCGTCGGGATGCTGCGCCCTGGCCGAAACCGCCGTGGACATGTCGATCCAGGCCTTCAACTCAGCCGGGAGCGGGCCGACGAGTTCGATTTCCTTGTAGGGAAGAATCTGGCAGATCGTCTGAATCGCCATGTCGCCGTCTCCCCGTACCAGCGCTTGTCCGCCTTCCCCGCGCGAGCTAGGGGGAGCATTGACGCCGGCAAACTCGGGCCGCTTGAGGACGTCGTCAATCAGTCTCGCAACCATCGTGCCGCTGGCGGGGTTCGATCGCATGACCGCCTTAGCGCCGCGTAGCGCGGCGGCAAATTTCTCGACCGTCGAGATGTCGGGATGCGGCGCTCCCGCGCGCACCGCTAAGCCCATGCGGGTTCGCCCAAGCGGCGTGAAGGTGCCCGGCAGGACGCCACCTTCCAGCGACAGCGCGCTCATCAGCTCCAATGGCAGCATGATTACATCGGGAGGCGGATCGGTTGTCGTGATAGCGTCGACGATGCGGCCCATGCCCACAACGGTCAGCGCTACTTTCTTGCCGGTCTCTTTCGTATAGGCCGCGGCGAGGTCCGGCAGACCGGAGCTATTGACGACGCCGGGCGTGATGATCCGAATGTCGGCGGCGGCATACCGCGCCGCGTTCTCCTTGGCTTCCGCCGACGGCGCGCCCTGCCCCCGAGCGGGAGCCGGCGCTTGAACCGCGATCAGCAGCAATAGCAGCGTCACGCTGAGTGAGGGTGAGTAAGCTCGGCGCACGGGAGTTCCTTTCCGCTTCAACATCGTTGCTACACCATACCTTATATACCATCCGCCAAGGCTGCTCGGTGACAGATGGGTGACAAGATGTCGAACCATGTCCACCGGATCTTCGTCCTGCGGCATCAGGCTGGGCAACAGCTTGAACCAACCCGCGCGATGAGCGAAAATCTCAACATCAGGCGACCAAGGCCTTTCATGAACTCAAAGCAAGCCAAGCCCGCCGCCCGACGCCGCCCCGCCATCGCAGTCGTCATCGCCATCGCTTTGTTTGCAGCCTTGACGGCCGTGCCGCAACGAGCTCAGGACGCCCCGGAAGTTTCCCCGTCCACAACACCGGCTGTTCCAACGCCGGCCGTTAGCTTCCACGCTAACCGCCCGCGGCCCGAACCGCCTGGCGATGTCGCCGACTTCGAAACGCTCACCACGCCACCGCCGGGTTTCCGCATGCAGCGGCGCAACAACTTCTATCGCATCGACGACGCCGGCGGCGGCCTCTACCGCTGGGCTTCGACCGGGCACTGGACAAACTACAACGAAGCCGAAGCAGGCGGCTATACGCTTCCCGACCCGTTGATCCTCTCCAACGGAGAGCCGGTCCCTGACGCGAAAACATGGTTCGAGAAACGAAGGCCGGAGATTGTTCAACTGTACGAAACCGAGATCTACGGCAAGCTGCCCGCCAACGCGCCCCAAGTGAGCTGGGAAGTCGTGAGCGGCTCAAGCGGCAGCGAGACGATCAACAAAGAGGTGCTGGGGAGCATCGGCAGCGCCAAGACCGCCGCGCGGCGTGGCCGATCACAAGCCGAGCCGCCCCGAAACGCGCCGCCGGCGACCGAACCCGAAGGCGGCGCGCGCGGCTACAGCGACCCACCGCGCATTTTGATTTCGTTGACGCTGCCCGCCGATGCCGAAGGCCCGGTGCCGGTCATCTTCGGAGCCGCCGGCCGCAACAACGACGCGACGCTGGACGCGATTCTCGATCGCGGCTGGGGATACGGCACGGTAGATATCCGCAACGTGCAGCCCGACTCGGCCGACCTCGAAACGTTGCGCAGCGGCGTTGTCGGCATGACGCTCAAACCCGGCCAGCCGCGGCCCCCCGACGAATGGGGCGCGCTGCGCGCCTGGGCCTGGGGCCTCAGCCGCGCCATGGACTATCTCGAAACCGATCCGCAGGTCGATGCCAAACGAATCGCTTTCAGCGGCCACTCGCGCTACGGCAAAATGGTGCTGCTGGCTGCCGCCATGGACGAACGCATCCCGATGGTCTTCGCGACCTGTTCTGGCGAGATGGGCGCGTCGCTTTCGCGCCGTGATTGGGGCGAGACCATTGACGACATGGCGCAACTGTTCGCGCCGCACTTCGCCGGAAATTTCGTACACTACGCGGGCCGCTGGAACGAGCTGCCGGTCGACGCGCACATGCTGCTGGCGCTCGTCGCGCCGCGCCCGGTATTTCTCACCGGCGGAACGGCCGACCAATGGTCCGACCCCAAGGGCCAGTTTCTGGCCGCCGTCGCGGCGAGCCCTGTCTACAGTTTGCTGGGAAAGAACGGCGTCGGTGTGACGGCGATGCCTCGTCCCGGCACGCCGCTGGTTGCGGGCGATCTGGCGTTCCACGAACACAGCGGCGGGCACGTCGTTACGCCAGCCGAGTGGAAGCTGTTCTTGCAGTTCGCCGGCCGCTATTTCGACGCCGCGAAGTAGCTGCCGCCGAGTGCCTTGTCTCGCGTCCTGCTTCACGGGCGATCTCTCAACGCTGTCCTCGCGGGCTGCTTTCGTTTTCCTCAGAAGCATCGCGGGCCCATGGATCAGCAGTCTCAGCGGGTCGCGACGCCGGCGGGCTTCAACCAGCGGCCCAGCACTTCCTCGATCGCGGCCGGCATGATCGGCTTGCAGAGATAGTCGCTCATGCCCCACGCCAGACACTTCTCGCGGTCCCCCGGCATGGCGTGAGCGGTCAGCGCGACGATGGGGATATCCTTGCCATCGCTTCTTTCGCGAATGACGGCTGTGGCGGCATAGCCATCCATCTCAGGCATCTGGCAATCCATAAGAATCAGGCGCGCGTGCAAGGGCAGCGTGGATGCGCCAGCATCACCAAAGTAGGCCGGCCGGCGCGCCGCGCCAGGCTGCTGGTTTCGGGCCAGTGGGAAGCAACAACACCGGCCGGCGCGGCGGTGTTTTCGTATTCCAGCAGGCGGGTCATGCCTAGGCCGACGGCGATTGTCCAGGCAAGGGCAACCAGAAGGAGACGGGTGGGGGAGACAGCGCTCGCCATCGAGACTGCTCATCGGCAGATACAGCCGTTTCGTTAGGATGTTCCGCGACTGCCGCGGCGGACCCGTTCGAATCTCTAGCGAACATCCGCCGCATGGATGGCGAAGGCTTACGCAGATACGGCGAAGTGGTTGCGAATATGCTGAGCTCTATTTCGTCTTTTGTTCCCCCTGTTTCTGGCGGCGATACTCTTTGTTTTCACTATGATGCTCAAGTCTGTCCCACGAGTGGGATTTGGGTTCGTTTGGTGATTATGCACTTGACACAGACGGTCTGCGATGCCAAGAAGGGCATCTCCGCGATGCAGCTTCAGAAGTACCTGCGG
>JBBDWJ010000330.1:7693-12186 GCA_040902925.1 Bryobacterales bacterium | reverse complement strand
TGCTGTCGAGACGTCCATATTCGGATCGCTGTGGTGCATGCGATGGAACCGCCACAGCAGCGGAAGGCGGTGGTTTGCGCGATGCCACCAATAGGTAAACGCGTCGATAATCAAAAAGCCAAAAATGAGCTGCAGCGGCACAGCCATGCCGAACTGGTGGAGCAGCCCGATGCCGTTCTGCGTGCTTAGTTCGCTCACAGCCACCGTGGCGCCCGCGAAGAATAGAACAAGGACCAGCGCGTTGATCGCGGCCACGACCAGGTTGCGCGCCGCGTGCCGTACGCGCGAGCGCTGTGCAAAAAACGGCGCCAGAGATTCCCAGCACCAAAAAACGAGGAAGCCGGCGATCGCCGCTACCGCCTGCCAATGCTCCAGGATTACGTGCAACACGGCGCGTCTCCTGGAGTGCTTCGAGATTTCGGATTGGTTTGACGCTTGGCGAGCTCACGGGTGCGGCGGCGGCGAAAAAGACCAGATGCGGCGTCTGGCCGCCGGCCGCGCGTGAAGCGAGCGCCGAAAAAGGAATCCTGGCAGAAAATTACGCCAGCGCCGAAAAAGGCCGCGTGGAAAAAGCGCGACGCTACCGGGAGTGTGTGCGGCTTGGTCCGATACGCCTTGCTCGCGGCCTCAGCAAGCGCCGTTACTGCTACGGCAGCGGGGTGATGAAGATTTTCGTTGGCGCCAACCTGGCGTCGTCGGGCCTTGACGGCCTTGCACGTTCACGGCAGTCAACGCGATCTATCGAAGCACATGGTGGGTCCTGCTCATTTCAATTTCGCCGGGTCGTCTGGCGGCGGCAGCACAACCAACAACTTTTGGATGCCAAGCAACTCCTGGATCATAGCACCGCTGCGATGACCGAGTGCCGCCGCCGATTCTGATTCGCGGCAATCTGTTCAGCTAACGAAATGGAGTCAGGGGTTGTCTGTGAGGGGAAGCACGACTTCCTGGCCTACCACGCGCACGTCCATTTCGAAATCAATGCCGATGACCGGCGGGCGAGCGAAGAACCAACGCAATCCATGGCGTTCGGCCCGGTTCATGTGCGGCAGGATGGTCGATTCGATCATCGCGTCGATGGGGTGGATGGTGTAAATATCCACCGCGGTGACGAGCGGCCAGTCCGCTTCCATCCCGGTGAGCCGCTTCGACATGCTCCCCAATACCGTCCCGACTTTTTCGGCGAAGCCCTCCGGGGAAGTGTCGCCGTGGCGAACGATTTCCGACTCGGCCAGCTTTGAGGATTTCAGCTCACCGGCCCCCGCGGTGAGCAATGTCGGCGCGGCGCTATTCGATTCCACGGTGTAGGAAAAACCATACACCGACGGCTCGGTGATACGGTTGGGCTTGACGGCAACGTTCGTGCGCGCCACGGGGTTCATCCCGTCGAGCAGGATATCCCAGGCCTTGAGTTTTTCGACATACGGGCCGTTGAAGTCGTTGAAGGCGTCGATCGAGAGCGGCTCGGGAATCCGCAGCTCCATGCCGCAAAGCGCCTGCATCGGCCGGCCGAGCGACCGCAAATGCTGCTCGATGAGGCCATAGCCTCTCTCGAGAGGCGCCAACGAATCGAAAACAGCATGCACGATTTCATAACCAGCCGCGGCCCGGCATCCCGACGAGAATGGCCCGCCGCCTTTTAGAAACTGGTAGCCGCCTTTAGGGTTGCCGATCATGAGTTGCTTGGATACGCAGTTCGGGAACGAAATTTGTTCGGCTCTGTTAAGGGGGTGAGCGGCTGGTTGAACGCGACTTCAACCGTTGCGAGAAGAGCGATGTGATTCTTGAAGACCGGCTTGCTCGGGCTTCGAGTCGAAACGCCCAGGATATCATTCGAAGCCCAACACGGTCATCGGATCATGACGCCGGTTTGTCCGTGTCTAACCACAAGACCGCAGGCGCCCGCGACGTGTACTCCGTACCCGAAACCGCCAAAGTGTGCCTTTGGCCGATTGACATGTGATCCACATGCAACTATGTTGATAGCATGTCGAAGATGATTCAGATCCGGCACGTCCCCGACGTGCTTCATCGCAAGCTCAAAGCGCGGGCCGCTCGGGAGGGGTTATCGTTGTCGGATTTTCTGCTCAGGGAAGTCGAGCAACTGGCCAACCGGCCGTCGAAAGCCGAACTGCGCGATCGGCTCGCGCGCCTGTCGCCGGTTCATCTGAGCATGCCGCCAGCCGAGGCGGTGCGCGCTGAGCGAGACCGTAGATGATTGTTGCCGACGCCTCGGTAATACTCGAGATCCTGCTGCGGACCGGCGCGGCGGAGCGCGTTGAGCTGCGGCTATTCTCGTCGGAAGAGCGCATTCACGTCCCGCATCTGCTCGACCTGGAAGTCGCTCAGGTTCTGCGCCGGTACACTTTGAAAGGCGACCTCACCCCTGCCCGTGCGATCGAGGCTCTTGAGCTTTTCGCCGAGCTGCCCCTGGTGCGCTATCCGCACGAGCCTTTACTCCGTCGGATCTCGGATCTCAAACACAACCTGACCTCATAAGATGCCGCCTACGTAGTTTTGGCGGAGGCGCTAGGAGCCAGCCTCGTTACGCGGGATGCTGCGTTGGCTTCAGCCGGTGGCCATAGCGCCACAGTAGAGCTTCTTTAGTGATTACGGATTAAGGTTCCACGAACGATGGCTATTGAGGCGGAGAGCCTTGCGGGCCAATCTTTCCCCTCAAGGGGAGAACCATTCACATCGCCTTCAGTAGTTGTTCGCGGCGCGCTACCTTTTCCTCGCTCGAAAAAATGCGCGGGCCGGCTTCAATTAATCGAGGCAGCAGATTGAACACCGCCACCGGGCTCCATTTCGTCCCCTGGCGGGTGCGATGTCCGTGACGGTTGAGTTCCTCGGCGACTTTGGAGAGCGGCTCGTCCTGCACGATCTGCTCCATCATCAGCACAAGCACTTGCTTCTCGGCGGGATTTTCCTCGAGATGGCGGCAATCGGAGGCGACTTGCAGCCCGTAAGGGATCTCCTCGACCACGTCCGAGCGGGCCTCGGAGGCTTCCGCACGTTGGGCGCCTTCGCGCTCCCATTCGACGGCCACGGGTCTCCAGCCGTCCTGTGCCCGCCGCGCCACGTACTCGGCGGTTAGCGGAGTGGTAAGGATCTCGCGCAGTCTTTGATTAGGCATGACGCCTCCTGAGATGATCCAGCCCGGAAGATATCTTAGCGTGTCTGCACGCCTGAGACCACCGATACGAGCGCCCCGGTAGCGCGTGCGAGCTTGTTTTTTTTGCGGCCGCTGCAAGCTTGGGATACGTCTCGGCAAGCGCCCGGTATTGGGGGCTCGTAGGGAAACACCAACGCGCCGTCGTGTCCGGCATTGGGACGACGCATCCCGGCTATGGGATTCGATCAAGGGCGCTGGCGGGGCGGAACGAACGACCGTTGCGGAGGCGTCTGGTGATCGAGCAGCTTTAGCTCGACGGTGCGGTTTTCCTCGATCGGCGGGCCGTCGGCGCACTGCGTCAACTCTGCGTCCTGGCACGTCTTCACGCTTTGGAGCAGGTAGCTCACCATCAGGGACTCGATAATGATGCCGCTCTGGCGGTCGATCTTGGTTTGAATCGTTATGGATTCACAGCCCCAGGCGGCCAGAAAGCCCGCACCTTGCGCGCGGACATACTGGATGTTGTTCGGCGCGTTGCCGCAAGCGGGCTGCTGCATGAAATCGCGATACAACTCGCCGGGTTCAAACCCGAGCGGCTGCATGTAAGTCGAATACTCGACGAGATCCGGGCCGAGCGCCGTCATCGCGACGTCCACACGGAACTTATCCTGACCGGCGATAAACGTGGCGCCGTCGGCGAAATCTCCGAATACGGGCGCCGGCGACGCCACTTGGTCGCCGGGCAAGTGCAGGTTCGTTATCCCTACGCTGGGGCTGACTGCGATGTACAAGGTCACCAGGTCGGTGATCATGCCGATCATGAGCGGGTCGCCCGCCGGCTTGCCCGGCTCGATGGGGCCGTTGGGATGCAGCGAAAGACGGGAGATAGGCAATGAGGCGAGGTCCGTCCGATGCTGCCCTGTCGCTAGGTCAACCGCTTCGGCCCAGCGGACGGTCTCGAAGGGCACGCCGCCCTCGAATACTACCTGGTGCGAGGATTCAGCCGAGGCAATCGTGGTGGAGACGATCTCGCCGGCCTGCTGGCGGCGGCGATCCTCCAAGTGATACGAAAATTCCTGATCCGCTTGGTAGCGCCGCTCGAAAACAAACGGAGCTTGGCCCATTGCCACCGGCCCGAGCGTCAGCACAAGCGAGACTGTCATCAGAGTCTTGCGATACATGAATTCCAGGTTTGAGGGAACCGGCGGAGGGAAAGCGAGCGGCCTTGCATTAGTCTACCCGACGGCCAGCGCCGATGCCTGAAACAGGTGCTTTGAATCACGCACGCATATATCCCGCGGCCGGAGCGAAAAACGCCGTCCGCGGGCTATGATCGGGCTATGATCGGGCTATGATCGGGCTATGATCGGGCTATGAT
>JBBDWJ010000330.1:0-7593 GCA_040902925.1 Bryobacterales bacterium | reverse complement strand
CGGGCTATGATCGGGCTATGATCGGGCTATGATCGGGCTATGATCGGGCTATGATCGGGCTATGATTTCGTTACAATCACGGTGCTGCATGACCTAGCAGAAACGGATCGCAGCTCGAAGCCGCCTGTCGTTCGAAGATATGTGGTTCATCGAAGAACCGCGTAGGGCGAAGCGTGCCATGCCGGCGAGCCAGCCCGGCACGAGGTTGCCGACGGCGGCCAGGTACGCTAAACGTTGCTCCGCGGCCGCCTAGGTTCAGGGAGGAGTATCGATGCCAGGCCCAGGCCGTTTTCGGCGAGTTGCCATTGGAATGGCAGCCTTCGCAGCGGTGGCTCTGAGTGTAGTGTTGCTGCAGCGTCCCGCGGCGCGCACGCAGTCTGCGTCCGGACCGAATACGCGGGAGATTCTGCAGTTTGCACTGTTGTTCGGAGTAGGGGATTCTGAGCCGTCCGCATGGGACGGCTCGATTGAGGCCACCGGAGCGCGCATCACCGGAATCGAGATTTGCCGTCCTGCCGAGGCGGACGCATCCGAGGCGCGCAGTTGGAAGCTCTCGACGCGGCGCGTCAACCTGACGCGCGGCGCGCAGCGTGTCGAACCGCCGGTGCTCCCCAACGGCGTCTACGTGACGGCCGAGCGACTCGACCCCGAAGCGCGTTTCCGTGTGGCGACCAGCCAAGGCAAGTTTGAGTTCACTGCTCTACAAAGCGAGTACGGCCGCTCGCTGAGTTTTTTGAACGGCTGCGCGCGCGTCGAACGAGTCCCGCCGGCGCACCAACTCGGCGAGTCTATAGAGGAGCAGGACTTTCCGGCTCTCGCCGAAAAGAACGACAAGATCTATCTGGCCTACGTCGAGTTCCGGCACGGCGATCGCGACGCGGCGATGCCATGGCCCCTAACCGTTAAACCCCGCAGCTACGAGCCGCTGCGGCGTCCCGTGGGCGGCGACCAGGTCCTGTTGCGCGAATACACGAAATCGACGCGCACGTGGAGCGACCCGATACCGGTTTCGCCGCTCAAGCTCGATGTGTACCGCGTGGCCGTGGCTGTCGATGGTAGCGGCCGCGTGTTTGTGATCTGGTCGGCGCAGGCGCGCGAGGGGTTCGATGTGTTTGCGAGTTCGATGAAAGACGGTGATTGGACCGAACCCATCCGGCTGACCAAAGATCCCGGGCCGGATCTGAACCCTGTCGCGGCGACCGATTCCAGCGGCGCCGTCTGGATCGCCTGGCAAGGCGCCCGCAATGGCGATTTCGACGTGCTGGTCGCGCGGCAGCAAGGGGAATCGTTTTCGCAAGAGATCCAAGTGTCGACTTCGGACGCCAATGACTGGGCGCCGCAAATCGCTACCGGACCCAACGGCGAGGTCACCGTCGTCTGGGACACCTACGACAAAGGCGACTACGACGTGTACGCGAGGGCGCTGCGTTTTGACAATGGCATTGGCATGGAACAGCCGCTGGTCGTCGCGGCGAGCCGCAAATTCGAAGCCCGCGCATCGGCGGCCTACGATGGGCGTGGCCGCCTTTGGATCGCTTACGAAGAATCGTTTCCGTCGTGGGGCAAGGATTTCGGCGCCTACGAGACCACGGGGTCGGGCTTGTTCCAGGGAAACACCGTGCGGCTAAAAGTTTTCGAAGGCCGCCGGCCGTTCGCGGCTGCCGCATCGCTCGACGAGGCTCTCGCCAAAGTGCCCGCCGTTCATCCGATGAACGTTCGGCCGAACCGTCCCGATCGCCCGGCGGTTCCATTTACCGAACAGCCCAACCCCGCGCTGGCGGAGAATCGCCCGACCGGCTTCGACGCCTATGCTTGGGGATACGCCTCAAAGAGCTATCCCCGTCTGGCGGCTTTGAGCGATGGCTCGATGGCGCTGGCCTATCGCAATGCGGCCGGCAACGTTTGGGGGCCGCTGGGCTCGGCCTGGTTCGAGAATTTGGTGCGTTACAGCGGCGAGGCGTGGGACGGGCCGGTGTTCGTGCCGCACTCGGACGGCTTGCTGGATCAGCGTCCGGCGCTCGCGCCGATCGACGGCGGCAGCATGATGATGGTCGGAACAACCGACCACCGCTTTTCGAAAAGCGGCCTCGTCGAGGAATCGCCCAACGAGTCGAGCTTCAACAACGACCTGATCGCCTACCGCTGGGATTTTCCGGCCGTCAGCAGCCGCACCGAGTTAACGCCGATCGAGCCCGAGCAGCCCGAAGCGCCGTCGGCCGGCGTTGCCGAGGAACTACGTCAAGTCTCGATGATGCGCAACTACCGCGTGAAGCTTGGGGAAGGGAATAAGAGCAACGAATTCCGGCTGTTGCGCGGCGAGTTTCATCGTCACACCGCGGTCAGCCACGATGGCCTCAACGATGGCGATCTGATCGACGCTTTCCGCTACATGCTCGACGCCGCCTATATGGATTGGACCGGCTGTTGCGATCACGACAACGGCGCGGGGCGAGAGTACACCTGGTGGCTGACGCAAAAGATGACCGACGCGTTTATGTTGCCGGGCCGGTTCATCCCGATGTTCAGCCACGAACGCAGCGTTTCCTATCCTGAGGGCCACCGCAATCTGGTTTTCGCGCGCCGCGGCATTCGTCCGCTGCCCCGGCTGCCGAAAACCGCCAATGATTCGCCATCGGCGCCCGCTCCCGACACGCAGATGCTCTACGAATACCTGCGCCTGTTCGACGGCATCGCCGCTGTCCATACTTCGGGAACGAACATGGGCACCGACTGGCGCGATAACGATCCGAAGGTCGAGCCGGTCGTCGAGATCTACCAGGGCGATCGCCAGAACTACGAGATACCGGGTGCGCCGCGCGCCAACACGGCCGATGACTCGATCGGCGGATGGCGTCCGCTGGGGTTTGTCTCGCTGGCGCTTGCCAAAGGCTACCGGCTGGGGTTTCAGGCTTCGAGCGATCACGTTTCAACGCACATGTCCTACTGCAACCTGTGGGTGAAAGAGCCCACGCGGCAAGGGATCATGGAAGCGTTCAAAAGCCGGCGCGTGTACGGCGCTACCGACAACATCCTGGCCGATGTGCGCTGCGCCGGTCACTTCATGGGCGAAGAGTTTACGTTGCCGGAAGCGCCGACGATTGAGGTCAAACTGGCCGGCACGGCTGATTTCGCCGCCGTACACATCGTCAAAGACGGCAACTACGTTTACTCGACCAAACCAGGGCGCCGCGAAGTCTCCTTTTCCTGGAAAGACAACCAAGCCGTCCGCGGCACTACCTCGTATTACTACATACGGGGCGAGCAGGTGGACGGTGAGTTGGTCTGGGTGAGCCCGATGTGGATTCGCGTGGAGTGAGGCAATCTGGGCTGTTCGACGCTTTGCTGCAACGGCGGTTCGCCGGAAAGGTCCAAAAGCCATGATTCAGCGCAGTATTTTTGCAGCGCTTGTAGTGTTTGCTTTCTCGGCTACCCGTGCCGCAACGGTAGTCGACAGCCGCGAATCGGTGGTCCTCGAAGGCGAGCAAGCCAGCGTTGTCGTGGACCTGGGGGGCGGCTCGATCGTCCGTTTCCAACTCAAGGAATCGCCGCTCAATCCGCTTGTTTGGAACAACCAGGGGCCGCCCGATGAAGCTCGCCCGATGTCGCATTTTCTGTGTCTCGACCGTTGGGGAGCGCCGTCGAAAGCCGAGCAGGCCAACGGCATGCCCTCTCATGGCGAAGTAACGCGCGTGCGCTGGAACCTGCTGCGCGAACCTGCTTCGTCCGGCGGCAGCATCGAAGCGGAGATGGCTGCTGCGCTGCCGCTCGCTGGCCTCTCGATCAAACGGCGCATCCGTCTCGCCGCGAAGCAAGCCCTGCTGACGGTAACGGAAGAGGTTACCAATACCAATAAGCTAGGCCGCCTTTACAACATGGTGCAGCACCCCACGATCGGACCGCCTTTTCTGGATGCGGCAACCGTCGTCGACGCCAACGCGGGCCAAGGCTTCATGCAAAGCAGCCCGCTGCCTAACCCCGAGGAGCCGTCCGTTCGTTGGCCGCAAGCTCTGCGCAACGGGCAGCCCGTCGATCTCCGCCATCTTACCGACAGCCCCGATCCGAACGTGGTCTCGTTCGTGATCGACGACGAATACGGTTGGGTAACGGCCGTAAACGCATCGCATGGACTCCTGCTCGGTTACTTGTGGAAAAAATCGGACTACCCCTGGCTCAACATCTGGCGGCACGTCAAAGACGGTAAGCCGTTCGCGCGCGGCTTGGAATTCGGCACCACCGGCCTGCATCAGCCCTTTGCGGCGCTCCTCGAGAAAGGCCGCATCTTCGGCCGCCCGCTCTACAACTATCTCGACGCCGGCCAGAGCGCTGAGCGCTCTTACGTGGCATTCCTGCTCGCTGTTCCGGGCGGCTATCAAGGCGTCGCGGACGTGCGTTACGAATCCGGCACCATCACCGTTCGCGAAAAAGCCAGCGGCAGGGAACTCTCGATCCCCGCGGGCGATTTGTTCGCCAACTAAATGGACCCTCACAAATATTGAGACTCCGCTCAAGCAAGGGGCGGCTGGCAAGATGCCGCTATAATGAGGGCAAGTTGCCCAGCAAGACTCAGGCCAAAGCTACAACGGCCCGCGATCCCAACGGAAGCGGGCTTTACGCTCGCATCGCTCACGCCCTTGGCTCGGGCCGCCTTCGCTCCGACAAAGACCTCGAGCGGCTGGTAGATCAGCGCCTGCCAACGGCAGTCATCTCGTCATTGCTCAAGCAGGGCCTGACGGAACCAGAGATCCACGCCGTCATCCTGCCGCGGCGCACACTCTCGCACCGTAAAGCGAAACGCGAAAACCTGACCACGGAAGAGTCTGACCGCGCCGTACGGTTGGCGCGGATCGTTGCGCTCGGGGAAGAAGTTTTCGGCGATCCGCGGAAGTCGTTCCGCTGGCTGCGGTCGGGCAAGAGCCGCCTTGCGGGCCGCCCTCCATTGGACGTCGTCTCCACCGAGTCTGGCGCCCGCCTCGTCGAAGAAATGCTCTATCAAATCGACGAGGGCATGCCGGGCTGATGAAGCGTGACCGCTTGGCGCATCAGTAATCACACAACGCTGGATGGCGCCGGCGGCCTCCGGGCCTCTGCTCGCTGGCACACGAGAGGCCGCCGAATCGTCTATTGCGCGCCAAATCCGGCGGCAGCGCTGCTCGAAGTTCTCGTTCACCACGAATTGCGGCTCGACGATCTCCCCTCGACCTACAAGCTGATCCAGATTCGGTTTCCCGATAGTCTGCCGCAATCCGAGGTCCTGACAAGTGACCTGCCAACCGACTGGCGTGACCGCATCGAAATAACCCGCTCGATCGGCGATGAATGGTTGAGCGAAGGGAGCACCCCTCTGCTCTGGGTTCCGAGCGTCGTGGTACCCGAGACGATGAATCTTCTGGTCAACCCCATCCATGCCCGCAGCCGGCGAATCCGGATCGAGAGCGTCCGGCAATTCCAGGTCGACCCAAGGCTGAAATGACCGTTGCGTTAACATGTGTTTCACGTTCGCCGCGCAATGCCCGGAGCCACGCAACCCAATCACCCCGGCAAACATCCTTACAACCAGAGCCGCCCTATCCAGCTCGTTGAGGCACACAAAAAGCCATGACAAACCCCACGCCCCAAGCTCCACTCAATACCGAAAACCGATCACAGCCCGGAGTCAGCCGGCGCGCGTTTCTGATGGGCGCGGCCGCCGCCGTCTCTGTCACGGGTGGCGGCATCGCCTACCTCAGCAGCGCCTCGCGGGCTCCCGATTGGAACAACAACGACGCTGCTCATCTCGGCGCGGAAGTTACGCTGGCCGAGTTCGATGGAAGTGGCAAGCTGCTGGGCCGCGTGTCGGCCAAGAAAGTCGTGAAGAGCGACGAGGAATGGAAAGCGCAGCTCACGCCGCGCCAGTATGCGGTTGTGCGCCAGAAGGGCACTGAGCGCGCCTTCACCGGCCAGTACAACAACAACCACGAGGCAGGTATCTATCACTGCGTTGCCTGCGGGACGGCGTTGTTTTCCTCGGAAACGAAATTCGATTCCGGCACTGGCTGGCCGAGTTTCTGGGCTCCTATCGCGGAAGAAAACGTCGCCACCGAAAGGGACTTCGGCTTGGGCATTCCCAGGACGGAGGTGCTTTGCCGGCGCTGCGATGGGCACCTCGGGCACGTCTTCCGCGACGGTCCGGCCCCCACCGGTCTGCGTTACTGCATGAATTCCGAAGCCTTGTTCTTCGTCAAGAGACCCTGACGGCGTCCCCGGCCGGCCGCGTGCGGGAAATGGCCCAACGGAGCGTAAGAACGCGCACCCTGAGGAATAACTTGCACGATGGTGGGAGACCGCATGCAGCTCCCATGTGCATGGAGTCGGCCCTTTTTCTCGGGTAACCACCTTACGACTTGCAGTACTTACGATTCATTTTCAGTCCTTCGCGTAACGCCGGGCAGCCAGAAGCACTGTTGCGGACCCTGCCATGCTACTCACAGCCGCATGAGCGCGTCAGCATCTCAAACGGCAAATGATCCTGCTTTGGTTCGTGGCGGACATATGGCGGCCGCCGCGATGTGGGACCGAATGATCGGTAACGTCCCCACACTGTTAGGCAAGCTCGTCTCGGCCGCATCGTTCCGCGCGGGCGAGTCGAGCGAATATCACCATCCAAGCCTCGACCGCGTCCTCTCGCCGGAGGTCTCCAGCCGTGTCTTGCGCGAGAGCCATGAGCACTTGTTCGCCGAGTGGGTCGGCCTGTTCCTTGACGAACAATCCGAAGACATGCAGCGATATCTCACCAGTCTGCCGAGAGAAAGTGCCGCTGAACTGCTCCACAGAGCGTCTGAAAGTCTCGTTCCAGCGTCCGCCAATCCGGTTGCGCGCCGCGCTTTTCTCAATGACCTGGAGCAGATCCTCGGGATCGAGAAACCGGCCGCCGCGAGCCGGTTGAAACCATCGGATGCGCTCGCTGCCGTGGTCTAGACCTGCTTCGCGGCACAGCGATCGCTGCTCCCTCACCGCTTCGCAATCTCAGTGCCTGGGATGGAAGTCCGGCCGTGTCACCCGGTGTATCCGCTTCGTCCACGAGCAGCTACAATGAACGCACCGTGGGCGACGAAACCAATCCGACGATGGAACGGCTCGAAGACCAGATCGCCTGGTATGACCGTAAAAGCGCGGCCCATCAGCGCTGGTACAAGGCGCTGAAGATTGTGACGATGACATCCGGTGTGCTCGTGCCGGTCTTTTCGACCGCAGCGTGGGGACCGCCGCAAGTAGCGGCTGCTTTGGGCGTGGTCATCGTCCTGTCTGAGGGGTTGCAGCAACTCAATCAGTATCAAGCGAACTGGATCGCCTACCGCTCGACTTGCGAATCGCTAAAGCACGAGAAGTTTCTCTATCTCGGGCAGGCAGGACCGTACGCATCGTCCGATAAGCCTCGCCTGCTGCTTGCGGAACGGATCGAAGGCCTGGTGTCGCAGGAACACGCCAAGTGGGTTTCCGCGCAGGAGCAGAGCTCCAAAAAAGTCTCAGGTGGTCCCTCCAAATAGGGAGCCGAGACGGGAGGAGTCGCGACGCGGACAGTCACCCGATCGACCGTGTGCGGGATCGATGCGTTAG
>JBBDWJ010000329.1:0-12203 GCA_040902925.1 Bryobacterales bacterium | reverse complement strand
TGCGCCATTGTTGTTTGCCGTGGTCTTGATTTCGGAAAAGGCCAAACTCGAGGGACAGGCTTTCGCCTGTCTCGCCGCTTGAGGCGCGGCGGCGCGTGCTGCCACCTGCGTCCGTTTTGGGGCCCTGGATGCGAAGGCGTTACTCCAGTGCCAGCGCTAGAATCTTGTGGCGGTCGCGGACAAACATTCGCTTGCCGTTGATGGTTGGCACGGTCCAGGAATTGGCTTGGAGCAGTTGCGCCTCGGCCAGCACCTGGAGGCCTTTGGGCGAGATCGTTGCGATCGCGACCGAGCCATCGTCATCGGTTGCGAAGAGCCTGTCGCCGGCCAGCACGAACGCGGCCTTCGAGAAAGCGCGGTCCTGCCACAGGACTTCTCCGGTCTTGGCCTGCAGCGCGGTGAGCGGCGCCGGGCCAAAATCGCCGCTCGAGCCGTAGACAACGCCATCCTTGCAGACCATGTTGCCGTGATGGACGCGCAGGCGATTCTGATGCCATAGCTCGCGGGCTGTAACGCCGACCTCGATGCCGCGCGCGCCGCCGTCGTATCCCGACGAGACGACCAGCACGCCATCCTGCTCGCACCAGGCCGGGGTGGCGGCGTTGATGTCGTACATGGTCTGGTGCCCGACGCTCCACAGCACCTCTCCAGTTGCCGGGTCGGCGGCCATGACCTGCTTCGCCATAAAGCTCACCAGCTGGTCGCGATCGCCGGCGTGGATCAGAATCGGCGACGAATAGGAATTCTGGGAGTCGCCTTTTGACCAGGCTACCGATCCGTCGTTCTGCCCGAAGGCCATCAAGGCGCGGCCGGGTCCGCCGACGGGCACGATGACGGTGTCTTTATACGCGATCGGGCTCGA
Organism: Bryobacterales bacterium; assembly: GCA_040902925.1. Lineage (GTDB taxonomy): Bacteria > Acidobacteriota > Terriglobia > Bryobacterales > UBA6623 > JBBDWJ01. The sequence continues at coordinate 11,341 of JBBDWJ010000329.1, read as the reverse complement.
CGCGTAGCCGCGGTCGAGGAAATTGCCGTTGTGCCGTTTCCACAAGTCCTCTGTCCAGAGGCGCTTTCCGGTTTTGCGGTCGAGCGCGGCCAGGTGCGCGATGACCGTGGTGACGAAAATCCGGCCGCCCACGATGAGCGGAGTCGAATGCGGCCCTGGACCGGCCTCGACGTTCATCCCCGACGCATGGGGCGCATCGATGGCGGTCTCCCAGACGGTCTTGCCGCTGGCGGGGTCGAGGGCGATTACGACATCCTGCGAGCCTTTCCGGTACATCGTGTACAACACGCCGTCAGCGGCCACGATGGATGAGTAGCCGTCGCCGAGATCGCGGCTCCAAAGTTGTTCGGGGCCCGCCGCGGGCCAACCGGACGCCTGGAACTCGACAGGCAGGCGAAAGTTGCGTTCAGGCCCGCCCCATTGGGGCCAATCCGCCGCGGCTACGGTACTAGCCGCGATCAGCCATATCGCTAGGAAACGCATCTCCCGATAGTACAAAGCGTGCGGCGTTTCGTGGGCTTCCCGTGCTTCCGGCCGGTCCCGGTTGGTACGGATGGGAACAGTCACGTTTTCGCGGCTGGATTGGCTGGAGAGGGCCGGGCAGGGTAGCCGAGGACGGTTCCGTGCCCTTCCTGCCGCCGCGGCAGCCGGTTTTCCCGCGGCAGCCCGATAAGCCTGGCGGGCCTTCAAGCCGATAAACCTGGCAGGGACTTCCACTGGGCGGGCGAGGGGATCGGGCCGGCGTCCGACAAACCCAGGCGGGTCAAAGCTTTCCAGGCCCTTGCCGTCGTCCGGCTCAGGGATAAGCCAAAACCCCCCAGCGACTTAGGTGAACCCCCGATTCACCACCAGAGGCCCCAAAGATCACCATGAGCGAGAGACTACCATGATAGGCCGATCTCTGCCCCCCACACTTGTTTGTGCTTTAACCCTGACTTTGCTGCTGTCGGCGATGGTGCTGGCTCCCAGCCCTGCCGCGGCGCAGACGATGCTGACCAACGGCAGCCCGCTGTTTGTCCAGTTGCCGATCATTCCCGCAACCGATAGCCGGCGCGAACGGCTGGTGAGCGGCACGCGCGCTTACGGCATCTTCGTGCCGCCGGGCGCGCGCACGCTGACGATCCGTTTCGACACCGAGCCGGCGGCCGATATCGAGCTGCTCGTGGACGTGGGCGTGACGCCGGGGACGCGGGGCATCGGCAACCGTGTGGCGACGTTCCGCACGGACGTCAACCCGCTGGGGTTCGCCGAGATCGTCATTGATGCGAACACGAAACCGGCCTTGGAGCCGGGCACCTACTTCGTGGGCTTTTTCGTGGAAACTTCGCTGGTGCAGTTCACCGGCAGCATCGTGGCCGCGGTGGATGGCGGCGAGGTCAGCGGGCTGTTTCCGCTGGTCGAGTCGCGCTTTGACAGCGACCTTGACGGCTGGACGCGCAACGACGCGGCGAGCCCGATACCGGGCACCAACGTCGGCAACGCCGGCGCCTTTTTGGAGTATTTCAGCGAGGAAGGTAACCCGGGCGGGCATATTCGCATGCGGGCCGGATCGTTTGGTCCGGATGATTTTTTTGTCGCCCCCGAGAAGTTTCATGTCGATCTGCTGGCGCTTTCCGAAGCGCGCTTTGACTTCGACTTGAGGCGTTTCACCGGGCGCAGCGAAGCGTCGCTGCCGATCGAAGTGCGCGTTTATAGCGCCGGCGGCGGATTCCGCTGGCGAGGGCGCGTGGGACCGAGCATCGCCGAGGGCTGGACGAACGTATCGGTTCCGATACGCGAAGATTTCTGGACCCGCTTCGCCGGCGACGACGTTTACAGCACGGTGTTCAGCGAAGTGGCGCGCATCGAAGTCCGCGCCAACTACACGCCATCGAGCGGCTCGGCTGGGCTCGACAATTTCCGCATCGTCACGCGAGGTACGCCGCCGGCCAAGCCGGTGCTGCCGTTTATCACGAGCTTTTCGGGCGGCATCGACCGCTGGACGCGCAACGCCGCCAACCCGGATCTGCTGCCGGGCGCGAGCACCGGCGACGCCAACTCGATTCTGGTTTGGGTCGAGCGCGAAGGCAACCCGGGCGGCTTTATTCGCCTCGCCGACAACGGCGGGCCGGCGCTCGATGCGTTTGTCGCTCCATTTGACTATCGCGGCAGCTACAGCGGGTTAAGCAATCCGCGTTTTGAATTCGACTACCTGCACCGCTCCAACGGCGGCGCGACACGGCCGGTCCAGATCCGCATCATTGGCGAGGACGCCACGGTCTATGTGTGGACGGGCGTGATCCCGATCGACGGCTGGCGCCACCAGGAAGCGCCGCTTTCGGCGGGCAACTGGACGATCGAGTCGGGCGAAGCGGCTTTTGACGCTGTCGTCGGCAACATCGTTCGCATCGAAATCAGCGCCGACCAGGCCGATGGGCCGGATTGGAATCAGATCGATAATTTCGCGGTGCGCACCGACGATACGCCGCCGCTGCTGCCCGCGCTGACGGCCAACCCGCCGGCGCTGTCGTTTGGCGCGAGCGCCACCGGTCCGAACCCCGCCGAGCAGGAGATTCAAATCACCTCCAGCGGCGCCGACCTGGTTTGGGAAGCGACGGTCGAGGGCGACCTGGCCGGACGGATCACCTTGTCGGAAACCAACGGCGAGACGCCGTCGGAAATTACGATCGTGGTGGACACGCAGGATCTCGAAGCGGGCGCGTATGAATCGAGCGTGATTTTCAACGCGATCGGCACGACCATTCCGGTGAGCGTGGTGGAAGTCGTGCTCAACCTCGGCGCGCAGCCGGTGCCGAGCCCGGTGCTTTTCTCCGGCGGTATCGTCAACGCAGGAAGCAACGTCGCGGAGTTGTCGGCGGGCGCTCTGGGCACTATTTACGGCGACAACCTGGGCGGACCGGCCGGCGGCATTCTGACTTCGTTCACGGGCCGCACGGGCGACCGGCTGCCGACCAATGTGAACGGCGTGCGCGTGCTCGTGTCTTCGTTCTCGGGCGTTTTGATCGGCGAGGCGCCGCTGATCTACATCGACGGCAGCCAGATCAATTTCCAGATGCCGTTCGAATCGGCCGGTCAGTCGACCGTGCAGATCGTGGTGGATAACAATGGCGCCCGCAGCGCGCCGCGATCGGTAGCGATGCGGCCGGCGGCGCCGGGCCTGTTCACGATGAGCGGCAATCGCGCCGTGGTCATCAATCAGGACGGCTCGTTGAACAGCTCGAACCGCGCCGGAACGCGGCACCAGGTGCTCACGATCTACCTTACCGGACAAGGGCACACCGCGCCGGAGTGGCCCACCGGCCGCGCCGCAAGCTCGAATCCGCTGATCTACGCGCCTGGCCGCGCGCGCGTGACGATCGGCGGGGTCGAGGCGCAGATCGTGTTCCTGGGCCTGGCGCCCGGACTAGTCGGCGTTACGCAGCTCAACGTCACGCCGGTTTGGGAAACGCCCCTTGGCGATCAGCCTTTGGTTGTCGAGATCGAGGGCTTTTCGAGCAACACGGCGGTCGTCAGCATTCGGTAGCGGCCGGCTGACGAGCTGCCCCATCCGCGGATGGATGCGGCGCAATGGCGCGCCGATTCTCATCGTCAATCGTGCCGCAGCGCGACCATCGGGTCCACCCGCGCAGCGCGCCGGGCAGGGATATAGGAAGCCAAGCCTGCCACCGCCAGCATCACGCCCGCCGCGCCCAGGAATGTGAGTGGATCGAGCGGCTCAACCGCATAAAGTTGGCTCTCAACGAACCGCGTCAGGTATACGGCCGCGGCCAAACCCACCGAGATCCCAACCACGCTCAGCGTAACCGCCGATCGCGTCGCCGTCATGACGAGGTCCTGGGGACGCGCGCCCAAGGCGGCCCTGATTCCCAACTCCTGCCGCCTTTGCGAAACCGAGTACGCTACCAGTCCAAACAGACCGATGGCCGCCAGCAGGAGGGCCATGCCCGAAAACGCGCTAATCAGAGTCGCGCTGAATCGCGGTCCTGCAAGCGACCGGTCTATCAAATCTTGGAGCGGCGTTGCCGCCATCCATGGCATATGCGGCGATGTGGGGGCCCAGAATCGGATCTCGCTTTGCAGCAAGGGCTCCAGCGCAGCGCTGTCGAGCGCGGATCGCACGATGAGGTAGCCGAAAAAGAACTTGCTCTGCGCGTGGGGAATATAAATTTCATCGACGACCTCGGTGGTCGTGCCGCTGGATCGCACGTCAGCAATGACGCCGACAATCTCATACTCCGGCAAGGCGCCCCAGTTCCCGACTCCGACCTTTCGGCCCAGAGCCTCGCCTCGCGGAGCAAGCTTGCGGGCCAATGTCTCGTTCACAATGGCGACGCCAGCAGATTCCGATCGGTCGGCGGATGTGAAGACGCGCCCCCGCAGCAGCGGCATCTGCAGAAGTTGAAAGAAGTTGGGTGAAATCGCGCGCAGGTCGGCGCTGAGGTGAAGCGCGGCTTCATCGCCGGATGCCCCGTCGAACGCGCTCACTTGGCGCCGCCTATCGGTCCCGCCGAACGGGATATTCGTTCCAAAACCGGCCGCGACGATTCCCGGAATCGCCTCCACGCGTTGAATCAGTTCCTCCAAGCGCCGTACGCGGTCTGCCGCGTCAGGGTACAAATTTTGATCCACGCCTACGTAGCGCACAGTCCGCGACTCGGCTTCAAAACCCGGGTTCGATGGCAGAAGCGTGAGAAACGTTTGCCCGATCAGCCCCGCCAAGACGAACAGCGCCACCGAGGAGGCGACTTGGCCCACAACGAGCGCGGACCGAAGCCGCGCCCGGTGAGCCGAGACGTTTCCCGGTGCGCGTTTCATCGCATCCATGACGGAAAGCTTCGACAACCTGAGGGCCGGCGCGAAGCCAAAAGCGGCGCCAGTAACCCCGGTTAGTCCCATGGCTACCGCCAGCACTCGCCCGTCGATCGCCGCCTCGGAGATCCGCGGGATCTCCGAGGGAGCCAGCGCGAGCATCGCCGGCAAAAGCCAATAAGCCAGAGCAACAGCGGCGGCGCCGCCGGCGAGCGACAGCAGCAGGCTCTCCATGAGCGCCAGGCGAAACAGTTGCGAGGCAGGCGCACCAAGCGCCTTTCGGGTCGCGAACTCATTGATCCGCCGGTCCGAGCGCGCGAGCAACAACTGCGCCAGATTCGCGCAAGCGATCGCCAGCACGACCGCCACGGCCGCCAGCAATAGCTGGAGCGCGTAGGCCGAGTCGCCGACGATCTCATCCTTGAGGCGTCGCATTCCCAAAACGCGCCCTGCTTCCTGCCATTCCTTGACCTCCGCGGTTGCCGCGATTGCTTGCAGCTCGCGCAACGATTCCTCCAGCGTCACTCCCGGCGCCAATCTTGCTAAGACCTCGTTGCCGATCTCGCGTTCGATTTCCTGGATCTGTTCGCTGCCGTACGGCGTCCAGTAGTCGGCGCGGGTTCCGAGGTAGTCGCGGAAAACAGCCGGCATGATGCCCACGACCGTGTAGGGAGTCTCATCCAGATACAACGTATGGCCGATCGCCGCGGGGTCGCCGCCCAAGTACTTTTGCCAGAAGCCGAACCTGATGGTCATCACCGCCGGAGCTCCGGGACTCTCCTCCTGCGGCAGAAAACCTCGCCCTGCCAAAGGTGCAAGGCCCATCATCTCGACGAAGTTGTGGGAGACGTGTTGACCGAGAATGGTCACGGGTCCTTCGGGGGTACGCAGCGAGCCGCCATCGACGTTGTGGATCGAGATCGCTTCAATCGTCGTTGCTCTATCGCGCAGGGCAGCGGTCAAAGATATCGGGACCCGCCATCCGGTGCGCTGCGCATCCTGTCCCCAAATCGCGACCAGCCGATCCGGGTCGCGGAACGGAAGCGCCCGCAGCAGCACGGCGTCGAGCAGGCTGAACAGGGCGGTATTTGCGCCGATTCCCAGCGCAAGAGTCAGCACAGCGACCGACGTAAACCAGGGTGATCGCGTCAGAATGCGAAAGGCGAAGCGAAGATCGGCAAGGAGGCTGCTCACGGCCACTCCTTTCAGCAGTCAGGCCGCGCAATCATCCGAAGGATGTGCAGACCGCCTGCGTAACTCTTGACGGCTCAGGCCGCTGACCCGTGCAGTCAAAGGGGCAGCACAGAGGCCTCGCCGTTTCGCGGCGAGGGACAGGCGCGAGCGCCTGCCGCCACTTGAGCAGGCTTACGCCTGTATTTACGAGAAATTTGCGGGGCCCAATCAGTTGCCGTGCCTCCCTGGTTTCTGTCTACCGTGCGTTCGTGGCCGCAGGCGTTCCGGGCTGCCCAGCCTCAAGCGTCGGCGGGTCTACGTCGAACCAGCGGCCGTTCTCGTAGCTCAGTAGGTAGTTATAGTTGGTAGGGACGAGCGGTTCCTGGTTCTTTTCGAGCATCGCTTTTTCTTGCACGTTCAACGACTCATCGTGGTAGGCCAGCCGCATCAGGAAGAGGTTGTTGTATCCGGGCGAGTATTGCGGGAACGGCGTGTCGACAACCAGAACGCTGCTACCGATCGGGAAGTCGGGGTGGAGGCGCTGGAGTTGCTCGCGGGCGTCGCGAATCTGGCTATAGGGCGCGGTGTAGGCGGCGTAGATGTGCAGGTTGTGCGGATGGACGCGAATCAGAAACAGCCCCGTCAACCCGAATACGGCGAAGAATGCCGCTATCTGCCACGCCTGCCTCGCAAACATCCGCCGAAGCCGGTTGCACGCGAAGCCGAGCAGCACACCGCCGTATATCGATAAGCCGGCCAGGGGAATGTAAACCGCGCTGAGCGCCCGCGGATCGATAAAGGCCATCGGGAGAATCCCGCCGAAAAACACAACCGCGCCAAACGCTAGCGCCCGCGAGCGGCTTAGCGCGCCAGCGGCGAGCAGCAGGACCGCAAAAACGCCCACCCTGGTAGCGTCAAACCATGTCGAGTAGAAGAACTCGTTGAGATAGAAAGCTGTCTTGTTCAGATACTCTCCGGCGGAAACCGTCACTCCATAGCGCCCGAGGCTGCTGATACCGGCGTCTTCGTTAAACACCCGTCCTATCGCAAAGGCCACCGTCATCGCGGCCATGACCCAGATGAGCCAGGTCTGGCGAGTACAGCAGTGCAAAAGGGCGGGTTTGTTGAGGGAAGGAGGATGCCAGAGCAGTTCATAAGCGATGAGCGTTAGCGGAAGCGACGCCGCCAGCTCTTTGGAGTCGAGCGCCAGAATATAGAGCGCCAAAAATACCAGCCCTTGCAGCGCGTGCAAGTTTTTCCCTGAGCGGCGGATACTTACATAGAACGCAACAGCCGCGAAATAGAAGAAGAAAGCAAAAATGTCATACAGGGTTCCCGTGTTGTACAACAGCGGCGCCAGTTTCATGTGGTAAGCATGGAGCAACGCCGCGAACAATCCTACTTCCACCGAACCGGTCAAGATTCGCGAAATCTTGTAGATCAGAAATACGTTAGCTGCGAGGACCAGCAGCAACAAAACGCGCAACGGAAACAACTCAAACCCAAATAGCCCGAAGGACAACTTGTACAGGACAGCGCCAAACGGCCGGTAGGTGGGCGTGAAACGGAAGAACAGCAGGTTGTCGGTCAGCAGTTCCGGAAACGGCGCAATCCACGCCCGGTAGCAATTCATCAAGTCGTCGTGGGTGAATTCCGCCAGCAGACTGCCAATGGAGAAATAGACGAAATAGGCTGCGATGAAGCTGGCCGCGGCGAGAGCATAGACCCTGGGGAGAGTCGGATTCATAAGGGGCGGCGATGATAGCGTGAATCTGAGATACGTTTACCCAGCTCCGCCCTGATCGCGGCAGTGTCGTTCGACATCGTAGTGGCAGCGTTCTTTCATCCGGGGGGCTTACGCTCCGGGCCTTGAGTTTGGCCTTTCTTGTGTGCCGCTCCATGGGATTCCTGGAAAAAGGATGCCCTGGGAGCCGCCTTTAGGCGGCTTCGTCCCGACGAAGTCGGGCTGTTTACGGCCGGTTCGGTGGCCCGAAAGGAATGGGCCACGGCCGCTTTCAGTGGTCTTCCGGAATGCAAACACGACGACCGAAACTGCAAAGGGAAGCCCGCTTGAAGCGGGCTGAGGGAAAAAAGCAGAAGCGCGGCATACCGGCCGTGAACGACCGGCCTAAAATCCGGCTGCGCCGGACAAGGCCCGTGAACGGGCCTCCCACAACCGAACTGCACTCCGGCTCTTTGTAACTTGGCTTTCATCCCCGCTAGCGCCCTTTTCGCAGCGGCCAAAACAACAGCGTCAATCCATAAACGGCGACACAAAACCACAGGTCCACAACCAAGCCCCAGTCCAGCAGAAATGGCTGGTGCTGCGCGGCCTCGGGCAGATAGCGAAGCAAGGAATAGTACAGAGTATTTCCGGCCACGATGGCGATAAATGACCGCCAGAACCCACCCGGCCATCGCCGCTTCCCCGAGCCTTGCCCCTGAATATGCATGGATCTTACAACAGATCCTCCAGTCCTTCCTTTTCGAGAGCTTTGACCAGCGCGGAGACTTTCTGAGCGTCTTTGCGCGGGCAGATCAGCAGCGCGTCGGGGCTGTCGACCACGACCAGGTCGTGCACGCCGATCAGGGCGACGAGCTTGCCGGGGGCGTCGATGTAGTTGCCCGATTCGTCTCCGAGAATCACGGGCGAGCGGCGCACATTACCAAAAGCGTCCTTGGGGAGCAGATCGTAGACGGCCTGCCAACTGCCAACGTCGCTCCAGCCAAAGTCGGCGCAGGCGAACCCGGCGATGTTTTTGGCGTGCTCGATGACGCCGTAGTCGATCGAGAGGTCCGCGTCGCAGAGCGGATACTGCTCGGCAAGAGTGCGAGCGAAGTCTGGGGATGAGACCGGGGCGATTTTCGAGATAGCGGCCGCCGTTTTCGGGAGAAAGCGCTGGATGGCGTCGCCGATGACGTCGTGGCGCCAAAAAAATGTGCCGCTGTTCCACAGGAAATGGCCGGCCTTGACGAAGCGGCGCGCCTGCGCGAGTTTTGGCTTCTCGCGAAAGCGGACGACGCGCTGCGCCCGGCCGGGCGTCAGCTTGGCGCCGGCAGGAAACTCGATATAGCCGTAGCCGGTTTCGGGCCAGCGAGGACGAATGCCGAGCACGATCAAATCGCTGCCGCGGGCCGCGCGGAAAGCCCGCTCGATCGCCTGCAGATAGACCTTGGTTTTCGAGATGAACTGATCGGAAGGGAACACGCCCAGTACGGCGTCGGGATCTTCGTGTCCGATAAGGTGCGCCGCCAGGGCGATCGCGGGGCCGGTGTTGCGCTGGTCGGGCTCGGCGATGATCTGGTGGTCGGGAATCTGCGGCAGCAGGTCGAGCGTTTGTTCCCGCAGCAGCTCACTGGTCAGCACCCAGACACGCTCTGGCGGCACCAGCGGTGCGAGCCGCTCGACGGTTTCGACCAGCAGCGGCTTGTCGCTCACCACCGGCAGCAGTTGTTTGGGAAGGCGGCGGCGGCTGCGCGGCCAGAAACGGGTACCACGGCCTCCAGCCAGTACAACGGCGTAGGCGTGGGGGTCCCGTTTGTCGGGCTGCTTCATTGAGGCGTCAGGTCGTAAGGGTGAATCAAAGAGAACGTGCGGCTCCAGCGCGTCTTGCTGAAGAAATTCATTGCCAGGTCCTGCAAATGGTCGAGCGAGATGCCGGCGTCGGACAGCCGTTCCGTAGGCGCATCGTAAGACCAGTAAACAATCAACGGCTTGCCGATGATGTTTTCGCGCGGCACGAAACCCCAGTAGCGGCTATCGAGCGAAAGGTCGCGGTTGTCTCCCATCGCGAAGTATTGGCCCGCGGGAACAACGATTTCGCCGTCGGTGACGTGGTTTTCGAGCATGTCGATAGCCGGCTCATAAACCTGCGTGTTGGGCGAGGACGGAAAATTGTCGCGATAGGCGTCGATGTAACTGGTCTTGTGAACGAGGTAAGGCTCTTCCACCACATTGCCGTTGAGCAAGAGCTGCTTGTTGACGATGCGGACGCGGTCACCCGGCACGCCGACCACGCGCTTGACGAAAGTCTGCTGCAAGTCGATCGGGTAGCGAAAGACGATAATGTCGCCGCGCTCCACTTCCTGGTAAGGCAGCAGAAACTTGCCGACGCCGTCGGCGGGAGCGTAGCTGAGCTTGTCGACGAGTAGGTGGTCGCCGATCAGCAGCGAGTCTTCCATCGACCCGGTCGGGATCACGAAAGCCTGCACCAGAGTGGTGGTGCCGAACAACAACAGCAGGATCGTGACGGTCCATTCAGCGATAACGCCGCGCCGGTTGGGGTCGGCCACGGCAGGGGCCGCCGGTTGTTGCTGGGGCTCCGCTTTTTCCACGAGAACTTGTTCGGTCGTGTTCACGAAAACCTCTTTGGGAAACTCACGGCCTTATTGTAGCCCAAAGGGTCAACGGGAACCGATGGTTTCTACCCCGTAGCGTCGGCGCCAGGGGGAGCGCACGAGGGTGCGCGAGGGCGACAGGCAGCGGCGCGAGGGGACAGTCACCCGACGCGCGCTGCGGAATCAACAATCGATCGTGGACCGGGTGACTGTCCCCGCCCCCTACAACGACCTTACCTGCTAGCGGCTTTCGCGGCCCCCTGGCGGTTCGATTCGTTTTCGAGGCCCGTGAAATCGCGCAATAATCGCTGGCAGATCTGAGTCAGCTTTTCGTCGGCCTGTTTCTCTTCATCGAGCGACTGCCCGAGCAGCTCGAGCACGTCCTGCTCGTCGGCAATTTCGGCCAGGGCGCAGGCCGTTCCGTAGCTAGCGATCTCGTAGTGCTCGACCTTTTGGGCGGCTGCGATAAGGGCCGCGTCGGCCAACGGCTCGGGAGCGTCTTCGGCCTGCTCGATGATCTCCTGGCCTTCTTTGACCAAACCCTGCATAGCCTTGCAGGTTTTCCCGCGCACCGGCTGCTCCAGCGTTTCGAGCGCCGTGCCGAGCCTCTCGACTTGTTTCTCGGTCTCGGAGCGGTGGCTCTCAAAGGCCTTTTTCAATTCGTCGTCCGAGGCCGCTTTGGTCATCTTGCCGAGCGCCTTGACCAGTTGCTTTTCGGCATCGAGTAAGTCTCGCAATTCGTCGACCAGTAGATCTTCTACAGCGGTGATGGGCATGGGTGGTTCCTTTTCTTCCGGCTACCCCTCGTTGGGATAGTCCACCGTCTGAGTGTCTTGACGGCTCACCCGTTTCATCGATCCAAGGACGGCTGCGCCCGCGAGGTTCTGTAACGAACCGAGCGTTGTCGAATCTTGCGATTGCCGGGCGACCGCCGTTATGGCTGTTCGGAAAAGGACAAGCCACCTTCTCAATCGAGGGGCAGGCAATCGAGGGCAATCAATAGAGGGGCGCGCTGAGGGAG
>JBBDWJ010000328.1:11576-66080 GCA_040902925.1 Bryobacterales bacterium | reverse complement strand
GAAAGCTGACCGCCTGAAAGGCGGTGGGTTTAGACCTGGTGATTGAACTAAACCGGACCGGGGCCGTCGTCAGCCGTTATCGGCGCGGCGGCTCTGATCCAGCGCCGGTTGGCGTTTGCCCATTCCCTGCGGCGGCGTCGGAACCTGGTTCCGGACACGGACGTACCATGCGGAGGTTTAGAGCGAAACCTCCCAGTTTGTTGTTGCGCGCCCGTTACGAGGCCGCATAAACTCGTTAGACACCGTGTGCATGGAAGAGGCGCCGTGCCCGCGGCCTTCCCGCCTCAGCGGCGTTAGTGCACTCGCGGAAGCGGGTGCAGTGTCTACACGGACTACGGTTCAATAAGCATCGCTCCGGCAAGCCTAAGGGCCCACGCGAATCTCACGCTCATGCGGTTTTTCCCACTCAAGTTCGCGCCGATCATGCTGCTTGCCCTGCTGGGCGCAACGCTGCCGGCTCAGCAGCCCGCTCAACTGACCATCACGACCAACTCTCCGCTGCCGCCGGGAACGGTCGGCAGCGCCTATTCCTTGACTTTCGAGGCGAGCGGAGGGAGCGGCGCTCGATCGTGGGCTGTGGTGGCGGGCGGGCTTCCCGCCGGGCTGTCGCTGACCGCCGCGACAGGCATCATCGCGGGAACGCCTACGGCCTTGGGCACGTTCAATTTTCAGGTGCGCGTGTCCGATAGCTCGGGCCAAAACTCTGCCCCTAAGACCTTTTCCATCACCATCGACCCGCAAGGCTTGATGATCCGGAACGATGCGACGCTACCGCGCGCCCGAGTCGGAACCCAATATCTCGCCCAACTGAACGCGGCTGGTGGAACACAGCCCTACAGAAATTGGCGCATCACCGAAGGCCAGTTACCGCCTGGGATCACGCTACTGCCGATTAGCGGGCAGTTGAACGGCGCTCCCACATCGTTCGGCACGTTTCAGTTCACCGTGGCAGTGGACGACAGCGCCTTTGAGACTGCGTCCAAACGATTCACGCTGTTCGTCGACCCGGCAAACCTCACCATCACAACCGCATCGCCTTTGCCCCTGGGCGTAGTTGGCGTCCCCTACGAGCGGACTCTCACCGCTTCGGGCGGTCCGCCGCCGCTTCGTTGGGAAGCCCTCGGGGGAATGCCCGGCGGGTTGACGCTGAGTGAAGCCGGCGCGATCAGCGGCACACCGGGCGCCATTGGGAGTTTCACAATCCAGGTGCGGGCGACCGACGCGGCAAGCGGCACGGCGGCCACGAGTTTGTCTCTGACGGTTGCGGACCCCAGGGCGACGATAACTCTCGAAGGCGGGCAGGGCCCCGGCGAGCAGCCCACCGTGCGGCTGGCGATGGCATCGGCCCATCCCTTCGGTATCGCCGGACAGCTCGGGGTAACGTTCCAGCCCGCTGCGATCAACAACAGCAATGACGGCACGATCAAGTTTCCCAACGGCTTGCAGACCGTCCAATTTACGGTCGCGGCAAACTCCACCGCCGCGCAATTGGGGGTCGCTGACCCTCGCCTGGCAACCGGCACTACAGCCGGGTTGCTCACCATCAGGGTCACGGCGCTACAAGCCGGCAGTCAGGCGATCCCGCCAGCGGCGGACGCGAAACTCGAACTCACGATCGCGCCGGCGGTGCCCAGCATAACCGCGGCCTCTATCGCGAACCGCGCGGCGACCGGCGTCACCCTGCAAGTCGAGGGATTCTCAACACCCCGGGAAGTGACCCGCGCCCTATTTCAGTTCACTCCGATTACGGGCCGCACCCTGCAGAACAGCCAGGTAACCGTCGATCTGACCGCGCCCGCGAACACCTGGTATCAGGGCGCGGCATCGGCGGCGACCGGCGGGCAGTTCCTCTACACGCAGCCGTTCACGATCCAGGGAGACCTCAACGCCATTCAGTCGGTCGCGATCACTTTGACCAATTCGGCAGGCAACTCTCAGCCGGCCACAGTGAGTTTCTGAACAACGCGCGATGCCTGCCCCGCTCCGGCGTGGGAGAATTGGGGTTCGCTGTCCCGTTCCGCCCGGCTATTCCGCTTAGACATAGAAACGCCGCTTTGGCGGTAGTGTCGCTTCCTCCGCGAAGTGCGATACCCATGGTTGGGCCGTAGCGCCAAACTCCTTTTTTTACACATCGGGGAATCGGATAATAGATTAAGGTGGACTAGAGACTGATTGCAGTATGGATAAGCTGGGACGATATCATGTCCAGCGCAAGGTAGAAGCAGCCAACGGCCCGATCTACGTGGCCTCGGAGGCGGGTAGTGGTCGCGCAGCGACACTGAAGCTCGTCCGCTTCACCGAGGACACCTCTTTCGACGAGCGGGCGCGTTTGTGGCGCGGCCTCTACGACGAGGTTCGCGCGGCGGCTGCGTTGCAGCACCCCAACATCGCGCAAGTCTTCGAGGTTTTTCAGCACGAAGGAAAAACCTACATCGCCACCGAGGTGGCGACGGACAAAAATCTGGCGAGTCTGCTGACCGAGGGAACGCCGGTTTCCGAGAAGACAATCGTAGAGGTGTTGCGGCAGACGGCCGATGCGCTCGATTACGCCCACGGCAAGGGGTTGCTGCATCACACGGTGCGGCCGTCGAATCTCGGCGTGCAGCCCAACGGCACGGTTCGCGTTTTCGGCTTTGGGCTCGCCCAATACTTTTTGGAGACCAAAGAAGGCAGCACAACCGCCGACCTGGCGTACCTGGCCCCGGAGCTCGTTCGCGGCCAGACCCTCAGCGGCCGGACCGACCAGTTTTCGTTGGCCGCAATCGCCTACGAGATGCTGACCGGCGAGGCCCCCTTCCAGGGAACCGCCGAACAGATTCGCTCGGGCATCGTCGAACAGGAACCCCTGCCAGCCGACGGGCTCAAACCGTCCATCGGACCCGAGGCGGCCAGAGTATTGGGCCGAGGGTTGGCCAAAAAGCCCGAAGAGCGTTACCCGAGCTGCCGTGAGTTCGTCGCCGCGCTGTTGCAGGCCCTTTCGAAGGTGAAAGGGTGGGGTGCAAGCGAGCAACAGTCAGCCAGGCCCAGACCGGCGGCGAGCGGCATGGCGCCTGTCGAGTCGATCGGGTCCAAATCCCGCGTCGGCAGCGACACCGACAACCTTATGGAAGAGCTGGTTGCCGAATTGGCTGGCGGCCCCGCAAAGACCGCTACCGCGTCGCGGCCGAAACCAGACGCCGTCCCGGCAGAGAGTAAGAGTCCTGAGAGTTTGGCCTCTGAACCTCGTATCGGTGAGGAACCCGACCCCTCAGCCGCAACCAAAAAGTCTGGCGGCTCGAGGAAACAGGTGCGGGACCGGGACCCGGCGGAAGCAAATGCCGTCGAAAACGCCTCGGCCGAAAAACAGCCTCTGGCGGAACCCGCCTCGACTGACAGTAGTAAGATCGCCGTCCTGGCAGCCGTCTGCGTACTGACCGCGATCGCGGCGGGTTCGTGGCTTTATTTCGTGTACGGATTCGGGCGCGGCGAGGAGCCTCCCGCCACAGTTTCTGAAACGCCGGGCTTGGCCTGGGTGACGGAAGCCGTTCCGGCCGGGGCGCCGGGAACCGCCTATCGTCACCTGCTCGAAACGCGCGGCGGCGCCGAGCCGTTGCAGTGGGCCGTCATTGACGGCGAGCTGCCACCCGGCCTGGCACTCGATCCAGCCACGGGAGCCCTTGAGGGAACTCCGCTTCAGGCGGGAACCTATCGGGTGGAAATTGCCGTCTCCGACACCGGCGGCCGGCAGTCCACCCGGTCGTTCGACCTGAGTGTAAGTTTGGACCTCGCTGTCAGCACGCCAAGCGCGTTGCCGAGCGGTGTTGTGGCGCAGCTCTACCAGCACCAAATCGCGGCGGAAGGCGGCAGCGAGCCCTATCTGTGGCAATTGGCGGCAGGATCGCTGCCAGCGGGTTTGACTCTCAAGTCGGACGGACTGATCATCGGCCGGCCTTCGGATTCCGGCGCGTTCGAGTTTGAAGCGCGCGTCGCCGACGCCTCGCAAGCCTCGGCCGCGCGCCGCTTCACCTTGCGAATCGGGACGGGGCTGACGCTGCTGAGCGCGGCGGAGTTGCCCTCGGGCAGCGCCGGCAGCCCCTATTCCCATCGCCTTTCCGCCGGCGGAGGAGCGCCGCCGCTGCGTTGGTCGGTAAGCGGCGGAAGCCTTCCTCCAGGCGTGAGTCTGGACCGCTCGGGCACGATCAGCGGGGAACCCAGTGGCACCGGCCGTTTCAACTTCGAGGTCATGGTGCGCGACAGCGCCGGAGCCAGCGCCGTACAGCCGTTTCAACTGGATATGCAATCGGCGCTCCAAATGGTGACACGCGCCACTTTGCCCGACGCCAATCTGAACAGGGTCTACTCCAAGCCTCTCGAAATGAGGGGCGGAAACTGGCCATACCGCTGGTCGCTGGCCGGCGGCACGATTCCCCCGGGACTGCAGCTCGACGAATCGAGCGGCACGATTCGCGGCACGCCAACGATCGCGGGGAGCTACGAATTCGATGTTCAGGTCCGCGACGCCTTCAAGGCGGTGACTACACAGCGCTTCCAACTCGAAGTCACCACGCTGCTGGAGATCCAGACGGCCTACGATTTACCCGAAGCGTTGGGCCCAGCGGCCTACCGCCAGACGCTGCTGGCGACGGGAGGCCAACCGCCCTATCTATGGTCGGTCTTTGAAGGCAGCCTGCCGCCGCAGTTCGCGCTCGATTCCACCAGCGGCGTGCTGAGCGGCGTGCCGACCGTACGCGGCGAGCATCGCTTTACCGTGGAAGTGAGCGACGGCTCGGGGACCAAAGCCAACCGCTTGTTCCGGCTGAGCGTGACTCCGGCGCTGCGCTTCAGCGAGCGGGGCACCTTGCCCCACGCTATCGTCGGAGAACGCTACACCCAGGCGCTGGCGGTTACTGGCGGGCAGCCGCCGCATTCGTGGTCGCTGCACGAGGGCGCGCTGCCCGACGGCGTGACGCTCGACCAGTCAACGGGTGTTGTGGAAGGAACGCCGCCCGCGCCCGGAAAATACCGCTTCGCCGTGCAGGTGGCGGACGCCGCGGAGTCCAGCACGAGGCAGTTTTTCGAGCTGCAGGTCAGGCCCCCCGCTCCGGGTGAAATGGTCTGGCGCGGAGACCTGCCCAAAGACGCTGTGTTAATTATTCAAGACGGCCGCTATGCTTCGACGGGGACCGTGACCGGCGCGCTGCCGGGTGTTCCCGTCAAGATTGATCTCGAGCCGAAAGAAGGCCTGACGGTCGTATCGGCCCCGGCGCGCTCCAACAATTGGATGGTGCTGGTGATCAACGCCTCGCAGCCGCAAACCGAAATCACGATCCGGTGGACGCCCCTGTCTAGCCAGTAGGCTAGCCAATAGGCGGCCGAGCCAGTGGGCAGCGGCGTCCGCTGGCTGTCGCAGCAATAGGTAGTAGGCCGCGCGCCCTGTGCGCCCGCCGTGCTGCTAACCGATCCCCGGCACCGGGAATCTGCCGCAGCACTCTTCAATTTCCGCTTTGAGACCGGCCAGCGTCTGCTCGTCTTCGTGCCCGCGCAGCGCCTTCGCGATCCACTGGCCGAGACGCCTCATCTCGTCTTCTTTCATGCCGCGCGTTGTGGCGGCCGGCGTACCGAGCCGGATTCCGCTCGGCCTCAGCGGCGGGTTCGGGTCGTCGGGAATGATCTGCTTGTTGGTGGTGATCGAAACCGCGTCCAGGGCCTCTTCGGCAACGCGTCCGTCAATCCCGAAACTCTTGACGCAATCGAGCACCATCATGTGATTGTCGGTGCCACCGGTGATGAGCTTGCCGCCCTCCGCCATCAGCGTTGCGGCCAGAGACTTGGCGTTGACAAGCACTTGACGGCAGTAATCGCGGAACTCCGGCTGCAGCGCCTTGCCAAGCGTGATGGCGACGCCGGCGACGGCGTTCATGTGCGGCCCGCCTTGCAGCCCGGGAAACACGGATTTATCAATCTGCTTGGCGTATTTCTGTTTGCAGAGAATCATGCCGCCGCGCGGCCCGCGCATCGACTTGTGCGTCGTCGTGGTGACAAAATCAAACCCGAAATCGCAGGGGTTGCGCATGGCGCCGCCCGCGATCAGGCCGCCGATGTGCGAGACGTCGGCCATCGTTAGCGCGCCAACGTCGTCGGCAATTCTCTTGAACTCGGCGTAGTCATAGTCGCGCGGATAGGACGAGTAGCCGCACAAGATCATCTTTGGCTTGGACTCTAGCGCAACGCGGCGCAGCGCCCCGAAGTCGATACGCCCTTCGCGCTCAGGCTCGGTCTTGTAGCGAATAAAGTTATAGAACTTGCCCATATGCGATACGGGCGCGCCGTGCGTAAGATGCCCGCCGTGGGAGAGCTCCATGGCCAGCACCGTGTCGCCCGGCTCGAGAAAGGCCATGTAGACCGCCTGGTTCATTGGCGACCCCGAAAGCGGCTGCACGTTGGCGTGCTCGGCGCGAAAAAGCTGGCAGGCGCGGTTGCGGGCAATGCTTTCGATGACGTCGGTATATTGCTGCCCGCCGTAATAGCGCCGGCCGGGGTAGCCCTCCGAGTATTTGTTCGTGAAAACCGACCCGAGCACGGCAAGAACCTCGGGATAGGTGTAGTTCTCCGAAGGAATCAGCTCGATGCCGGCCCGCTGGCGTTTTTCTTCACCGACGAGCGCGCTGTAGATGTCGGGATCGGTGTGGCTGAGTAGTTCGCGATGAGCGTCGAGGGATGCGGGGTCCGCGACGTGCGGCATGATAGTTCTCCTTGTCGAAAATCGTAAAGATCGGCGTTGAGCCGGGTTTGGTTGCCGTGAGCACCGCCGGGGGTTGGCGGCGCGGTGCAGCGGCACAAAAAAACCCGGGCCAAACGTTTCGTTCCGAGCCCAGGCGAACGGCATACCCAAGGCGCCGCGCTCCCTTGTGGTTGTATCCACCTTTTCGCCAGTCACGCGGGCCCGTCAATGATGTCCCCTCTGTTATAACGAGACGGGCCGCGGGTTGGCAACCTGGCGGGCATTTCGACGGCATACAGCCGAAACCTCGTAACGCATTGCAGCGCTCAGGGGATCTTGTGGGAAGCATGCTGGGAAACCCAAGGGCGTTTGATATCATCAAACCTGTTGTAAGCCTGCCGGCGAGGCTTGGCGCAGGCGCCCACCTTCCTCCCGGAAGCCCATGAAAACACTCCGGATATTGCTCCTGCTGGCGGTAGCGGCGATGCTGGCGGTCGTGGTATCAGACTACCTTGGCACCCAACGGGCCGGTTCGGCCTCGGGAATTGAGGAACCGGAGGCGATCCCCCGCGATCTCGACTCCAAGGCCAGCCGCTTCACCTGGTCGCAATCCTCATCCAGCGAGCGAAAAGTCGAAATCCACGCCGACACCTTCGAGCAGATCCGCGATACGACGCTGTTGCGGCTGCGCGGAGTCGAGCTGTTGATCTTTCGCCGCGACGCGGAAAGCTATGACCGCATCGTGTGCGATAGCGCGCGCTTCGACGGAGACACGCTGTATAGCGAGGAAGAAGTCACCGTGCTGCTCGGCCTGATGCCGGGAGACCCCGCGGAGGGCAACGAAAAAACGACCAAGATCCGCAGCACGGCCGTAACGTTTCAAAGTAAAACCGGCGTCGCATCGTCCGACACCTACACCGAGTATGAGTTCGAAGGCGGCTCGGGACATTCTTTAGGGTCGTTCTACGACTCCGTGCACCGCTACTTCCGGATGAATTCCGAAGCCTACGTCGAGCGGCGGTCTTCATCGCCCGGGCAGCCGCCGTTGAAGATTCGCGCCGGCGAACTTACCTACTACGAGATGGGCCAGTGGGTGGATCTCAAAAACGGCGTGTCGCTCGAACGCGGATCGCAATCCATGGCGGCGGCGGCGGCGGTCGTCCATCTCGACAAAGGGGTGATCCGGAAAATCACGGCCACCGAGGCGAGCGGCGTGGAGCAGCAGCCGTCGCGGCGGGTTAGGTTCGAGACTCCGCGGCTGGAAGCCCTGTATTCGCCACAGCAGGTGGTCGAGCACATCTTCGGCGAAGGGCCGTCGGTGATGACATCCGAGACGAGTACGTCGGTGATTCGCGCGGAAGGAAACCGCATCGATCTGAACTATGAAATGCCCGACGGCGCCGAGGACAGTGTTTTGCGCGACACGCACGTGCGGGATTCGGCCGTTCTGGAAGCTAAACCGGCTCCGGGATCGGGAAGCGATGGACGCATTCGCCGCATCAGCAGCGAGGCGCTGCACTTGAAAATGAGCGACGGCGCCAAGAATATGGAGTTCGTCGAGACGCGGGCCCGTGGACGGCTGGAGTTGTTGCCGCCCGCGGCCGGCGGCCCGTTGGAGACGTTGGACGCCGACCACATTCAAATGTTTTACGGCGAAAGCAATCGCATGGAGAAGCTGCAGGCGGCGGGGAATGTGGCGCTCGAACGAAAGCCCGCGGGGGATGGCCCTAAGGCGGCGCCCCTGAAAACGTACAGCGGCAGGCTGCTGGGCGAGTTCGATCCGCAGTCCAGCGAGATGAGCAGCCTGCGTCAGTGGGAAAAGTTTCGCTTTACCCGCGGCGACCGCGAAGGGCGCGCGGAGGAAGCGCGGTTCGAGTTGGCTACCAACCGCATGGAGTTGACGAACCAGGCGCAAGTTTGGGATCCGAACAGCAGGACGTCGGCGCAACGCATGACCCTGGACGAGAACACTGGAGATTTTGCCGCGCAAGGCGAGGTGTCCTCGGTTTACCAGGAGAAGCCGGCGAAGGGCAAGGTAGCCGCAAGCGCGGAGCCGGCGGAGACCGCCGCGGACCTTTTTTCGCCCGCCGAGCCGCTCTATGCGACCGCGGAGCGCATGGTTTCCAACCAGCGTAGCGGCAGGCTCGAGTATCACGGAAAAGCGCGGCTGTGGCAGGGCGCTGATCGCATCGAGGCGGAGAGCATTGTCATCGAGCGGCCTCAGAAAAAACTCACCGCCGACAAGAACGTGGTGAGTGTGATCGCGGAGAAAGAGGAAGGCCCTCCGGATGGCAAGAGCAAAAAACCAGCGGGCGAAACAACGATGCCGCGCCCGACCGAGGTTCGCGCCAATGCGATGAAGTATGACGAGACGACGCGGCAGGTGGAATATGACGGCAGCGTGGAGTTGCGGCGCGGCGCGCTGCGCGTCAACGCGAAGGAGCTCGATGCCTGGCTGTCGCCGCCCGGGGAGACCAGCCGCCGCCTCGAAAAAGCCATCGCGCGAGGCGCGGTGGAAGTGATCGAAGCTTCCGAAAAGGGCGTCCTTCCGAGGAGGGGTTTTGGCGACCAGGCGCATTTCCTGCCCGCGGAGGACCGGGTGATCCTCCAAGGCGAGCCGGCGCGCGTCGTGAACGCCCGGCAAGACACCACGCAGGGTACTGAATTGACCTACTATCTTAACGATGATAGGCTGCTGGTTCTGGGAAGCGCCGACGATCGTTCGTACAGCCTGCGCCGCAAGCGAGAACCCTAAATCACCCTCTCGCTCGTATTTTTCGTTTCCATGGGAATACTGCGGACCGAAGATTTATCGAAGAACTACCGCGGCCGGCTGGTCGTCAACCGCGTCTCGCTTTCGATCGCCCAAGGCGAGGTCGTCGGGCTGCTCGGCCCTAACGGCGCGGGCAAGACCACTTCGTTTCGCATGGTCGTGGGACTGATCAGCCCCGATAGCGGCCGTGTTTGGCTCGACGATCGCGATATCACCAACACGCCAATGTACGAGCGGGCGCGGCTGGGCATCAGCTATCTGCCGCAAGAGGCGTCCGTGTTCCGCAAGCTGACGGTCGAAGACAATCTGCTGGCCATTTTGCAGACGTTGAAAATGACGCGGCGCGAGCGCAGCGAAAAGCTCGAAGGCTTCATCTCGAGGATGGGCCTCGAGAAAGTCCGCCACAGCCGCGCGGACGTGTTATCGGGCGGCGAGCGCCGCCGGGTGGAGATCGCGCGCTCGCTGGTGATATCCCCCAGCTTCCTGCTGCTCGACGAGCCTTTTTCGGGCATCGACCCCAAACAGGTTCTTGAGCTGCAACGCATCATTTTTGACTTGAAGGAATCGGGGATCGGCATCGTGATCACCGATCACAACGTGCGCGAGACGCTCAGCGTCACCGACCGCGCCTACATCATTCACAACGGCGAGGTGTTCCGCTCCGGCGCGCCGCGGGACCTGGAGTCCGACGCGGAAGTGCGCCGCGTCTACCTCGGCGAATCGTTCAGCTTTGCCCCGCCCGCCGCTGTCCGCGACTAGCTCGGTGGCCCGCCGCCGGACTCCCGTCGAGACACCCCGTCTCGCGGCAGTGTGAGGAAATTCACCGCTCGGGGCGCTCCAGCTTTCCCCCTCCAACCCGGCGATTGAACCTATTTCGGCTGCAAAAACGCAATTGGTATACTAGTTGCTAGAGAATAGGAATTAGACGCCACGATGTTGATGCAGCAGAGGATCGGGCTTCGGCTGTCCCAGAAACCAGTCCTGACGCAGAGCCTGCGGCAGTTGGTTAAGCTTCTGGCTCTGAATAAGTTAGAGCTCAAGGAAGAGATTTCCCAGGAGCTCATCGCCAACCCGGTTCTGGAAACCGTCGCCGACGGCGATGGCGCCTCCGAAACCGACGGCGTTGCCGAGGACGCCTGGGAGGGCGAGCGCAATAACGAGCCGGCGGACCGTGAGCTGCTCGAGGCCGCTGGCCTTCTCCCGCGTAACGGCGACGCCGCCGCCGGCGCTACGCCCGAGGCGGCTGTAGAGACCGAAAAACCCAGCGACCCGTTCGACGAAATTGATCTGGGAACCTATTTCGACGACTACCTCGACCCCGGCTACAAAACACCGCTCGGTGAGATCAGCGAAAAGCCCTCGTTCGAAACGTTCCTTTCAAAAAGCGTCACGCTCACCGACCATCTGCTGTGGCAACTCAGCCTGTCGCCGGCGCCCGATGGGGTCACCGATGCGGCCGAATGCATCATCGGAAATCTCACTGAGGACGGCTATCTGGTCTCGACGCTGGAAGAAATCGCCGAGGCGTCGAAGGCCCAGCCGGCCGAGGTCGAGCAGGCTCTGTCGTTGGTGCAGGAGTTTGATCCGCTAGGCGTGGCGGCCCGAGACCTGCGCGAGTGCCTGATGATTCAGTTGTGCGGCGTTAACGCCGATGCGGGAGTCGCGGGCGCGATTTTGCGGGATTTTTGGGAGCCGTTCCAGAAGGCGGATCTGGCGGCGATCAGCGCGGCGATGGGGCGGCCCGAGCGCCACATCGAGGCGGCGGCGGCATTGATCAAAGATCTCGATCCGCGGCCGGGGCAGCGCTATAACGTTTCCAGCGCCAGGGCCGTCGAGCCCGACGTGCAGTTCGTTAAGACGCAGGACGGCTTTCAGGTAGTTTTGAACGAAGATGACATGCCGGAGCTGCGCCTCAACCGCCGCTACCGCAAGCTGCTCGAGCGCGGCCGCGAGAGCAAAGATGTGCGCAACTACATCAAGGAGCGTTACAACTCCGCGATTCAGCTATTGCGCAATATCGAGCAGCGCCGGCAGACGATTCGCAGCGTGTGCAATGCGATCGTCACGCGCCAAGGCGGCTTCCTGGCGCACGGCCTTGAGCATCTGCGGCCGATGATGATCAAAGAAGTCGCCGAAGAGATTGGAGTGCACCCTTCGACCGTCAGCCGTGCGGTCGCCAACAAGTACGCCCATACGCCCCACGGAGTCTACGAACTGCGTTTCTTTTTCTCGGAAGGAGTGCAAGGTCCTTCGGGAAGCTCAATTCCGCTCATGCTGCTTAAGCGCAAGGTCAAGAAAATGATCGAAGAGGAAGACGCGGCGCGGCCGCTTACCGACGATCACATCAGCAAAATTCTACGGGAAAGCGGCATCATGGTCACGCGGCGAACGGTGGCTAAATATCGCGAAGACCTGGGCGTCCCATCCACTCACCGCCGCCGCAGGCGGAAGTAATCGAGTCGCGCGGAGATCTAAAATGCGG
The DNA here is from genome assembly GCA_040902925.1 of Bryobacterales bacterium. Taxonomy (GTDB): domain Bacteria; phylum Acidobacteriota; class Terriglobia; order Bryobacterales; family UBA6623; genus JBBDWJ01. Next base: position 54,125 of record JBBDWJ010000328.1, on the reverse strand, counting down.
GTTCACTATACCGGGCGTAACGCCTATGTTTCCGATCTTGAAAAGCAGAAGCTGCAGCCGAAGTTTGACAAGGTCCATAAGATCCTCGGGAGAAAGCACGGTTCGGAGGCGCACGTCGTTGTCAAACGCCAGAGACACCTCTATGAGGCTGAGGTAACCCTCAACGCGCTGAGCCATACGCTGGTCGTCACGGCCGCCACCGCGGATAGCTTTGCATCGCTGCTGGCGTGCCTCGACAAACTCGAAAAACAGGCGATCAAAAACAAGCACCGCATGATCGACGTCCGCCGCCCCGAGAGACAGCGCGGCGAGCCGTCTCCAGGCGTCGTGGCGGCGATTCAGGGTGCTTCGCGGGCGATTGACAACGCAGCCGGGCCGGCCGACAACAACGGCCCGCGAGTGGTTCACAGCGGTTCCGTTTCGCCCAAGCCTATGACTCTCGAAGGGGCCATCATGGTTCTCGAGGAGGAAGACCGCGATCAGGTCACTTACCGGGATGCGGAAAGCGGCTCGTTGCGAGTGCTGCTGCGGCGCCGTGACGGAAACTTGGAACTTGTCGAAGCGCTCTGAGGGCAACCGTCCAGGGCGTCGTTACAGCCGATGAAGCGAGCGAAGACAAGCGTGTCGGTGGAAAAGGAAGAAGCAGCTCCGCCAGAGCAGCCGCAGCGGGATCGTCAACCACTTGCCACCGGAATGCCGGCCAAGCCGGAGTTGATCATCATCACGGGCCTGAGCGGTTCGGGCAAGGGCACTGTACTGCACGTGTTCGAAGATCTCGGCTACTACGCGGTGGATAACCTGCCGATTGACCTGATTCCCACCTTTGCTTCCTTGTGCCGCGACTCGCCGCAAATCTCGCGCGCCGCTCTGGTGGTCGACATTCGCGAAGGTCAGGCGCTGCAGCGCTTTCCCGAAATGTTTCGCGAGCTGCGAGGGGACAACCGCGCCCAACTGCTGTTCCTCGAGGCCAGCGACGAGGTTTTGCAGCGCCGCTATAGCGAGACCCGCCGCCCGCATCCATTGGGGACGAAGGATACCGTACTGGCCAACATCAACGTGGAGCGCGAAACGCTCGGCGTGATCCAACGATTGTCCGATCTGACGATCGATACGTCGCAGCTCAACATTCATGAACTACGCCGCCTGATCATTTCGCGCTTCAGCGGTTCGACCGAAGAGCCGGTGCTGCTGGTGACAGTTCGGAGCTTCGGCTTCAAGTTCGGCGTGCCAACCGATAGTGATCTGGTGTTCGACGTACGATTCCTGCCCAATCCGAACTACGTGCCCGGCTGCAAGGATTTAAACGGCCAGCACCCCAAGGTGATTCAGTACGTCCGATCGTTCCCGCAGACCGGGGAATTCATTGGGCGGATTTCGGAGCTGCTGATTTATTTGATGCCGCACTACGCGCGCGAAGGCAAAAGCTATCTGACCATCAGCATTGGCTGTACCGGCGGGCGGCATCGCTCGGTGATGATCGCGGAGGCGGTCGAGAAGAACCTCTCGGCCTCCGGCTGTAAAACGACCATCGTGCACCGCGACATGGACCGCTAGGAAAACGCCGGCCCTGACTTGATGCGCAGGTCGTGAAAAACACTGGCGAGAGACGAAACCAAAAGGTTGTTCGCCCGTCTTTTTGTTAGTTGGCGCATCGCCGGCCAGCGGGTTGACCCGCGCCGGCCGCCAGGTCTAGCAACCAACCCGCGGGCGGCCCTTCGCAGTTTTTCTCACCGGAAAGGGAAGAGAATGAAACGTGTAGCTTTGCTTCTATTGGTTTTGACAACGGCCATTGCCGTGGCGCAACAGAATCCTTTTCCAAACGCCCCGCCGGAAGAGGAGGCGGCGCTCAAAGAGCGCGTCAACGGCTTCTACTCGACGTTTCAGCAGGGGCAGTTCCGCGAGGCCGAAGCTTTCGTGGCTGAAGAGTCTCGCGAAGTATATTACAACGCCCCTAAAACAAGGATATTTTCGTACGAAATCCGCAGCCTCGAGTTCAACCGCGACCTCAATGAGGCAAGCGTGCTGGTGGGAGTTGAATCGCTTTCGCCGTTGAGCGCTCAGCCGCTCAAACAGCCCTTGCAAAGCCATTGGAAGCGGATTGACGGCGAATGGTACATGCTGTTGAAAGGGCTTGCGTCTGGGGAAGATTATCAGACGCCCGTCGGGCCGATGCATTTCCCTGACACCGTTGGCAAGGATGGCGCGCGGCCGGCCAATTTCAGGCAGCCGAACCTGGCCTCCATGCAGACCGCCTATGAAGTCAGCGGCCGGAATCTGAAGTTCTCCTCGGATGGTTCCGCGCCCGAGACCCATACCATCCGGGTGAAGAACAAGTTCCAGACCGCGCTCACGATTGAGCGCCTGACGCGCGATTTTCCGGGTATGGAGATCAAAATCGAGTCGGAAACCATTTCCCCCGATAGCGAAGTCACCATCGCGTTCACGTATCATCCGGAGCAAGCAAGATTAGCGGGCAATAAGCAGTTCGATTTCGATCTGATGCCGATCACCCAGCGCGTTCGAGTCGTACTGAGTTTCCGGTAGACGGCGAACAAGCAATACAGCTCGGCCCGCAATGGCGGCGCGCCGGCTCCCGCGGCGCCTGGAAACAGAAACGCCCGGTCCTCACGAACGAGGCCGGGCGTTTCCCTTTGTACCGTGACTCCGCTCAGGGGCAGGCGATTGACGTGTTGGTCAAGTTGCTGGTCACCTCGCCAACGCGGACGTTGAGCGGCGCCAAGCCGCATGTTCCCGCTAAAGGAATCCGGAAGTTGATCTGGTACAGGCCGATGAACCCCGGAGCGTAGCCACTGAACAGAATCTCCGTTCCGGAGTGATTGACGCCCACAACTACAGGCAGGACCATGAGCGGAGGCAGGCCTTGCGTCGGGACTCCCGAAAGCGCGGGTGGATTCACCGGCCCGCCGCCGGTGATAAACAGAGAAACGACATCCCCTGGACCGGCCGGGTCATCGGGCGTAACCAACGCCCCCGTGTCGGAGTGAATCACCGCGCCGAGGGTGGTGGTCTCGTCAAACGCAACGGTGAAGATGCCCGGCTGCGAGGCGTAGGAAGGTACGCCGCCTACGGTGGTGCTGCTGCCGCTGTTCTGGACCTCGACGGCGGTCTGGATGCCGGCGCTGAGCTCGAACGGCACCTGGAAGTTGATCTGCTCGTTCGGCGGTCCGGTGATGGAAATCAGCGGTGCCTGGAACTGGCCGATCCGGACGACCGTACCCTCATAGGAGGTTTCGCCTCCCACCAGGACGGTTCCCGATACGTTCTCCGACAATCCCGTGCCGAAAATCGTCGCCAGGCTGCCCGGCACGACGCCCGGCTGGCCGGACGCGGCGTTGACAACACCGCTGACTTCAAAGGCCGGCCCGCGGCCTACCACGCTGAGCAGGAACGTAGTCGAAAGCGTGTCCCCCACCGCGGCCGTAATGGTGACCGTGGACGACTGCGACGGGGAGCCGGACTGCAACGCCGCCGAGGCAATCAATTCGGCGCGAACGCCCGTCTGGCCGTTTGCGTCTGTGGTTTGCTGAAGCGGATTGCCGCTGGCGCCGCCGGTCAATGCGTGCAGCACGATGTTCGGAGGGCCGCTGAACGTCACCGGCACGCCGCTGGCTCGCTGATTGTTGGCTTCGTTGACCACGACCAGCAGCGGGTCGGAAAGCACGCCGGCGGTGAGAGTCTGGTTCTGGCCATTCGTCGTAGAGATCGAAACGGGCTGCGGCGGCGTCGCGGTGACCACGAACGTACCTACCAGAGTGCCGGCACGCGCCTGGACGCGAATCGTCCCGGGTGTGTTCCCGATCAGCACGCGCGCGGTAGCCGAAGTGGGCGTGTTGCCGGGCACAAGCTGCGCATCCCCCTCCAGAACGGTCCAGGTCACTTGCGGAAGGTGCATGATCTGGTTGGATTCGTTGAACACCCTGACCTCGAGCGGAGTGGGCAACTCCGAACCGGTGCGCCCGCTTTGGTTGTCGCCAGCTTTCTCGATGCGCTGCGGCTGACCGCCGGTCGCCGTCACGGTGAAGCGCGCTGATGGCAACCCTGGGGCGCTGGCTTGCACTTCGATGACAGCGATGCCCGCGGCCGGGCCCAGGGTGACGCCGACGTTCTGGCTGACGCCCGGGCCGGCGACAAGAAATTGTTTTTCCAGGATCACCGGTGGACCGGAAATCTGACGGAGCGTGACGCCAATGCCACCTTGGGCGATGATCGGGATGCCGATACTGTTGTTGACCACAAAGCGCAGGCGTTTCGACAGCGTGGATCCCGAGGGCGCGGTCTGGAGATCGCCGTCCTGCTTTTCGACAGTCAGGCGCGGGTTGATGCCGACGTTATAGCTGAAGTTCTCCTGGCCGTCGAGCCGGTCGAGGTCCGGCGCGACGAGGGTGGCGTCGGCGATGATGAATCCACCCACGACGGAATTCTGCATGTTGCCGGCAAGCGTCGCCAAACACTGTGCGGTCACGATGCCACCGGCATCGACTTCGGCCGTCCCGCCGCAGGCAACAATTCCCCCCGGCGCTCGGACTTCAACCACCGTGCCGGCGGGCAGCGGGTTTCCTCCAGCATCAGTCGCCAACATTACGATCGGCAGCGGGAAACGCTCGCCCCGCGTCACGACCTGATGGTCTCCGCTCAGCTTCACTAGCCCGACGGCGCGCACTACGTTCACGGTGAAACCAACAGGAACGGCGCCACCCGCATTGGCCGTAATCGAGACCGACAGTATGGGGTCATCGGTTGCCTGCTCGCTGACCGGAGGGCTATCCGTGAGCCCTACTTTCTGGACGGATGCCTTCTGAGCCGACTTGGCGGCGTCGATGACCGACAGGGGCGGAACGCGAACCTTGATCGCGGCGATGCCGCGCTGGTTGGTCACGACGACATCCGTGGGGTTGATTTCGAGCGGAACGCCGCCATTCACACTGAAAAAGATCGACTGCCCCGCCATCGGGGAGCCATCCGACGAGAGGGCCTTCACGGAAAGCTCAACCGGGAGGTCTTTGTCCGGCCCGATCGACTGATTGTCGCCGCCGTTCACCACCAGTCTCGCGGGAGGCCCGCTAACGGGATCAAACAGCATACCGTGAGAAGCGGGTGGGGCCGTCACGGTCACGCCGTGCGTGATGGTGTTGGTCTCAATTTCTAAACGCGTCACTCGCGAGTTGCCCGGCGATGAGGCGTACAGGAACCTTCGGTTGGGGGAAAGCGTGAGCGTGGCGGCCGTAAAGCCGGGCAATACGGTCTCGATGGTCGGCAAAGCAGGGTTCGTAAACACGATCTTCACCAGCCCGACACCCGACTCGACTGCGTAGGCGCTGGTCCCGTCCAGGGGCGTGATCTGGTCGAGGTTTGTGTTACTGATTTCACCCAGGTGGCGTACCTGCCTGTTGTCAAGTCCGACCAACAGTGAGGTCACACTGGGCGGCGAGCCTCCATTTTCCACGAACGCGAACTGGCTCCCGGGAACCAATGCCAACCGGCCGCGGACGATGTTGAAACTTCCAAAAGGCGTCACGTTGAGCAACTTCAGATCCGTGGAGCGGAACTGTTTCAAGCCGTCTGACGACACGGCTACTAAGCGCGAATCGTCCTCGGTGAGCGCCATCGTGCTGACAGTGCCGACGATGCTGGTGCCGATGGCGTGAGACCGGGTCAAGTTCACCAGATCGATGAGCTGGATCGAGTGCCCCGAGTTGGCCAGGATGTAGGCGCGCGTCGACGGGTTGTTAACCAGGATCTGTGTCGGAGCGCCGCCCACCGGGATCGGTGCGCTCACTTCTTCGTCGGTAGCCGTGCTGAACACGCGCAGCGATCCGGCGGCTACCAGGAGGTACTTTCCATCCGGCGTGATAACAGCATCGGATGCGTTGGTCCCCAGGCTGATCGTCTTGGTGACGGCCAGCGTGGCTGGGTCGACAACCGCAACGGTGTCTGTTGGGCTCTGGCGCACGACGTAATACTTCGAGCCGTCGGCCGGAGCCAGCACGATGGGATTGTTCGGAGGAATCTCGATCGACCCGGACGAGGTCAGGGTGGCCGCGTTCAACACGTTGATTTCGGCGGAGCCTGGCGAGAAGAGAAAGATTCGGTCTTCGGCAGCGAGCTGCGCCGCGTTCGCCAGCAGCAGCCCTAAACACACGAATGCAGTCCGGATCGAAAACATCAGGGTTCCTCTCTAAGGACGGAGCGAGTGGACGCGGAAAGGCCGGAGAGCGGGCTGATAGAGGATCATACCAAGTTTTGGTCTCGATCGAAAAGCCCGCAAGGAAAATCCGGGCAGGCGATGGCCTGCGGCGCACAAAACGGGAACGCTGCGGCTTTGGCGCGGGGTGTAGAGCCGCGGTGGATCTAGGGTGGCTCTACGGCGGCCTGGCCGTGGGCTAGAGCGCTTGAGGCCGTCAGGAAGGCCCAGAGCGCGGCCGCTGCTCGCGAAGGGGCGAAGGCCGCCTGTGCGGGCTTGGCAGCAATGAGCCGCGGTGGTCAGAAATGACAAGAGGGGGGCTCTGTGAGCCCCCCTCGAGTCTTGGATAAGCCGAACGGCTTTTGATTCTAGATCGCTATTAGTGAGCCAAACGCTCGCCAAAGCCATCCGAAAGGAAGCCGTTGCTGTCGGCATCGTAGTGCCAATCACCCGCGCGGCGGGTCGAGCCGTCGAACGGAATGATGAGCGCCAGGTAGCCATGAGCGATGGTCGGGATGCCGCCAAAGCCATTGGTGATGAACGCGAAGCCGTGACCGTACTGGAATTCGCAGACTGCAATGATGTAGCCCTGGAATTCCGAAGCCTCGGCAACACCCTGGGCCGGGTTTCCACCCGACAGGGTCCAGATCAACTGCTCGCCAGCGGCGATGACAGTCGAGGTCGCGTCAGGCGGTGATGCGCCGCCACCGGTGGTCGTACCGATGTGGTGGATCGTGCAGGCGCCATCCTGCGGCTCGGAGTCCATAAGACCCCAGTCGTCCGAAGTGTTCGAGATGACCAGGCCGGTATCGAACGCCGACTGGTTGGTCACGAACGGGAACAGGATAGTTGTCGTACACCGGGAGATGGTGACGATCGTCTGCGGATCAGGATTCGTATCAATGAATCTCGGTTCGGGCGCGCCAGAGCTGGCCGTCAACACCGTGCTGACCGGTGCGAACGAGACAGAAATCTGACCGCTTCCGATAGCCGGAAGATCATTGGCGGTGTCAGCCTCCCATGAGACGAGGACATTGAAGTCCACGTTCTCCAAGGCCGACGGGTTGGAGTGCAGCACTTCGTAGACTGCAACGCCGAATCCACCGGACAACGAGACGTCTTGCGTACCGCCTCCACCGGAAACCGTGCCGCCGGCGCCGTTGGCGTCGGTGCCCTCAACAAGCTGCAGAACCAGTTGGTTCACGCCGTCGAGGTTAGTCACCGTTTCGGGAACCGTGATCACAACACCCTGCGGAATGTTGAAGAAGCGGGCGATAAAGCGTGTGGCTTGAGAAGCGCCGCCGCCGTTGTTCGACCCTGGGGCGAAGTAACCCGACTCGTCCTGGGTGTCGCCAGGCGCCGAAGTCGGCACGCCGAGGGTCTTGAACGAGGTAGCAAAACCTTCTTCGAGCTCCACAGTGACGGTCTGGCTTTCTACGTCCACGCACTGCAGACCGGCGATCGCGCCATCCACATCCACGAGCAGTCCGAGCAGCGGAACCGCCACATTGAGGACGTTGTTGCTGATCGGAGGCAGCGTCTCACCCGTGATCGACACAAACGCAGTCACCTGGGTCGACGGGAACGTCGCTTGGCCAGGCACGCCGAGCTGCGAGGCGTTGGCGCGCATGGAGGTGATACGGATGTTCGTGGTGTAGGGGAAACAACCCAGCGGGTTGTTGGTGAAGTCGTCGGGGTTGGGGTCGGCATCGGTACCGCAAAAACCGTTGGTGATCGCGGTGGCGCCGTTGGGCGCGCCAGGAACCGGGAACTGAACGCCATTCCACTCCACGCGGTTATTGGCGGCCAGCGTGCCGTACTGCGGGCGCTGGAAGCGCTCGTCAAGTCCGGAGCCGATCGCCGGGAACAGGGGTGCCGGAGTGGCCTCGGTGCCCGCAACGAAGGCGCCGTTGCCCAGGTCAATAGTGTTGTTGCCATTGACGATGAGCACCGTGTCGAGCACGTTGGAGCCCTGGCCGAAATTGATGTTGTTCGTGACGTTGACGCCCGCCAGCGAAACGCTGATGTTCGTCGTCAGGTAGTTCCTGAAGGTGCCGCCAGCCGCCGGAACCAGGTTGGTGCAGGTCAGCACGATGTCACCGACCAACTCCGCGATTCCTTCAGCTCGCACCGTTACCGGCGTTGCCGTCGCAAAACAGGAAATAGTTCCCACGGTAAGCGGGGCCTGTGCGTTGGCTGTGCCGCTGCTCATCAGTACCAGCATGGCCACTGCGAGCAGAATCGAGCTCTTTTTCAAAGCTGCCATCTTTTGCTCTCCTCTAAATTCCACAAGAAGTTTTGAAAACCAGAAACCTGGCGCACGGGTTACGCGGTTCGTTTTGGAACTTCCAGCCTCACCGGAGTGAGGCAAAAGAAGCTTGTCGGAAACGGGTCAGGCGGAAAAGAAGTAAGAAAGACAGAGACACCGCTTGTCAAAGCGGCAAACGGAACCTTCTGTTTCTCCTAATCAGACCCACCTTCACGGAACCGCGCAAAATATGCGCTGCCAGTCCACTAGTACCATACCGTTTTGTCGCACGTCAAGTGCGAACGGCTACGGGCCGAGGACCGATCTCCCCGCCATAATATCGGGTTCCAAGGTTTGGCGCAACATTTTTCCGCGCTGTTGCTGAAGTTATGCCCGAACGGTAGCGAGGCGCTTGCCAATGGAGTGAAAGAGCTCCCGAATGGCCACTAAGGGCTCTTTCCTGGCAGGATTAAGGTCCAGGCCCGAGCGGAGCGGGACGCCAGAGTCGCCATGCCAGGGACTGTGCTCAGACAATGCTCAGTGGATGATTTTGCGAATCGAACGCAGGCCGCTTTTGAGCTCCTCGCCGGCTGAGACAAGCTCGGTTTCATCATAGATCACACGCGGCGTTAGCATCACGACGAGTTCGGTCCGTGCTTTGCTTGAGCTTCTGCCGCCGAACAGACCGCCCAGTATTGGAACCCTCATCAATCCGGGAACTCCGTCGCGGCTATATATGTCCGTCTCTTGGATGATGCCCGCGATGGCGACCGTATCCCCATCGCTCACCGTGATCTGGGTTCGCACGCTGCGGCGGTCAATACTGGGCGATTGAATGGCGGAGGGCGAGGCCGGCGCCTGCGGATTGCTGACCTCTTGATTGACCTCCATCGTAATGATGCCCGAAGCGTTCACACGCGCGGTCACCGACAAGGTGACACCGGTTTGCACATTAGAAACGGTGTTGGTGAAAAGCGACGAACCCTCGGACTGCGCGCCGCCGGCAACAGCCTGCGAAGAGAGAGTTGGAACTGATTGTCCAACCGTGATGGAGGCTGCGATATTGTCGGTAGCTATCAATGACGGCGCCGACAAAACACGGGTACGGCCTTCACCCTGGCTGGCGGTAAGGTAGAGCGCCAGTTCCCGGGTGTTGCCAACCAAAGCGCCGATCGTAAGGCTCGTGGACCCATTGACAAGACTTCCGAGGGGTTTCCTTTCCGCCAAGGTGTTTGTTCCACCGCGTCGCGCCAGGTAGGCTTCGACGCCGGACGACAGGGCTCCGGTGAGCGAAACCTCATAAACCTTGGCCTGGATCAGAACCTGGCGCGGAGGAAAGTCCAGTTGGCGGAGCGTGCGGTGAATGACTTCCCATTCCTGCTGCGTGCCTTGAACGACGATGAGGTTGTTGACCGGGTCGGCGACGATGCGAATACCGCGGCCGGTGTCGCCGCTAGCCGTCAAGGCTTCGGCCCCTAGCGTCTGGCCAGTCTGGTCGGTGGGCGCGGCGGGCCCTGCCTGGCCGGCCGGAGGATTCACGATGACGTCACCCGGCAGCCGAATCATGCCGCTGGAGCCAAAGCCACCCTGCATGCCACCCATACCCATGCCGCCCATGCCCTGCCCCCCGAACTGGCCGCCCCCGAACTGGCCGCCCATGCCACCGCCTCCGTAGCCGCCCTGGAAACCGCCGCCGTATCCACCGCCGTATCCACCGCCATAGCCTTCGCCGAAGCCGCCACCATAGCCACCGCCAAATCCATACAAGCGAAGCAGCGTCGATGCGAGGTTGGTGGCCATCCCATACTGAACCCGATAGACAAAGTTCCTGACGCCCCCAACCGTGACGGTCTTATCCAGCCGCTTGACCCAGTTTTCGACCTCCTGGAACACGCTGGCGCTGCCGCTGACGACCAAAAGCGAATTGATGCGCTGCAAAGGAACGAAGCGAATCGCCGTAGCATCCTCCGAGAGCGAAAGCGCGGTAAAGATCTCCTCGAGTTCTTGCGCGATCACGCTGGCCAGGCCGTTTTCGATTGTGAAAACCCGCATACGCTGCTCGCTCATCGATTCGGTGTCAAACAGCGCGATCAGCTCCATCGTGCGGCGCATGCTGCGGCTATTGTCGAGAATGAGCAAGGTATTCGCCTTGGCGATGGGCACCATGCTGCCGCCCTCGCCAAGAAACGGCCTGAGCACCGCGTCTACGTCGGCGGCAGTTGAGTAACGGAGCCGTACGACGTTGAGCACCAGCCGCTCATCCTCGGGGATGCTTTCGCCTGCGGCTGCCTGCGGCGCGATGGGAAGCCTTTGGGCTCCTTCGAGCGGCACGACGCGGTAGACGCTGCCGACCTGCACGGCGACCAGGCCGTTCATGCGCAAGATCGTTTCAAACAGCGGGAACAAATCATCCTGCTCGAGCGTGCCGTAGGTGCTGATGGTGACCGACCCATCGGTGGGCACCGAGGGGTCGATGACGTAGTTGATCTTGAGGCGCTGGGCGAAAATGTCGATCACCTCAAACAGACTCACGCCGCGCCTCAGGCGGAAGGCTACGCCGGCGGATGCTTCCGCCGCGGCCTGTGTCTGTTGCTGAGCTTGAGCGTCGCCCGGTTCCTGGGCTTGGGCGTCATCGGCTTGGTTGCCGGTTTCAGGAGCGGCCTGAGGGTCCTGAGGGGGCGCCTGCGGGTCCTGAGGGGGTGTTGTATCCGCTTCGGCAGGCGCCGTCTCGACCGGCGGCGCTTGCTGTTGTGCCGCCGCGGGTTGCTGGGCTTGTGCAGCGGCTGGCTGCTGCTGGCCCGCCGGAGTCTGTTGCGCCGGAGTTTGGCCCGGCGCCGCCTGGGCCCAAACCAGCGCCGGCGCGCACGACACTGCAAACACAGCGGCGAGCGCCCACGAGAGCACATAGGGGAGTCTGAGATAGCCGGTCACCGCTTCACCTGTTTCCTTAATAGCCGCGGCAGAGTTCGCAGCCAACAGGCCGCGCTTCGCCGCACCGCAAGGCGGGAATCACTTCTTGTCGGGCGCTTTCGCCTTGGCGGACTTGGCCTTGGAGGCGGGTTTGGGTTTGGCCGCCACCGGCTTCTCCTCGGGCTGCGGTCCGCGCGCCAGAATCGCTTGCTCATCGGCGGTCAGCTCGGATTTCTTTTTCTTCCAAACCTGCGCGCCAAAGGGCGTTTTGCGTCGAAACACCACCAGATCGCCTTTTTCTTCGGCCCAGATGAACGGATCGTCCGAAAGCTCAGCCGCCGGCAATGGCTCCGCGGGCGTCACTTTCGCCGGCCCAAAGGGCGTCTGTTTGGTCTTTACATCCCCGCTGGCCTTCTCTGCGGCCGGCTTGGCTTTCGCCTCCCGCGCTTCGGGCTTGGCTGCCTTCTCGGTTTCGGCGAATGCCGCGCCGGAAACGCCCAACGCCAAAAGCACGACTACAAAATGTTTCATCACGATGGTTTCTCCTCGGGCCGGCGGCTTGAGAGATCGCCGCCGTTCCCTGTGTGGTTGCTACCGTTGCTGATCCTGCGCGTCCTTGCGCACCCACCAGGACTGATTGCCGAATGGCGTGGGATTGACCACCTTGCGGTAGCCTTCGAACTCCGTTCCGGCCGGAGTGTTGTCGCGCGGGTCGGCGCGGAAGACGCCCGGCCGAATCTCGGTGCCGATGTTGTAGCGGCCCCCGATCTCGTTGCGCGTTTCGGGCTGCGCATTGGTTTCCGGTCGGGTTTCCCGGCGCCGGCTGGCCGCCGCGCGGCGCGCCGCTGAGCCGCCGCCGCTGGCGCCGGCCGACCTCGCGGCGCCGGGCGTGTTGCTTGCCAGCTCACCCGCTAGGCTGTCTTGCGACACTTCGAACTGCTCGCCTTGCCAGGCCAGCTTGAGCTTGTCTCCGGCCAGGCCAAGAAATGTGTACTCGCCGACCTTTTCGCCGATTGCGACAGGCCGGGGATAATCTTTCGGCGTGTCCGCCATCAGCACAATCGGCCCCTCGCCCAAATTCATCACGCCGCTCAGCACCGGCAGATCGGGGCGCACCACGACTTTTTCCGAGGGCGCTTCGACTTCGACGATGGCGTTGCGGTCCTCGTAGAACAGCATGCGATCGACGATCGGCAGAAAGTCGGCCTGGCGGACGCGGCCGCGCGCTTCCGGCGAAGGAAAGGCCGGCGCCTCCTTGGGTTCATCGAACCGCTGCAGGATTTCGTAGCGTGCATCGGCCTGCTCGACGCGGCGGTTGAATTTGAGTCCGCCGGCCGCGAGCAACGCCAGCAGCGCCAGGTTGAGCAAGATCAATTTTCTCTTCATGGGGCGGCCCCCGCTCCGGACGCCTTTCGCTTCAGCTCCGGAGTGCGCTCAGCGGGCAGCAGCCCGGCAACGGTGAGCTGCACGCGAACGCTCTTGGTCGCCAGGTTTTCCGGCGTCACCCGGATGCGGCGCGTCGCCAGCAACTGCGGTCCGTTAGCCACCGCCGCCATCAGGTTGACCAACTGCTCGATGCCGCACTGGAAGTTCACGTTGAGCGGCACCTGCGCATAGTCCTCGCCGTCGAGCTGCACGGCGCCGAACTGCGACGACTCCATCGAAATTCCCTCGGCGGACAGCAGATCCCCGACAAGCTGTTGCATTTCGGCTTGCGCCAGAGAGGCTGTTTCGGACTTCAACAATCCCTGCTCGAGAACGTCGAGCTGGCGCTTGACCGCGTCGAGCTCCGCTTCGGCCAGCGGCAACTGCCGCGCCTTCACCTGGGCCAGCAGCAGACGCTGCTCAGCGGCTTCAATCGACGAGCCCGAAGCGGCCGGCCCAGCCGCGGGAGCAAACCAGTCGAGCTGAAATACCGCCGCAATGGCCAACGCTCCGCCCAACAGCAGCAACGCTCGCCGGTCTCGCGACTTGAGTTGCCCCGCCATCAGTTGTTGCCCTCCGTGGCGGCCGGTTCCTCGCCCGAAACGGTGTTCAAAGTCTCGCTGGCTTCTTCTCTGGCGGCAGGCGGCGGCTGCGCGGCGGGACTTGCGGCCGCTGCGGCGGGCGCCGGCGCCGTTTTTGCCGAATCATCGTTAGATCGCCGCACGCCGATCTGAAACATCTCGCCCGAACCGGACTTCACGAGCGAGCTCGTAAAGGAAGCGTCCGTCAGATTCGCCGCGGCGTCCAAAACCCCAAGCAACGGCGCCGCGGCCGGCGCCTGGCCCGCAAGCAGCGCCCCGTTGTCATTGATTTCCACGTTTCGCAGCCAGACGTTGTCCGGAACGAGTTCGGAAAGCTCCCGCAAAATTCGAAGGTCGGCTTCGGCGCGCTGCTGTTGGCTTTGCAACCGCGCCAGACGCCGCCGCACGAAGCCGCTCTGTTCCTCGGCTTGCTCAACGTTCTGCACCGTCTGCTCGAACCGCGCCGATTCCGCTTCGACGGCCGCCAGATAGCTGCGATCCTGAATGACGGGCCGCACCGCGAAGGCAACCGCCAGCAGCAGCAGCGCCGCCGCCAACGCCGCGGTCGGAGCATACATCCAGCGCGAATCGGTCTTGCGCCTCTCCTCCGGCAGCAGATTCGCTCGCCAACCCAGCCGCGGGCAGGCCGATTCCAGCGCAACGGCGAACGCCGTAGCATCCGCGCGTAGATCGAAACCCGCCGGACTCTGGATCGGAGAGGGCAGCATCTCGGCAACCGAGCGCAACTGAAAGGCGGCCGGGACCGCGGCGGTCAGCTTGTCGGCCGGCGAAGGCTCCGCTTCCAGATCAATTTCCGCATCGGCCCGGGAAGCATTGTGCCCGGAAGCAGTGGGCCCGGAGGTATCGCGCCCGGAAATGGAGTCGCCGCAGACCACCAGCGCTGCGGGCTCGGCGGGGTCCAAACGCAACTCCGCCGCCGCCACCTGTAAAGCTCGCGCCGGAGACATCGTGGCTAGGTCGAACTGCGTCGTCCACAGCGGCCGCTCCTCCGCTTCGCCGTATACCTCCATAGAGCCGTTGCGAAAATGCGCGATTACGAACGGCCGCGGCGGGTTGTTCCAGCGCACCCGCAACGCCGCCGCCAAAGCCGCATCACTGACCGTAAACGCGGCGACGGCGATGCCGGCCGATTCGAACAGGCCGGCGTAGCCGTCGACGCGCGATTTCTCGGCGATGGCTACGGCCACCGGAAGCTGTCCCGTTCCCTCGCCGGGTTCCCGCAGCGGCGCGAAAGCGTGGTAGACCTCGTCCTCGGGGAACGGGTGCAGGGCGTCCAACTGGTAGCGCACCGCCGCGGCGAGTTCCTTGCCCGAAACCGGAGGCAGCAGCAATTGCCGCACGATGACTTCGTCGCGCGGCAGCGCCACGGTGGCGGAAAGATGCGTCAGTCCGTGATCCTTCAGAAACGAGGCGTATTCAGCGCCCCACTCGTGCGGCGGGCGATGGCGGAAGTTATCCAGATTCGTTGCCCCGAGCACGGTAACGCCCGCGGGGCGAGACTTGACCGCCACGACGCAAAGCTGTTCACCGTGGATATCGATGCCGCAGCCGCTGCCCAGCCGGAATATGGGTTTCAAGTTCATGCGATCAAAAAGTCAGTGCCGTGTTATTGCGCCTCGCCGTACCAGCGAACGATCTCCCAGGTGAACCGCCGTGAGACGCCCGTTTTGGCGACGGCGGCCACGGTGCGAGTCGTCCGGCTGTTTGCCAGCCGCGCGGTGGCCTGAAGCGTGTAGGCCGTGGGCGCCCCTCCGAAGCCAAGCCGGATCACCGCGTCGCCCGCGCTCAGCGCTTCGGTCCCCGGGTCGCCTGCCTGCAAGGGCCGCTGCCGCCGAATCTGCTCGATGCTCTCGACCACCGCATCGGGAAGCCCCGCGGCCTGCAGCAACTCGCGCGACGCGTAGTTGGCGTTGACAGTGCCACCGACCTCGAACGTGAGATGCGGCCTCAAGCCGCCGATGCGGACTGGGATGCCTCGAACGTCGCGGTAGCTACCGTACAGCATGTCGGGGGTCATCCCTGGAACCCGCAGCAACTCCTCCAACTGGAGATAGGACGCCCCCGGGGTGAAGAAAGACGAAGATCCTGTCGAATTTCCCCCCTGACGGGCTTCGACGATCTGGGCCGCCAGAGCCGCCGCATCGGCAGGATCGATCCGGCAGACCGTAAACAAACGCGCCAGGGCTTCCGGCGAGGCGCTGCGCAGGCTGAGCTTGCCGGTTTCGCCGATGATTTCGACCTCGACCTGCCCGGCCGGGAAGGCGAAGGCAAGAAAGCGCTGCCCGGGCCGGAAAGGATTCTCAAAGCGCCCAGGGGCGCCAATGCGGAGGATGGCTGCCTCAATCCCTGCCTGGGCTAAAAAGTACGCTTTCGTGGACTCTACGTTGAGGGCGGTGCGGTCGAACTCGGTGCGGACGGTTCTCGAAAGTGCGAAGGCGATCGCCGAAAGCGCCAGCGACAGCCAAAGCACGGCGAGCAGGGCGCTGCCGCGTCGGGCGTTGCGGTATCTGGCGTTCTGGCACGAGCCGGCGCGCCGGGGAGACCGACTTAGAGCCTTTGTGGGCCGTTGTATGCCCCGCGTGCGACTCATCCGCCCCCTCCACCCGCCAGCGCCGGCCGCGCTCGGATAGGAGCCGTGATCGTCACCGGCAGCAGTCGAGCTTCGTCTTGTCGCGGCATCATCTCGACGCGAATGGCGCCCGGCAGCTCCATGAGCTCGGTCCACTCGGGAATCCATAATGCCGGCGCCGCGTAGTTCCGGGCAGGACGCAGATAGGAAAAACGGCACTCTTGGAGTTCATCGGCGAGAATCAGCGACGTGGGACGCGGCTGAATGGGCGCGAACACTAGACGCAGGCCGCCGGCAAAAGCGTCGCGGTCTACGCCCTGAATAATCCCGGCCAGGTCAGCAGGGCCGCGGTAGGGCTGCTCGTTGATGAGCACCCGCCGGCCCCGGCTGGTTTCCGAAATTTGCAGCTCCACCAAGCGCAGGCCGCCGCGCCGCCCAGCGGTCAACGAATAGTCGCTGACGAAGCGCATCGACTCCGGCGTGCCCTGAAAAAACACCGCCCGGGGAACGGTTGCCGCGCCCGAGGGATCAGGCCGGGTTTCCACCGGCAGGATTCCTTCGAACTCGGCATAGAAAATTTCGTTTGCGGAGGCGATGCGGCGGTCAAGCGTGAGGCGAGTCCGCGCGTCCTGCCAGGCCCCGGCGCCGACCGTCAAAGCGGTGACCATGGCCACGGCAAGCAGGCCCATCAGGCTGACGGCGACCAGGATTTCGATCAGGGTCATTCCGCGCCGGGAGCGGCTGAGCTGATCGGTTGATCGGTTGATCGGTTGATCCGCGGAGGCGCCGGCCCGGCCAAAGGCTCGCGGAGTGGCCTGTGCACCAGACAGCCAGCCGCGGGGTAACGGTTGAGCGCAGGCCACCGGCGAGGTTCGTGGCCGACCCGTTCCGTTTAACGACGGCCCTGTTTTTTGAGTCAACGACATCAATGCCTGGAAGAAAGGGACCCGGGAATTCTGTGCGGCGGCCGTTCTATCGAAGTTCATGGCTGACGGCCTTGCGCTCGAAGCTACATCTGTTGTTCCGGGCGCATCATGATGCGGCGATAGCTCTCGAACTCCACGGATTTGCGGCGGCCCTCCGACTCCCACCAGATGCTGAGCTGAATCCGCACCAGCATCGGCTGCCCAGCCTGTTTGCTGGCGGGGGCGTCAAAGGGCTCGGCGCGCGCCTGCCAGCCCGTGGAATCGTCAAATTTCCCCGACAGATCCGCTCCCAGCGGCAGTGGGTCGCTGACCATCAACTCGCCCATCTGATGGCGCGCCAACATCGCGGCCCGGTCGTATTCCTTGACTCGCGCGGCGTTCGCCAGCGAGCTGCTGACCAGCGCCAGCAGGCCGATTACGGCGATCGCCATGATGGCGGTGGCGACGATCACTTCGAGCAGTGTGAAGCCGGATTCCGTTGATCGGTTCGGTGCCGTTGATCGGTTGATCCGTTGATCGGTTGATCCGCACGGATCTGGCCCGCCGGGACCGGTTGCTCCCCTGGGATCGTACGGCGCTGTTGCTCGTAAGAAGTTCATGGGTTCCAAAAGCGGCAAATCGCCGCAGGCGACCCGCGCCTCACCCGCAAGGGTAGGGTCTACAAACTAAACGCGTTCGGGTCCCCAAACAACCGTGGCTACAAACAAGAAAGGGCCTGAATCGGCTGAGTGGTCCCGCCCTCGGGGGGCTAATCTTGCCCGCGAAATCTGAGGAACGCGCCTTCACCGGTTGCGCGCGGCCTTCGCAACAGAGACGCCTGAAAGCGGGAAAAAGTCGAACCGCCGGCCGCTACTGCCCTGCCGGTCCTTTCCAGTCATCCGCTACGCCGGTGAAAACATTGATCGAGAAGCCGCGTCTGCCGCCCGTTTGTGCCTCCAACAACAGGCGGACTTGTGGCGGCGGGGTCGCCGGATACAGCACCCAGTGCTGTTCGGCTGCGGGCACAACAATGCGGATACCGTCCTCAAGTGAGAGGGCCTCGCGCCAACTCGAATCGACGGCCAGCGCGCGTAGCTCATTCGCGCGCGGATCGGCCGTGAGTTGCACCGGCTGCTGGCGGCGGTCGGCTTCCTGACGAGCCTGTTGAAACAAGTTGGCGGCGCGGTCAACCGCCCCACGCAGTCGAAACCCGTCGAGCCCCGTGGTCAGCGTCGGAAAGGAAATCGCCGTCATCAGTCCAATGATCGCGACGACGACGAGAAGCTCGATGAGAGTGATGCCGCTGGACGTTGACCGGTTGATCCGTTGATCGGTTGATCCGCGGAAACGTCGTCCCGTAGACCCGCAATACGGCCCCGAGACCAGGCGATGCGCACGATCCCTGCCAGTACAGTGCGTTTCGATGAAAGGCGCCACAAACAAACCGGACCTTAAGCCGCAAGGCCTGAACACGAGCGGATCAACCGATCAACAGATAAACCGATCAACGGAACTCACTTCCAGCTCAGAATGTCCTCGTTGTTCTCTTCCCCGCCCGGCTGGCCGTCGGCGCCATAGCTCATCACGTCGGGCTCGGGGCCATGCTCGCCGGGAAAGCGATACACGTAGGGCCGGTCCCAGGGATCGTTCGGGATATCCTTCGCCAGAAACGGCCGCAGCGACTGCAAGCCTTCTTCCTCGTTTGGAAAGCGGCCGTGCTCGATATTGAAACGCTGCAAGGCGGCGTTGAAGGCCTCGATTTGCGTCTTGGCCGCGGCCCGGCGGCCCTGATCGAGAGCCGGCGCGAGGCGCTGAAAAGCGATCGCCGAAAACAAGGCGATGATCGAGATCACGACCAGCATCTCGATCAGCGTGATGCCTCGGGTGCGGTGGTTCTGACGCTGGCTACGGTTCATGAGCTGCTCCTACAGAAAAATGATAGCCGGTTCATCCGTTGATCGGTTGATCCGTTGATCCGCCCTGAACCGAGGTGGCAGTCGGTTGGCGATTGTCGATCCGCCGTCGTCTCCCCCGGTTCATCCGTTGATTGGTTGATCGGTTTATCCGCCCGGGGCCGAGGTGGCAATCGGTTGGCGATTACCGCCTTTCCGCTGTCTTCCCCGCGACCTCTGAGGATCCCGAATCGCAGGGCTTGGCCGCCTTACCAATCACGCCAACCAGGGGCTCCAGCCGGATCAACCGATCAACGGATCAACCGATCAACGGGTCCTCACATGCCCAACTGGTTCACGCTGGTAATCGCCAGCATGATACTCAGGATCATCGCGCCAACGATGATGCCCATGATCAGGATCACGATCGGCTCGAACAGGGCTGTGAATCGTTTTACCGCTTCGCGCGTATCTTTGTCGTAGATGTCGGCCATGCGCTCGAACATGCGGTCGAGATGGCCGGTCTCTTCCCCAACGGTCAGCAGGTGCCCCGCGAGCGCCGGGAATTTGCCGGTCTTGCGCAGCGGCGCCGCGATGCCTTCGCCGCGCTTGATGCCTTGTGCGACGGGGTCGAGAGCCTGCGACAGTACGCGATTCGTCAGAATGCCTTTGGTGATGCCGATCGATTGCACCAGCGGCACGCCGTTAGCCACAAGCGTCGCCATGGCGCGCGCGAAGCGGGCCGTATCGGCCTTGAGCAGCGCCGCCCCGAGAAGCGGAGTCCGCAAGCGAAGGCGGTCCCATCCCAACCGGCCTTCGGGTGAGCGGACCCAGACGCGCCAGCCGATCACGGCGCCGATCAGCAGCACAAAAAATATCCAGCCGAATGTGCGCACGAAATCGCTGACGCCGAGCAGCACCTGCATCGGCAGCGGCATGGCAATGTTCGACGTCGTAAACGCCTCGGCGAAGCGCGGAATGACAAACCGCAGCAGCACGAAGATCGACCCCGCGCCGACCAGCGTCAGCAGCGCCGGATAGGTGAGCGACGAAATAATATAGCCGCGCAACTCATCGCGCGAGCGCTCAAAGTCGGCAAGCCGGTCCATCACCAGCGGCAGCGAGCCGCTCACTTCGCCAGCCCGCACCATGCTGACGTAGAGCTCGGAGAAAACACCTTCCTGGGCGGCCAGACTCTCCGCAAACGATTTACCGCCGCGCAACGACTTGAGCAGATCGCCGATCACGAAGCGGAACTGCAGCCGCTCGGTGATCTCCGAAGTAATCGTCAAAGCCCGGTCAAGAGGCACGCCCGCATTGAGCAGCGTGGCCATTTCCTGAGTGAAATGCAGAACGTCATGCGAGCGGCGCTTGGTGAACTCCGGAAGCTTGAGGGAAAGCCCGCCAGGCCGGGACGTCCCGATGAACACGGGAGTAAGCCCCTGCCGGCGCAGCTCGCGCGCCGCCGAGCGGTCGTCGTCAACGGCCAAAGTGCCCGTCAGGGTTTTGCCATCGGCGGCCAGGGCTTTGTAGTGGTAGGTGCTCATCCGTTGATCGGTTGATCGGTTGATTGTTAATCCGTGTCGGTTCCTGACGACACGAGTTGTGGGGCCAGTTACCGATGTCGGGCCAGTCGCCGGTGTGGGGCTCAGGCACCGATGGGGGCTCAGGCAGCGAGGTGCTGTCCCGACTCTACAGCGAGCCCCGCAGGGGCGTCATGCTTGTAGCCCGGGGCGGAAGCCTCGGGTAAATTGCCGGCCACCTCTTCCTTTGAGCCCCGGAGGGGGCGGCATCTCTTCGAATTCCCTCGCCTAGCCTATACCCACAATCGCTCACTTTCAAATTCGATTTCATTGCGCTTCAGCAACGAAACGAATTCGTTCTCAAAACTCACACGCTTGTGGTGCTCCACTTGTCCGTCAATGTAGTCGCGAACCTCTCCGAACCGCGACCGGCTTACACTGAACGCTCCATAGCCGCTCTGCCAGGCAAACGTGCGGTTGAACTTACCGCGAATCCAGCGGGACGAATTCGCCTTCAGGAACCGAACCAGATCGGAGATCGTCACGTTTGGAGGCAGCAGCACCAGCAAATGAACATGGTCCAAGCCGCCGTTCGCAGCCAGCGCTTTGGACCCGCTCTTGCGTGTCAAAGCCGTCAGATAGGAATAGAGTTCCCGTCTCACATCGGCGGTGAGGTTCTTGTCGCGACTCTTCGTGGAAAACACGACATGCACGAGAAGATTTGTGTACGTGTCGGGCATAGGGTTTTCTCAACCCGGGGCTTCCGCCCCGGGCTACAAGCATGCCGCCCCTGCGGGGCTCGGAGTGTGCGCCAATCCTCGACAGTCCATGCAAACTCGGAAATGTGCCTGCTGCCGGCGCGTCATCGAGGCCTCCAACCAGGGCGAAACCACCCTCCATGCCAATCGTAGACCGCCACCCAAAACAACGTGACCGGGCCGACGGATCAACCGATCAACAGATCAACCGATCAACGGCCTAAAACTCCTGCGTCACCCGAATCACCTCATCCATCGTGGTCACCCCACGCTCCACCTTCTCCCAGCCGTCGTCGCGCAGACTCTGCATACCGTTCTTGCGGGCGGCGAGGGTCAAATCCCCGGCATCGGCGCCGCTCATGATCAGCTTGCGCATGTCCTCGTTCAGCTCCATCATTTCGAAGATCGCGACGCGGCCCCGGTAACCCGTCCCCATGCAGTTCTCACAGCCGGACCCGCGCCAGGATTGAATCCGGCGGCCGTCGGGCGCGTTGACGATCTCGGCCTTCGCGCGGCATGGCTCGCAAATACAGCGCACCAGCCGCTGCGCCAGCACGCCGACTACCGACGAGGTAATCAGGTAGTTCTCAACGCCCATATCCGTCAGGCGCGTGATGGCGCTCGGCGCGTCGTTGGTGTGCAGCGTCGAGTAGACGAAGTGGCCCGTCAACGCTGAGCGGATCGCAATGTCGGCTGTCTCGCGGTCGCGAATTTCTCCGACCATGATCACGTCGGGGTCCTGGCGGACGATGTGGCGCAGCCCGGCGGCGAACGTCAGTCCGATTTGCGGGTTGACATGAATCTGGTTGATGCCGTCCATCTGATACTCAACCGGGTCTTCGATCGTGATGATCTTCTTGTCGGGACCGTTGATGCGCTTCAGCGCCGAGTACAAGGTGGTCGATTTGCCGCTGCCGGTCGGGCCGGTCACGAGAAAAATCCCGTGCGGCAACTGCGTATAAAACTCCATGCGCGCAAGCATGTGCTCGTCGAAGCCCAGCCGGCCGAGGTCGTAGAAATTGCCGGCGCTGCGGTCGAGCAAGCGCATCACGACGCTTTCGCCGTAGAGGGTCGGCAAGGTCGACACACGCAAATCGACTTCGTGCCCCATGACCTTGATCTTGATGCGGCCGTCTTGCGGAAGGCGCCGTTCGGCGATATTCAGCCGCGCCATCAGCTTGATGCGAGACGTAACCGCGGCCTTGAGGTCGCGGGGCGGGGGGTCTTGCTCGTGCAGCACGCCATCAATTCGGTAGCGGATCCGAAAATTCTTCTCGAACGGCTCGATGTGAATGTCACTGGCGCGCCGGTCAAGCGCCTGCGAGATCATCGTATTGACCAGCCGGATGACTGGGGCTTCGCTGGCCATATCGCGCAGGTGCTCGATGTCGGCCGAATCTTCGCCTTCGCCGCCGGCAACGTCCTGCTCGGCTCTTTCCTCCTCGCCGTAGTGCCGGTCGAGCGCTTCGAGGATGTCGCGCTCGGCGGCCAGCGCCGTGCGAACTTCCAACCCGGTAAAACGCCGCACCGTGGCCAGCGTCTCGAAGTCGAGCGGATCGCCCATCGCCAGCGTCACGGTCGAACCGTTAATTTCCACGGGCATAAAGCGGAACTGCCGCATGTACTTCGCGGTGATCCGCTCGAGCTCGATGACGTCGCCGGGAAGCTCGTCCGCGGTAAGCAGCGGCACGCCAAACTGCTCGCTCAGCGTCGCGAGCACGTCACGGGGCGCTACAAAGCCCAGGTCGACCAGGATTTTGCCGATCTTGTCGCCACGCTCTTTTTGCAGCTCGAGAGCGCGCTCAAGGTCCTCGGAGTCAAGCAGACCCTTCTGGATAAGCCGCTCGCCCAGACGGCCGCGGGGCGGTGCGGTGGTTGGCTGCGTTTTTGTCGTTGAGGTTGGGGTCAGACTCACAGTGGGTAATCACCGCTTCCGGGAGGAGCGCAAGTCAAAGCATGCGCCGCGCCTCAGAATCGGCGCTCCTGTATCTGGGCCTTCAGATCAGCTTTGCTCAGGCTTCCCGCGGCGCCGGCCAAGAGCGCGCTGCGCTGCGCCTGCACAACGACTTGCGCAGGCAAGTCGGTCAGGTCTTCCCAGTTGTAGTGAAACAACGTGACCGCCAAAGCAACTTTTTCATTTTCGGGGATAGCGTCCAATCGCGAGGCGGCTTCCATCAGCATCTCGCGCGCCTGTTCGGTCAGGTCTTCGAGCCTTTGGCGCTTGCGGACGTTGAGCTGGCGTTTTTGCTCGTCGCTATAGGCCTTCTGAAACGGACTGACGTCGCCCATCGGCACCAGGTTCAACTCCAGGCTGAATACAGCCCCGTAGCCTTCGAGATAAGCCCCGCGTGGACGCCACAACACGTACATCGTCGAAAGAACTTCGTTCGCGCGCAGCCGCTGATACATGGTCTGCTCAACGTTCTGGAGCGAATCCCGCACGCCGGGTTTAGTGACGGCGGGTTCGGCGGCAAGCAGCGATGCCCCAACGAAAGCCAGCAAAAGCACTCGCATCCGCATGGTGATTACCTCCCGAACGACGCCACGGTATTCGCTTCATTCAGAGCCCGGTCAAGGGCGTCCCAGCGCGCTTTCTGAAACTGAAAATTATCGTCGGAAGCGATGCGGATCCGCTCGATCTCGGCCCGCATCTGTGTGTCGGAGCGAACCGTCTCCGACCGGACCAGCTCAGCCAGCGCTTCCTGCTGCCGCGTTTGGCCCGCGCTCAGGATCTCGGCCACCTGGCGGACCTGCTCAGGAGTCAGCTCGCGGGCCTCTTCCACCGCAGCGGAACGCTCCGCCATCACCGGACGCTCCGCCATAACCGGAAGCTCCGCCGGCGCCGCCGCTCCGAACGCGACCCGCCAGCCGTTCTCGTCGCTCGTCACCGAAGGTTGGGTGATCCCAGCGCCTGCAAACAAGACCGCCAGCACGGCCGCCATGCCGAAGGCCAGCCGCGGTGCGCCTTGCCAAAAGCCCTGCCACACCCGCCGAGCGCGCGAGGGCTCGAAAACCTTGTCGGACACGAACGCAATGCGGCGCGGCAGTTCTTCGTCCGGCACGCTGAGCAGCGCCCGCTGGGTCAGCCGGAGCCGCTCGACCTCGTCGCGGGCCTCGACCGATGTGGCCAGGTATTGCTCGACCTCGGCGCACTGTTGGGGCGTCAACTCGTCGAGCACGTAATCCCGCAGATCATGTGGTGCGTTCGACATAAGGTCACCTCTTCAGTGGGGCAGGCAATCCCGCCTGTCCACAACTAGCAAAAAGCGCCAAGCACGCTAAGTAGCGACAGGCGCCACGCCGGCCATCGCCGCAAAGCAGCGATGCTGTCCGGCCCAGCGAAACAGCCGGACCAGACTCCCAGCAGAGCCAGCTATCCTGCCAGCATCCACTGCTGGTCCTAAATCCGCGGCTTTCCGCCGCCGGGCAGGCGCGAGCGCCTACCCTACTGGAGCCAGCGTCACTTTCAGCGCCTCCAGCGCGCTGTAGAGACGGGACTTAATGGTCGAAACGGGGGAATCGAGGATCTCCGCGATCTCGTGGAATTTAAAGCCCTGATATACCTTCAGGACCACCACTTCCCGCTGTTCGGGCTTGAGACGCTCGAGCGCAGCCTGTACGGCCAGGGTCAGCTCCAAGCGCCCGGATGGAACCGCCGCCGCCATCACGTCACTGGCGGCTTCGACGTCCTCATCCTCGGCCCGGAAGCGGTTGCGCCGGTACAGCGACACCGCCTCGTTGCGGGCAATTCGAAAGATCCATTGGGGAAAGCGGTCTACTTCTTCGAGCCGGCCGAGTGCGCGGTAGGCTTTTAGAAACGTCTCCTGGCACAGGTCGAGGGCGTCCTCGCGGTCGCGCAACGTCTGCAGCAGATAGTTGTAGACACGCTTCTCCCAGCGCGACACCAGGATGTTGTAGGCGTCCACATCACCCTGTCGTGCCCGCAGGATCAAATCGCGGTCTTCGACTTCCCGGAATATCAATTCCCGTTCCGCCTGTCCAAGAGACGTTGCCCGGACTCAAAAAGTCGATTCGAAGGCTTGGGGCCGCTCGAATCGGCCTCGGGCCCGCCGCGCGCGGGGCGCATGATCACCTTCGCCGCCTTGCAAACTTCGAGGCTCACCATACAAGTATAGTATTTTCAGATACTTATCGGGGCTAAACAAATAATTGAAGAGATGACGCAAAATCCGGCCTGCCGTACGTCCTAGTAAATGAGAAGATTGCTAGGACACTAACACTGCCAGTTGCTTCTCCTTGCGAACCCACAAGAGATTATTTATGTGGCGCGGGTGGTCGGCCCGCGCCACTTTTGTTTTTGGGCGAGACTGCGGGGACAGTCGCTCCTGCTGGAGGGGGACAGTCACCCGACTGACAACGCTGGTGGATTCGTTTGGATTGCCGATCGGGTGACTGTCCCCTCGGCACCCCGGGCACCTCACCGTCGGCACCGTAGTCTCCAGTTGACACCGGCCCCTACCCACCGTTAGATTCCAAAAACATGCCTGCGCCCAGCCGTTTTCCGGGCAGCCATTTCCTGCGTAACCTCGTCCAGGGAAGAAGCCTGATTTACCAACTAGTTAGAAGAGACTTCGAGCAGCGCTACGTGGGCTCGATCGTGGGCTGGCTGTGGGGCCTGATCCATCCCTTGGTGCTGATCGGAATCTACACCCTGGTTTTTTCCTACGCCCTGCGGACCCCCGTGCCGGAAGGTGCGGTAACCGATAACTACCCGCTGTTTTTGTTCGCCGGGATGCTGCCCTGGATGCTTTTCTCAGAAACCCTGCAAAGGTCCACCCCCGCCCTGGTTGACTACTCCAATCTGATCAAAAAGACCGTCTTCCCTTCGGAAATCGTGCCGCTCACAGTGTTTCTCTCGACCCTGCTCAGCCACCTGCTGGCGACGGCGTTGATGATCGTGGCGGTCGCCGTCTGGCTCAAGCAGTTTAGCGTCGCGGCGCTGAGCCTGCCTCTGGTCGTGCTGCTGCTGGGAATGTTGACCATGGGCCTGGCCTGGATCGCCGCCGGGTTACACGTCTATCTGCGAGACACGGCGCAGGTCGTTGCCGTGGTGTTGATGGCCTGGTTCTGGATGACCCCCATCTTCTTGTTCGAGGACTTTTTCCACGGCAAGCTGCGCATCGTCCTCGAACTCAACCCGCTCACCTACGCCGTGCGCGCCTACCGCGACACCCTGCTGGGCAACCGGCTGCCACACGCCAGTGACCTGCTGATCCTGGCCGCCTTTGCGGTGACTTCGTTCCTCGCAGGCGGGTTGTTCTTCCGCTACACCAAGCGCGGCTTCGCGGATGTGCTTTAGCCGTTGATCCGTTGATCGGTTGATCGGTTGATCCGTCACCTCTGAAGGCGTCGCCTTTGCTCTGAGTTCTTTGATAGCTGTGAATGCGGTATTTTTGTTTCGGAGGCCTCGATGACGCTGCTGCGGACTTACGAGGACCTGGACGCTTGGAAAGCGGCCCATGAGTTCACGCTCGCTGTCTACCGAGCCACGGAAGATTTCCCCAAGAAAGAGATGTTTGGCATTGTTGCGCAAATGCGGCGAAGCGCCGTGTCTATCCCCGCGAACCTGGCCGAAGGGTTCGGCCGGCGATCGGACAAAGAGTTGCTGAGATACTGCCGTATCTGTGACGGATCCTTACAGGAAACGAAGTATTTCCTGCGATTGTCGGCGGACTTGGGCTACAACGATCTCGATCGATATCAGACTCTCCGCAGACAAGCAGACCGCGTTGGTGCATTGCTCGGCGGGTTAGGACGCCACCTCAGTGCCTCAGTGCGGCAGAAAGCTCAGCTTCGCGTGAACAGATCCGACGATCAACCGGCCGACGGATCAACCGATCAACGGATCAACCGATCAACGGGCGCCGGAGGCGCCCGATGATCTCTGTCGCCTTCAAAAGCGTCTCGAAGAGCTACCCGATCTACGACTCGCCCGTGGACCGGCTCAAAGAGCTGCTCACGTTTCACCGCAGCCGCCACCACGAAGTTTTCTGGGCTTTGCGCGATGTTTCTTTCGAGGCCCCCAAAGGCAGCACCTTTTGCGTCATCGGCGAGAACGGCTCGGGAAAGAGCACCTCGCTGCAGCTCGTCGCCGGCATTTTTCCGCCTAGCGAGGGACGGGTCGAGGTCAACGGGCGGGTTTCGGCGCTGCTCGAACTGGGGGCGGGATTCAACCCGGAATTCAGCGGCCGCGACAACGTCTTCCTGAGCGCCGCGATTCAGGGGGTTTCCACCAAGGAGATCGCGCGCCGCTTTGGCGATATCGAGCGCTTCGCCGAGATCGGCGAGTTTATCGATCAGCCGGTGAAAACGTATTCGTCCGGCATGCTGGTGCGGCTGGCGTTCGCGGTCGCGATCCATGTCGACCCCGAGATCCTGCTGGTTGACGAAGCCCTTGCCGTGGGCGATTACTATTTTCGGCAGCGCTGCATGCGCAAGGTTCACGAGCTGCGGCAGCAGCAGGTGACGATTCTTTTCGTCTCGCACAGCATGGCCGACGTCAAAGCCATCGGTAGCCACGCGTTGTGGCTCGAAAACGGCCATGTCGTCGAACTCGGCAAGCCGGATGCGGTTGTGCGCAAATACCTGGCGCGCATGGTCGAGAAAGACGCCGAGTTTCTTAAACGCAAGGCCGCTTCCGTGGACGCCCGCCGGGAGCCGGCCGAAGCCGTTGTCGCGCCCGAGATCGTCGAGACGATTCCTAACATCGATTTCCGCCATGGCAACAAGGCCGCGGAGATCATCGGCATCGCCGCTCTCGATGAAGACGGCCGCGAGGTGCTACTGATCGAGCCGCACAAACGCCTCACCCTGCGGATCAGCGCGCGCGCCCGGCAGCCGCTCGACGAGCCAAACGTAGGGTTCATGCTGCGCAATCATATGGGCATGGACTTTGCCGGCACCAACACCGCCCGCGAAGGCATCAGCGTGCCCCCGATGGCGCCGGGCGATATCTTTACCGTCGATTTCCATCTCGATATCCCGGAGCTCTATCCCGGCAACTTTTCGTTCTCCCCCGCCATCGCCAACGGGTCGCTCGAAGCCTACGAGATGTGCGACTGGATCGACAACGCGCTGACGCTGCCGATGGCTCGCGGCAGCGGCCTCGTCTATGGCTATATCCACCTGCCCTGCCGCATCGACATCAACACGCCCTTGAAGAAACCGGAGGCCGCGCCGCCGCCCGTGCCGTCATGGAAAGGCTGATCGCCGCACTCAAAGGCGCGGGCGAGCTGGTGTTCCTCGTGCTCGCCGCACCGTTTCTGCTGCCCCTGGTGTGGCTGGCGTTCGCGCTCCATGACCTATTGGAGAATCTCCAGGGCAAAATCGATCTACCGGCCGACGAACTGCCATCGACCGGCGCGGCGAGCATTGTCATCCCGACCTGGAACGGGCGCCATCACCTCGAAGCCAATCTGCCGTCGGTGATGGCGGCGGTCGCAGGCAATCCCGGCCACGAGGTGATCGTCGTCGACAACGGCTCCGGCGACGGAACGGTCGAATTTCTCGAAGAAAACTTCCCCACGGTGCGTGTTGTCGCGTCCGCCACCAATCTCGGTTTCGGCGGCGGCTCAAACGCCGGCTTCCGCGAGGCTCGCAACGACATCGTCGTGCTGCTCAACAACGATATGCGGGTCGAGGCGGATTTTCTCGAGCCACTGCTTACGGGGTTTGGCGATCCGCGAGTCTTCGCCGTAACGGCGCAGATTTTTTTCTCCGACCCCGAAAAACGGCGCGAGGAAACAGGTCTGGCGCACGGGCTGTGGCTCAACGGGCGGCTGCACCTGCGCCACGTGATCGATGAACAGGTGGACCGGCTGTTTCCAACCTTCTACGCCGGCGGCGGCTCGACCGCCTACGACCGGCGCAAGTTTTTGGAGCTGGGCGGATTCGATCCGTTGCTCGAGCCGTTCTACTACGAAGACACCGATGTCAGCTACATGGCCTGGAAGCGCGGCTGGGTCGTGCTGTATGAGCCGCGCAGCGTCGTCTATCACGAGCATCGCGGCACCATCGGAAAAACCTTCAGCGCCGGCTACATTCAAGCCATCGTCGAGCGCAACCAACTGCTGTTTTTGTGGAAGAACATTCACGAGCGAGGCCGGCTGGCTTCGAACCTGTTCTGGCTGTATCTGGGTTTCTGGATTCGCCTGCTGACCGGCCCTTCGCCCGCGCGGCCCGGGGTGCGCAGCATGTTGCGTGCGTTGAAGCCCATCGGGCAGTTGCTCAGGGCGCGGCGCCGGGCGCACAACCTTTCGGTCATCGACGATACCGAGGCCATCCGCCGGCCGCTGGGCGGTTATTTTCGGGATCGCTTCGGAGTCATCGATCCGGAGCGCGAACGGCTCAGCGTATTGTTCGTATCGCCCTATCCCATCGAGCCGCCGCTGCATGGCGGCGCGGTCTTCATGAATCAGACCGTGCGCCGGCTGGCGCGGCTGGCGGACGTCCATCTGCTGTGTCTGCTCGATGAGCAGGCCGACCTCGCCAGCAATCGCGATTTGGAGGCCGTCTGCGCCAGCACGGAATTCATCGTCCGCTGGCCGCCTTCCACGCTCGGCATCGGCGGTCTTCGGCCACACGCCGCCGAGGCTTTCTTCAACGAAGAGTTCCGCTGGAAGATGCATCGCACGATGCTGCTGCGCGAGGTCGACGTCGTCCAGCTCGAATACACGCAGCTTGCGACCTACTGGGCGGAGTTCGCGCGGATGGCCACGTTCCTGTTCGAGCACGATATCTATTTTCAGTCGGTGCGCCGGGCGATGAGCGGCGTCGAAAACGCCAAGCAGTGGGCCGAGCACGTTTACGAATACCTGCGGGCGCTGCGTTTCGAGCGGCGCGTCGTACGGCGTTTCGACGGCGTGCAGGTCTGCACGGCCGAGAACCGGCGTTTTTTGGAATCCTACGTTTGGAGCGGCGCCCGGATTCTCGAAGGCCTTCGCGCCGGTATCGATGTCGAGCGCTACCAATTTGTCGAGGACGGCCGCGCGCCCGGCAGTCTGCTCTTCGTTGGCAATTTTCGCCATCCGCCGAACACCCAGGCGCTGGATTTCTTTATCGAGCAGGTGTTGCCCGCGGTTCGCCGCGAGCGCCCGGCCGCTCACCTTACGGTCATCGGAGCGCACGCGCCTCCAGGGCTCGAGAGCAAGCTGCGGCGGCCAGGGGTGACGTTTCTTGGGCCTGTCGAGGATATCCGCGAACACTTCAGCCGGCACGCCGTTTTCGTGTGCCCGATCTTGAGCGGTTCGGGAGTACGCGTGAAACTGCTGGAAGCCTTCGCGGCGGGTGTTCCCGTCGTATCGACAAGACTCGGAGCCGAAGGTTTGCTCGAACACGGCTCGGAATTTCTAGCGGTTGCCGACACTGCCGAGGAGTTCGCGGCCGCCGTTGTGGATCTGCTCGCGGACCCCGCCAAGGCGCGCGTACTCGCCGCGATGGCCCGCAGTGAAGTCGAGCAGCACTGGGATATGAATCTGGTGACGCGGCGGCTCGAACAGCACTATCGCGAAACGCTGAGGCGAAAGCAGCCCGGCCGGATAGACACAGCGGCGGTCCTTCAAAGACCTGACAAGCCAGAGCGCGCTGAAGCTGCAACGGGTGGTTCGAGAGAGATCGGTTCTAGAGAAGGCCTCGCGGAATCGGGGCAATGACAGGCAATGAGGCGCTTCGGATAGGTAGAAAAGGCGGTTAGCATCAAGGCGCGTACCATAGACCGGAGCGTGGAATTAGGGCAGGAGGCAGACTACTCTTGCGGTTGCATTCCCTTGCGCAAGCGTTCCACGACGTCTTTTGCCTGCTGGTGAAGGTTCTTGGGAAGCACGTCCTTCTGGTTGATGAACGTGGACCACAGCACGCGCCGCGAGGCTGCGTGAACAAGAAAAACCGTCCCTTCGGGCCGCCCCATGGCGCGGTTGGCCGGGCGCACGGGCTCAAGGCCCTCCTCGACGCTTCCCCCCGCGGTCGCCGTATCGGCGGCAGTCTTTTTCGCTTCCCCCGACGCCGCAACCAGTTCGTCCATGGCCTTGAGGAACGGAGCGTCGATGCGCTCGGTCATGATAGCGTCGGCGAGTTTGGGATCGACCACGACCTGGAACGGGCCGCCGGCGGAAAGCTGTTCGGCCAGATACTGGTCGAGCGAGTGGCGCATCGGCCAGAAGTAGACCGTTTTGACGTCGCCCAGCGCGGCTGTTTGGGCGGCACAAAGCGAGCCCCACGCGAGGATCAAAACAGCGAGCATGCAAATGATTCTGAATCTGCGCACCTTCAGATTATACCAACCTGATCTTGCTCAAATTGCGGCCAATTGCCGCCGCGGTGTACCAGAAGCCTCCGCGAAGCAGCGCAGACTTGCTACGATCTGATGATCTCGAATGGGGCGGCGGCTAGTAGCGCCTCATCCGCCGGCTCGGGTCAGCGGAATCTCGTAACCACGAAAGGCCGATTCACAAGCCCATGAAGAAGTTGCCGCGCCTGACCGGAACGCAGTGGCTGATCTGCATCATCGCCTCGATCGGCTTCGCATTCGACATCTATGAATTGCTGATGCTGCCGCTGATCGTGGGGCCGGCGCTGCAGGATCTGGCTTCGGTCTCGCGGGGAACGCCCGAGTTCGGCCAATGGGTCGGCTTGCTGTTCTTTGTGCCCGCTGTATTCGGAGGACTTTTCGGCCTGCTGGGCGGCTATTTGACCGACCGGCTCGGCCGGCGGCGCGTGCTGACCTGGAGCATCCTGCTCTACGCGTTTTCGGCGCTCGCCGCGGGATACGCAACGTCGGTGGAGTGGCTGCTATTCTTCCGGTGCACCACGTTCGTCGGCGTGTGCGTCGAGTTCGTGGCCGCCGTGGCCTGGCTGGCTGAATTGTTCCCCGACCCAAAACGCCGCGAGGCCGTGTTGGGGTACACGCAGGCGTTTTCGTCTGTTGGCGGACTGCTGGTGACGGGCGCCTACTATCTCGCCGTAACGTACGCTGACTCGTTCCCGGAAATTCGCGGCGCGCACGAGGCTTGGCGGTACACCCTGATTTCGGGCGTTATCCCGGCCCTTCCGCTGATTATCATCCGGCCGTTTTTGCCCGAGTCGCCGGCCTGGGCCGAAAAGAAAGCTGCTGGAACGCTGAAACGGCCCAGCATTGCCGAGCTTTTCCAGCCCGCCTACCGCAAGACGACGCTGGTGACGACGCTGATCTTCGCGTGCAGCTACGGAGCGGCATTCGGCGCCATCCAGCATGTGCCGCGCATCGTGCCCGGGTTAGCCGAGGTCGCCGGCCTGGCAGGGCCGGCGCCGCAGCAAACCGTCAGCACCGTGCAAATCTTCCAGGAGATGGGCGGCCTGCTGGGGCGCGTTCTGTTGGCATTCCTGGCCGTGCGGATCGTTTCGCGCCGCCGTTTGTTGCGGATTTTCCAGGGGCCGGGCCTCATCATCGTGCCGGTCGTATTCTTCTTCGCGGCGGTCAACAGCCTGGAAATGCTCAAATGGGGCATCGCGCTGGTGGGTGTTGTCACCGTGGCGCAGTTCAGTTTTTGGGGAAACTACCTACCACGCGTGTACCCGATGCACTTGCGGGGCACAGGGGAGAGCTTCGCCGCCAACATCGGCGGACGCATGATCGGGACCTTCGCGGCCATGGTGACCACCACGCTCGCACCCTATATGGCCGGCGGCGACCCGGCGACGCAACTCGCCTACACGGCGGGGCTGATCGGCACCCTTACCTATGTGGTGGGATTTACGGCAAGCTTTGCGCTGCCCGAGCCGGGACAGGAAGAGTTGCCGGACTAGCCTGGCCCCGGCCCGCCGTTCTCCATGCCAAGGCACGCTGCTTCTGCTTCGTGAGCCGTAGGACGGTGTCGGCCGTCCAAAGCGGCCCGAACCGTACACCGTGTTCCTCGGCGTGTCAGCGCCTCGAAAAAACACAAACTGCTGAAAACAAATATCACAGCTAGTTATCAAAATTTTATATTGATATATCGTTATGTTACGATATAATTGACTATAGATGGATTCGAACACCAATGTGGCGCTTGTCAGCCTGGAGGGTCTCGAACAGGCCGCCGAGTGCCTACGCACCCTGGCGCACCCGCATCGGCTGCGCATGGTGCAGATGATGCTGCGAGGCCACTATACCGTTGGCGAGCTGGCCGACGCTTGCGGCATTCAAAGCCACATGGCGTCCGAACATCTGCGGCTGATGAAGCATTGCGGCCTGCTGGCGAGCGAGCGCGACGGCCGCAAGACTTACTACCGGGTGGCGGAACCGCATCTGGCCAGCATCATGGAATGTGTCGAAGCGCGTTTCGGAGCCGGAAATGAGTAGCCGGACGGCGTGGTCACGCCCAATCATCGGATGGATGAACTCGGATTCAACTTCTCCCGATTGCCGAAGCCAGGTGGTTCTTTACCGATGAGCGACTTATCAGCGTCGATTCGAGGGGTCTTCCGGAGGGAAATCGCGATGCGGGGAATTGTCGCGGCCGGGGCCGGCAGGGCTTGCGCGAAACGAGCGCGTTCTTTGCTCATCCTGCTAGCGGCTGGGTTTGCCTCGCTTCCTCTTGCGCCGCTTTGGGGTCAGGAGCCGCTCAGCCTGCCGCAGGCGGTCGAAACCGCCTTGCGATCGCACCCCGCGGTCGAGGCGGCTCAGGCCGGCAAAGACGAATCCGAGGCCGGCATTCGGATGGCCCGGGCCGGATATCGGCCGCGCGTGGACTTCAGCGAATCATGGCAGCGCAGTAACAACCCCGTGTTTGTGTTCGGTTCGCTGCTCAACCAGGGCCAGTTCGGCGAAAGCAATTTTGCGATCTCGTCTCTCAACAATCCCGACCCGTTGAACAACTTCCAATCGCGGTTCAGCGTGCAGCAGGTGCTGTTCGATAGCTGGCGGACCAAGCGGGCCGTGCGCGCCGCGCATCTTGGCAGCGAGATGGCCGCCGAGGAGCAGCGCTCGACCGGGTCGGACGTCGTTCTCGGGGTCGTGCGCACTTATTTCGGCGCCCTACTCGCGGCCGAAAATCTGCGCGTCGCTGAGAACTCGTTGAAATCCGCGCAGGCGGATCTCGAACGCGCGGAGTCGGTTTTTCAAGCCGGAATGACGACCGAAGCGGACGTGCTCTCCGTGCGAGTACACCTGTCCTCGGTCGAGCAAGAGCGAATCCGCGCCGAACAGGATGCTCAGGTCGCGCTGGCGGCTCTGAACGACGCGCTCGGCGTGCCGTTGGATTCGGACTACCGTTTGACGACGCCGCTTCGAGCGCTCGACGCCACGATCGCTCCGGTGGCGGAGTACGAACAGCGCGCGATCGAGAGCCACCCGGCGCTGCGGCGCGCCGAGTTGGGGCGCGTACTCGCGGAGACGCAAGTCGATGTTGCCAAGACGGCGCTATGGCCGCAGGTGACCGCGCACGGCATCTTTGAGGCCGACCGCCAGGGCTTCGCATCGCGGGGCAACAGCAATTGGCTGACGGGCGTGTCGCTCGAATGGAACGTTTGGGACGGCTCGCGGAGCCGCGCCCAGATTGCCGCCGCCCGATCGGCGGAGGTGCGAAACGCGGCGCTCGAAAGACAGGCGGGCTCGGCCGTGTTGTTGGGGGTACGGCGCGCCTGGGGCGATTGGCGCTCCTCGACGGAGCGTGTGGGCGTCGCGGCCGGAGCCGTCGCAGCGGCCGAGGCAAGTCACGAGATCATCCGCAATCGTTACGAGGCTGGCCTGACGACGGTAACCGAGCTGATCCGTAGCGACACGGCGCTGCGCGTGGCTCGCTTTCAGCACCTGGGCGCGCAATATGAGCAGCGCGTCTCCGCGGCGGCGCTCGACCATGCGGCCGGTGTGCTAACGCCGCAATCCGTTGCGGTTCGATAGAGCGGCGTCGCCAAGCAGGAAGGGCGGCTCCGACCGGAGCCAGGGGGAGTTCGAAGATGCAAAACGGGTATCTAGGTTCGATCCTGCTGCCGGCTTTATGCTTTCTCGGAGCATGCGCGGCGGACGAAGCGCCCCCGGCGGTCGAACGGCAGGGCGAACCGGTCGAGGTCCGCGTGGCAACAGTCGAGGCCGCCGATCAGTCTTCCCTCTACGATGCAATCGGAACGGTGCGGGCCGAGCATTCCGCGCTGATATCGAGCCGCATTCCCAGCTATATCCGCCAGGTCCACGTTGACGCTGCGGATCGCGTACGCCAGGGGCAGCTATTGATTGAGCTCGATGACCGCGATCTGCTCTTGCGCCTTGACCAGGCCACTGCCGCCAAGACCGAAGTGGACGAGGCCATTCAGGAAGCCATGCACGCGCTGGCTTCCGCCCAGTCGCAGTTGGAGCTTGCCGAGCTAACTCACAAGCGTTTTGAAGATCTGCTGGCGAGGAAATCCGTCTCCCAGCATGAGTACGACGAGGTAGCGGCCCGCCTTCGAGCGGCGAGTGCTGGAGTCGAGATGGCGCAAGCCAGGAAACGGCAAGCGGACGCCAAGCGGACGCAAGTCGAAGCGCAAATCGCCGCGGCGGAAGTGAGCGCAGGATACTCCAAGATTTACGCTCCGTTCGAGGGAGTCGTTACCGAGCGGCGCATGGATGCCGGCACTTTGGCGGCGCCGGGAGCGCCCATTCTGGTCATCGATCAAGCCGGCCGCTTCCGGCTCGAAGCCAGCGTGCCGGAATCGCGGTTGAATATTGTGCGCACCGGCGACATCGTCCCGGTACGCCTTGACGGGCTGGAGAACCCGGTCGAGGGACGCATCACCGAGGTAGTTCCCGCGGTGGACCCGGGCTCGCGCACGGCGATTGTGAGGATTTCCCTGCCCTCTCTGAGCAACCTGCGGAGCGGCATGTTCGGCCGGGCGTCGTTAATCGCCGGCGGCAGCAAATCGGCTTTGACGGTGCCGGAAGGGGCCGTCGTGCGCCGCGGGCAATTGCAGTCAGTGTTTGTCGTGGAGAACGATGTGGCGCGTCGGCGGCTGGTCTCGCTGGGCAGCGGCGCGAGCGGGCGGCAAACCGTGTTGTCGGGGCTTAGCGGCGGGGAACAGGTGGTGCTGAATCCGCAGGATGTCCGCGACGGCGCGCCGGTGCGTGTTTCTGGAGCCGGCGGGGGATCGCAA
Organism: Bryobacterales bacterium; assembly: GCA_040902925.1. Lineage (GTDB taxonomy): Bacteria > Acidobacteriota > Terriglobia > Bryobacterales > UBA6623 > JBBDWJ01. The sequence goes on along the minus strand of JBBDWJ010000328.1, from coordinate 17,992 downwards.
TCATGAATACCGCGGACAACACCGGCCGCCCAGGGCATGGCCTCGGCCCTGCCGGTGCACTGGCGCGGTATTTCATCAACTCCAAGCTCACGCCGTTGATCATTCTCTTCGCGGTGGTGATGGGCATCTTCGCCACGCTCGCCTTGCCGCGGGAAGAAGAGCCGCAGATCGTCGTTCCGATGATCGACATCTTCGTCCAGATGCCGGGAGCTTCCGCGCGCGAGGTCGAAGAGCGCGTCACCAAGCCGATGGAAAAGCTGCTGTGGGAGATCAGCGGCGTAGAGTACATCTATTCGACGTCGAGCCCGGGCATGGCGATGGCGGTGGTTCGCTTCTATGTGGGCGAGAACGAAGAAGACGCTATCGTGCGGCTGAACCAGAAGATGTTTGCGAACTTCGACCTGATTCCGCCGGGAGCATCGCAGCCGCTGATCAAGCCGCGTTCGATCGATGACGTTCCGATTCTTGCGTTGACCCTGTGGAGCGCCCGCTACAGCGATTACGAGTTACGGCGCGTGGCCGCCCAGCTCCACGACAGCATCAAGCAGGTCGATCGAGTGTCAGTGGCGGAGATTCTCGGCGGCCAGCGACGCCAGCTTCTAGTGGAACTCGATGAAGGCCGGCTCACCGCCCACAATCTGACGACGCTCGAAGTGGCGGGGGCGCTGGGCGCGGCCAACCAGCGGCTCTCCTCAGGCGAGTTCGACTCCGGCAACCGCCGTATCGCCATTGAAACCGGCCAGTTCCTCACTTGCGCGGAAGACGTGCGGCGTGTTGTCGTTGGCGTCTCCGGCCAGCGTCCTGTTTACCTCGGAGACGTGGCCCATGTTTTTGACGGCGGCGAGGAGCCTTCGCAGTATGTGCGCTTCACGTCCAAGCAAGACCCGGCCCACCATGCGGCCGTCACCATCGCCGTTTCGAAGCGCAAAGGGGCGAATGCGATCGATGTGGCGGAGCGCGTGCTCGCCAAGGTCGAGACCGTGCGCGGCGGATTCGTGCCTTCGGACATCGAGATTGCCGTCACGCGCAACTACGGCGAGACCGCTAAGGAAAAATCCGACGAACTACTGTTTCACATGGCCATCGCCGTGGTCGCGGTTTCGATTCTGATCTGGCTGACATTGGGATTTCGCGAATCCTGGATCGTCTTCACCGCCATCCCGGTCACGCTGGCGCTGACCTTGGCGGTTTTCTACCTCTACGGCTACACGCTCAACCGCATCACGCTGTTCGCGCTGATCTTCTCGATTGGCTTGCTCGTCGATGACGCCATCGTCGTCGTCGAAAACATCGTGCGCCACGCCCGCATGCCGGAAAACCAGGACCGGCCAGCGGCCGATGTGGCCGTGGAAGCCGTGGCTGAAGTCGGCAACCCGACGATTCTGGCCACCCTCACGGTGATCGCGGCCGTTCTGCCGATGGCCTTCGTGAGCGGGCTGATGGGGCCCTACATGCGCCCGATTCCGATTGGCGCTTCGGCGGCGATGGCGTTCTCGCTTCTCGTTGCCTTTATCGTGACGCCCTGGGCCGCGATCCGCTTCTTGAAGAAAAGCGGCGGTCACGGTAAGCAGCACGATAGCGAGGATCGTCTGACGAAGCTCTACCGCCGCGTGATGGGGCCACTGATTCACCAAGCGCCGCTGCGCTGGGGTTTCCTGCTGACCGTGACCCTGCTGCTGGTTGGCTCCGTGGCGCTGATCGCAATCGGATTTGTCGAAGTGAAGATGCTGCCCTTCGACAACAAGAGCGAGTTTCAAGTCATCATCGACATGCCCGAGGGTACAACCCTTGAGCATACCGCGCACGTCGCGCGAACCCTGGCCGACATCGTTCGCGAAGAGCCGGAGGTTGTCAATCTGCAGACCTATGCCGGTACGGCTTCGCCTTACAACTTCAACGGCTTGGTCCGGCACTACTACCTGCGGCGCGGTGCGAATGTAGCCGATATCCAGGTCAATCTGGTGTCGAAGCACGAGCGGGATCTGCAGAGCCATGACATCGCCAAGCGCGTTCGCGACAAGATCGCGCCGGTCGCCAAACAGCTAGGCGCGCGCATCAAGGTGGCCGAAGTGCCTCCCGGACCGCCCGTGCTGCAAACCGTTGTCGCCGAAGTCTACGGTCCCGACGCCGAGGGCCGCCGTCGCATCGCCGGGGAGATTCTTGAAATTTTCGAGAGCACCGCGGGTGTCGTCGATGCGGACTGGTACGTCGAGGACGAGCAGGAAAAGTACGAGATCCTGGTCAATAAGGAAAAAGCAGCGCTGCACGGCGTCAGCGAAGAACACGTCGCCGGGCTGCTGCGCGTTGCCTCGGCCGGCGAGACTGTCGGCCTGCTCCACGACGCGGATGAGAAAGAAGACGTGCCTATCCAGGTGCGGCTAACGCGCGCAGCCCGCTCCGACCTAGGCCGCCTTCAGCAATTGCGCGTACGCGGCCATGACAATGCCATGATCCCTCTGGCCGAGCTGGTCCAGGTCAAGCAAACGATTCAAGACCGCAATATCTATCACAAGAATCTGATGCCGGTAACCTACATCACGGCCGACCTTGCGGGCGCCATCGAAAGCCCGGTGTACGCGGTGCTCGAAACCGGCCCCCGCATCGATGAAATCAAGGTTTCAGAAGGCTACAAGATCGAGCAATACACCGCGACGCTGCCGTTCTCCGACGAGCGCTACGCGATGAAGTGGGACGGCGAGTGGCACATCACCTACGAAGTGTTCCGCGATCTGGGGCTGGCCTTTGGCGCGGTGCTGATCCTGATCTACGTGTTGGTGGTAGGCTGGTTCCGGTCGTTTGTCACGCCGCTGGTGATCATGGCGGCCATTCCGTTCTCGCTTGTGGGTATCTTGCCGGCGCACGGCTTGATGAACGCGTTCTTTACCGCCACGTCGATGATCGGTTTCATCGCCGGGGCCGGCATCGTGGTGCGCAATTCGATCATCCTGGTCGACTTTGTCGAGCTGCGGCGCAGCCAAGGCATGCCGCTCGACGAGGCGGTGATCGACGCCGGGGCGGTGCGCTTCCGGCCGATGATGCTGACCGCCGCCGCGGTCGTAGTCGGCGCCGGGGTGATCCTGTTCGATCCGATTTTTCAAGGTCTGGCCATCGCTCTGATGGCTGGAGAAATAGCATCGCTCGCCCTGTCGAGAATGACGGTTCCCATCGTCTACTATCTGGTCGAGCGCAGGAGGACTGCATGACGGTTGATCGTTACCTTCGAATGATTGCCGGAGCGTTCGTTCTGGCGACTCTAGCCTTGGGATACTATGTGAGTCCCTACTGGTACCTGTTCACGGCCTTCGTCGGCTTGAACCTGTTCCAGTCGGCGTTTACGAACTGGTGCCCGATGATGACGATGCTGCGCAAGGCGGGCGCGCGGGATACAGCGCCGCCAAACAGGGCGGCTTGAGGGGCTGAGGTTCGTAGGCCCACCTTTTTCTATTGCATTAGATAGCCGACCCAGGGCGCCGCCCGCGCTCCACATTGCTTGAGGAGTTGATGGGCGCGCTATTGTCTACCCCTGCTCTTCCCGGCTCGAACGCATGCGGTGGAAGGGTCGTCATGTTGGCGCTAAGCAGGAGGCGTTTCGTTGTTATTCCATCGTCGGTTCATACCCGGTCTGGCGATCCATTCCTATGTCATCGGCGATGAGTCTTCGGGAGAAGCCGCCGTCGTTGATCCCACGCGCGACGTCGAGGAGTACATCCGTTACGCCGATGAAAACCGGCTGACCATCCGCCACATTCTCGAAACCCACGTCCACGCCGATTTCGTCAGCGGCTCGCTGGAACTGAAATCGCGCCTCAACGGCGAGCCGCAGATTCACTGCTCCGGCCTGGGCGGCGACGAATGGACGCCGCCATCGGCGGACCACGTCGTCGGCGACGGCGACCGTATCGAAATGGGGAAAGTGCGGCTGCAGGCAGTCCACACGCCGGGCCACACTCCCGAACATGTTTCGTGGGCCCTTTACGACACCTCGCGCAGCGCGGACGTGCCGTGGCTGATGTTCACCGGCGATTTTCTTTTTGTCGGCGATGTCGGCCGCCCCGATCTGCTTGGCGACGAAGCCCGCAAGGCGCTAGCGCACCAACTGTATCAGAGCGTTTTCGAGCGGCTGCCGGCGCTTCCCGACCTCACCGAGATCTTTCCGTCTCATGGCGCCGGCTCGTTGTGCGGCAAGGCTATCGGCTCGCGGTCGTCTTCCACGATCGGCTACGAGCGGCGATTTAACGCTTCGCTGGCGCAAAAGCCCGAGGCCGAATGGGTTGGGGATCTGCTGGCCGGCATGCCGCTCGCGCCGCCCTATTTCCTGCGGATGAAACAGATCAACCGCGAAGGCCCGCCGCTGCTGGGCCGCGATCTGCCCGGCAACCGGCGCTGGAAAGCGGCGCAAGTCTACGAGCGCGTGTGCAGCCATTGCCTGATCGTGGACGCGCGCTCCAAGGAAGCTTTTTCCGCCGCTCATATCGCCGGCGCGATCAACATCCCACTCGGACCGCACCTGCCCACCTGGGCGGGATGGGTGCTGCCCTACGACCATCCCACGCTGATCATTCTGGATAACCCGGCGGATCTGCCACAAGTCGTCACGCATCTGATTCGTGTCGGTTTCGATGACTTGCGCGGTTTTCTCGACGGCGGCATGGAAGCATGGCAGGTTGGCGGCTTCCCGTTCGAGACGCTCGAGACAGTTTCGGTTCACCAGTTGCAGAAGCGAATCGAGCGAGGAGACGAACTGACCGTATTGGATGTTCGCACCGAACAGGAATGGAGCAAAGGCCATCTGGCGGGCGCGCTGCACATTCACGGCGGCAAGCTGCAGGAGCGGTTCGCCGAGATCCCGCGCGACCGGCCGGTCGCGGCCGTCTGCGCCTCGGGTTATCGCGCTTCGATCGCGGCGTCGTTTCTGAAGCGCGACGGCTACGAAGCGGTGATGAACGTCATCGGCGGCATGACGGCGTGGAAAGCCGCCGGGATGCCGGTAGCCACCGAATGAGAGGACAGGCGTGAGGATCGTGCTAGCCAGAAAATGCCCATGACATTCTCAATGGGAGCGGCCCTGCTGCTTGCCGCGGCGATCGGCGTCTCGCTGGGAGCCTTTGGGGCCGGGGGTTCGATCATTACTTTGCCGGTGTTGGTCTACGTGGCCGGCATCCCTGCTCACACCGCTATCAGCATGTCATTGGTAATCGTCGGCGCCACCAGCATGTTTGGCGCTTATCTTCATTACCGGCATGGGCAGGTCTATGCAAGGGCCGTTATGATGCTGGGTTCGGCCGGCATGGCGGGCGCTTTTCTAGGATCTTCATTGACGCATCTGGTGTCGGAAAAGGTGTTGATGCTGGCGTTCGCCCTGCTGATGCTGGGATCGGGAACGGCAATGCTGCGGCGCAAGCCCGACGCCAATCTCCTGCCGCGATGCAGCCCGCCGCGCTGCCTCAGCATCGGCGCCGCGGTCGGGGTCATGACAGGTTTTCTTGGAGTGGGCGGCGGCTTCCTGATCGTCCCGGCGCTGATTATTTTCGGCGGGCTCGCTCCAAAGACCGCCGTCGGGTCGTCGCTGGCGATTATCGGCCTGAATTCAGCCGCCGGTCTGCTGGGACATCTGCGCTACTCCGAAGTGGACTGGAGGCTGACAAGCGCCTTCCTCGCCGTCGCCGTCGTGGGGATGGCGATGGGCGCGAGGATCTGCACGCAAATCTCCCAACAGGCGCTGCAGCGGACCTTCGCCTGGTTCATCATCGCCGTCGCCGTTGTGATCGGCGGCGTCAATTTGCGTTAGGCCGTGACGGCTTTCCCGGGATCTAAGTGAACTTGTACTCGCCGGGAACGGGCAGCTCGGGAGTATCCACCTCGTCTTCGAGTATCATCCTCTCTGGATCCTTGGGCATCAGATCGAGCTTCGAGTTCATGATCATGTCCCAGGTGACCTCGATGCCCGAGTACGCCGATTCGCGCGCCATGATGCACGTCATGGTGCTCTCGCCGACAGCCATCGCGCGGTTCACATAGGGTCCTTTTCCAAGGATCGAGTTCATCATGTCGATGTGCTCCTGCACCATCGAAGGCACCTCCGACTCCGTTCCCAGATCGCGGCAATTGGTTTTGCCCTTGGTGCCGACCACCAGCTCGCCGACATTGGTGACGCCGGTCGGAAACTGGCGGCAGTGGCTCGTCATCCGCACGCCGTTGGCATACACAAAATCGGCGAAGATGTGGTCGTAGATGTTGCCATAGATGCGCTCGCGCGGACGCCACGCCGCTCCGCCCGAGGCAACCACGCTCACCGGGTGTGTTCCCATCACCCAGTTGATGACGTCGATGTTGTGCAGGTGCTGCTCGACGATCTGGTCGCCGCAGATCCAGACGTAGGAATACCAGGCGCGGTGTTGCCATTCCAAGCCTGTTTT
>JBBDWJ010000328.1:0-11566 GCA_040902925.1 Bryobacterales bacterium | reverse complement strand
GCCTGTTTTCTCCGTGTATTCCTTGCCCTTGATGACGGGGCCGCCGACCCAGTTGGCGTAGGTGGCGACGACATCGCCGATATCGCCGTCATGAATGCGCTTCACTGACTCGACATACTCCTTTTGCGAACGCCGCTGCGCGCCAATCATGACGGTCAGTTTCATTTCTTCCGATTTTTTGGCGGCGGCGAAATAGCGGCGCATGCCGACGGGATCGGTGCCCATCGGTTTCTCGGCGAAGATGTGCTTTTTGGCGTTGACGGCGGCCTCGAAATGGACAGGACGCCAACCCGGAGGCGTGTGCAGCGTCACGATATCAATATCGGTTGCGAGTATCTTCTTGTAGGCATCGAAGCCGACAAAGCGGTGGTCGGGCTCGACCTTGATGCGGTCCTGAATGCCGGGAAACTCCGCGGCGGCGCGCAGCCGGCGCAGCGAGCCCTCGAGTTGGTTCTCGAACAGGTCGGCCATGGCGACCAGCTCGACATTGGGGTTGCCGCTGAGCATCTCGTGGATGCCGCGCGTGCCGCGTCCGCCGCAGCCGATGATGCCAACCTTGAGTTTTTCATTTCCTTGGCCGCGAACCAGCTCCGGCCGGATGATCTGAAAACCCGCGGCAGCGGCGCCCGCCGCCGTGGATCCAGAGAGAAACGATCGCCGCGAAAGCGTCGCGGCTTTTTCTGTCTTCTTGCGCGATCCTTCTGTTTCCTGGTTATTTTTCATAGGGCGACTCCTGGTGCGCCCATTGTAGCCCTCGGAGCGGCTTATCGCGACCCCATTAAGGACCAGGCAAATGCGAAACTCCGGGAAGACAGTTGTGGCGACAGAGTTCGGGAAGCGTCGAAATGAGGGCTGCACACCAGCGGTGTCAGTCGCCGGCGACCAACTCACGCTTGGCATTCTCGACGTATAGGCGCGTGTATTCCGTGAGCGCGGCACGCAGTTTTTCCATCACCGGCCACGCCGAGGGTCCGCCGGCGGAAATGCGTCGCTCGCCGATCTGATGTACCGGCAGCAGCTCGCGCGTGGTGGAGGTGATGAAAACCTCTTCGGCCGAGTAGAGGTCATCGACGGTCAGCACGCTTTCTTCGACCGGAGCATCCGGCAGGTCGATCTCTTCGAGCATGATGGCGCGGGTCACCCCGGGTAGCGGGCCCGACTCGAGCGGCGGCGTGCGGGTCACGCCGTTCTGGACGACGAAAATGTTTGCCGAAGTGCATTCAGCAACTTCGCCGCGTTCGTTGAGCAGGATCACTTCGTCGAAGCCTTGCTGCTGAGCCGTTTCCGCCATCGTCAGATTGTGGGCCCACGACAGGGTTTTGGTCCCCGCAAACAGCGACGCCGCGTGACGGCCGTGCTCGACCAAACCGAGCGCCGCCGACTCACGCCAGCCCTTCATGTCTTTGCTGAAGGCGATCAGGTCTGAAAGATTCCCCGCGCCGGGGCCCTCCCAGAAACCGCCCTCACTGCGAACGATGCACAGCCGCATGGTTGCGTTCGGCTCTTGATTGGCTTCGATCAGCCGGAGCAGATTGCGGCGAACCCGCTCGCCATCGAATGACATGTCGATATGAATCAACCGCGCGTCACGTTTCATGCGTTCCCAGTGGCGCCGGAAAGCAAACGGGATGTCGTCGCAGATCTTCAGCGTCGTGAATACGCCCCAACCGGCCAGCAGACCCAGTTGGCCCGGGAGCAGGATTTTTTCGTCGCTGCGGCAGATCTCGTCGTTGTAGAGGACGTAGGGGTGCATTTGAACTCATTATCCCGCAGTGGATCGGTTAGCGAGGCGGGGCGGCAAACCCGCCCTCAGGGCTCGTCAAACCGCGACCCTTGACCTCTCTCGATCGCGCGATGTAGGATGCGTGCTCGCGGATATGATCCGTGCTATCGGCAACAAGCAGCGCGAGCCTTCAGCGCACTACAGGAGCTTCCATGGCCAAAGAACTTCGCGTCGGCATGATCGGCTACGGCTTCATGGGCCGTACCCATTCGAACGCTTACAAGCGGCTGAACGACTTTTTCCCGGTCGAGCACCGTCCGGTGCTGAAGGCGGTTTGCGCCCGCAAGAAAGACAAGGCACAGGCTTTCGCCGACATCTGGGGATACGAGCGCGTCGAAACCGACTGGAAGAAACTCGTTAGCGCGAAGGACATCGACCTCATCGACATCGGCGCGCCCAACAACATGCACCACGAAATAGCCATCGCCGCCGCCAAGAACGGCAAGATGGTGCTCTGCGAAAAGCCGTTGGCGATGAACGTCAAGGAAGCCGAGCAGATGACTCGCGCTGTGGAAAAAGCCGGCGTGCCGAACATGGTGTGGTTCAACTACCGCCGCGTACCGTCGGTCGCGCTGGCCCGCCAGCTTGTGGACGAAGGGCGCATCGGCCGTCCCTTTCACTACCGGGCGACTTATCTGCAAGACTGGACGATCGCCGAAGACGTTCCGCAAGGCGGCGCTGGTTTGTGGCGGCTCGACGTCGAGGTGGCGGGCTCGGGCGTGACCGGAGACCTGCTGGCGCATTCCATCGACACCGCGATGTGGCTCAATGGCCCGATCGCACGCGTGGTGGCGCGCACGGAGACTTTCGTCAAAAAACGCAAGCACGTCGTAACGGGAAAAATGCAACCTGTCGGCATCGACGACGCGTGTATGTTTCTGGCGGAGTTCGCCAACGGCTCGCTAGGCACGTTCGAGTCGACACGTTACGCCCGCGGACGCAAGAACTACAACACGTTTGAGCTGAACGGCGCCGACGGCAGCGTTTATTTCGATCTCGAGGAACCCGAGTACCTGCAGTTTTTCGAGTATCAGCAGAAGCAGTCCGGCAAGAAGGTCGAAAGCCACCTGACCGGCTGGCGCAAGATTCACACCACCAATTCCGAGCACCCTTACATGGACAAATATTGGGTGCCGGGCACCTGCATCGGCTACGAGCACACGTTCCTGAACGCGCTGGCCGACTTCGTCGCCGGCATCGAGAGCGGCAAGCCCACGCAGCCCGATTTCCGCAACGCGCTGCAAACACAAAAGGTCTGTGACGCCGTGCTGAAGTCGGCCAAAACCGGGAAGTGGGTCGCGACCGGGGTGAAGCTCTAGACGAGCAAGCCAAGCGTTCAGGCTTGTGGTAATTTGAGCCAGTGGCCAGCAAGATCCAAATACCCGTCGAGGAATACCTTCGAACCAGTTACGACGGGGCTGATCGAGAGTACCTGGACGGCGAAGTTGTCGAGAGAACCGGGGGCAACGATCCACACGCCCGATGCGCCGCCGCTGATCACCATCGAAATCCTCTCGCCCGACGACCGCATGGCGGAGATGCTCGATAAATTGCGCGAGTACCGCCGCTGGGGAGTCGCCCACGTTTGGCTCGTTGATCCCGAAGCGCGCACGCTCTACACTTTCGCCGACGATGCGCTCAAAGCAACCCCCCGGCTCTCTCTTCTCGAGTTTTCGACGGAAATCACGACCAAAGACGTTTTTTGACTGTCTTGTGGAGGACGCTATGCTTCAGAAACAGACTCTTACCGTGGTTCTTATCGCCGGTTTAGCGGGCTTCGTTGGCGGCGTTGTATCCCAGCCGCTTGGCTTCACTGTAATGGCCCAGGCGGGTCCGGTCGAAAAGATCGAGGCCCAGGAGTTTCGGATCGTGGATGCCAAAGGCAAAACACTTGGCGTGCTCAAGGCCGCCCCCGCTGTCTCCCCGGATGACGTCCAGATCTTCGGCGCCGACGGTAAGGAAGTGATGGGTAGGCAAAGCGGTGCGATCATCCTCTTCGACACCCATGGACAAGCCGTCTGGGCGGCGCCTAAGTCCGTCGAACCCCCTGCCCGGTTCCAGCCGCTGACGGAAGTCAAGTAGAAACGCGCCAGCAGGCCTTGCGACGACGGCGGCCCGTGCTGTACTTCTAGTCGCTTTCTCCGAAGCAGTAAAGCGCCTTGCGAGTGCGAACGTAGATGCGCTTGTCGCCGATGGCGGGCGTAGCGAACACCTCTTCCCCGAGATCGTTCGTCGCCAAAATTTCCCATTGCGCGGCGGCATTCAGTACGGTAACCTTGCCGCCCTCGCTCGCCACGTAGACCTTTCCATCAGCAGCCACCGGGCAAGCCCAGTAACGCCCGATCGCTTCCCGAAGCCGCCCCTGTTTATGCACCTCACCTGTTTTGGGATCCAGAGTCGTGAAGATGCCGCCGTCCTTAACCAAAAACAGCAGGTCACGATATAGCAGCGGCGAGGGAACGTTGGGAAGGTTGCGGCGGTATTTCCAGACCACATTCGAATCGGTCAGGTCGCCGCGACCGCCCAGGCGTACTGCAATCAGCGCGTTTTGAGCCGTCAGGCGGGTCTGCGTATTGTTCCAGTCCCCTTCGTCGATGAATCCGTCGCGATCGAAATCGAAGTAGCTGAAGCGCGACTTCATCATCGGCAGAAATGCCTCGCTCTCCGAAAAACGGCCGTCTTTGTCGGTGTCGTGTTCGGCGATCGACTGCTCGAAGGCAGGGAGCGCTTCATTCGGCGCGTCCCCGGTCGAAGACCAGCCATGCACGTAGAGCATCTTGCCGTCGGTCACCGCCATGGATTTCACCTCGAAGGCGATGCCACGGGCCCACCACAGCTTTTCGCCGTCTTCCAGCGAGTAGGCCGCCACCTGATAGGCGCCGGGCACAATCAGCTCGGCCTCTCCACCCTCTGGTTGGTGCACGATGGGCGTCGCGAACCCGCGGGTGTATTCGGGCCGGTCGATGCGCCACACGGTCTTCCCACCCTCGATGTCGAGCGCAATCAGAAACGACCCGCTGTCCTGGTCGCACACCAGAATGAGCTTGCCGCCGGCCACGATCGGCGAAGCCGCCATGCCCATCATGTTGTCGAAAGGCCCCAAGGGCAGCCGCCAGCGCTCGTTGCCGTCGGGTCCGTAGGAAAGCAGTCCGAAATCCGGAAAAAAAACGTAGACGTTCTCGCCGTCGCTCACCGGGCTGGGTGAGGCGGCGTTGTTGAAGCCGTTCAACTCCGAGGTGCGCTCGCGCGGCGCCTGCCGCCGCCAGAGAACGCGCCCGTCGCTGCGATCGAGGCAAATCGTAAACAGCTCGTCGTTCTCGATCGCGGTGACGAAGATGCGGTCCCCGGCAAGAACCGGCGAGGAATGGCCGGCAGGGATCTCCGTTTTCCAGACGACATTCTTCCCCGGACCGAACTCGGCGGGCAAGCCGGTAGTGTCGGAAACACCGGAGCCATTCGGGCCGCGGAACTGCGTCCAGTCGGCCGCAAAGCCTGGGACGGTTGCCAACACCACCAGCAAGACCAGAAGGCCCATGTTGAGTCTGCGGGGAACGATCAAAGCTCCCAGCCCGCGCGGTATTCTCGCACCAGGTATTTGTTGGCTTCCGAGACGTTGGTGATTTTTCGTGTCTCCGGATCGTATTCGATCGTTTCGCCGGCGCGCAATGCAGCCGCGGCCAGGTTGACGGTCTCGGTGAGTTGCACCGCATTCAGGAAATTGCCCGGGGACTGCGGACCGCCTTGAACAGCCTTGACCCAATCAGCCAGGCGGTTCGGCCGATCGCCCGTGGGCCGCTCGCGAGGCGCATCCAATGGGGGAGGCTGCGGTCCCGGAAAAGCCTTCATCTTGCTTTCCGGAATGATGCGGCCGTCGAGAATGATGCCTTTGTCGCCAATAAACATCATGCCTTCGCGCGGCAGTTCACGGCCGTCTTCGGCGAGTTCGCGCGGCCGCTGTGGCCGCATCCCGCCGTCATACCAAAACAGATCGAGGTCTGGCCAGCCGTCGTGCGCCGGCATCTTGAACCGCAGGCTGCACGCGACGGGGAACGAAAAATCGTTCTTCACCCGCTGGCTGACTTCGTCGACGACCTCATAGGTGTGGGTCATATACGGCTCGACGCGGACGGGCGTTCCCAAAGTAAACGCGTTGAACACCGGCCAGAGACTATAGTGGCCCATGTCGGCGATCGAGCCGCCACCGAAGTCATACCAGCCTCGGAAAACCGTGTGCGTGTAGTTCGGGTGATAAGAACGGTCGAGAGCCGGGCCCAGCCACAAATTCCAGTCAAAGTTCTTGGGCACCGCGGGACGGTCGGTCGGCAGGCTCTGATACTGCGGCCACATCGGGCGATTCGTCCAGTTGTGAATCTCGCGGACGGTTCCGATGGCGCCGTCCTTGATCCAGCTCATGGTCCGGTCCATGTCGCCGGCGCGGCCCGAGCCGTAGGCCATGAAATGCGTCGCGACCTTCGACTTGCGCGCGGCGTCAAACACCAGCTTGCCCTCGTGCAGGCGGTTCGCCAGGGGCTTGTGCATGATCGTATGCTTGCCGCGGTTCATTGCAGCGATCGCAATGGTGGCGTGCAGATGATCCGGGGTCATGATCTTGACCGCGTCCAGATCTTTTTCCTTGTCGAGCAGCTCGCGGAAGTCAGCATAAGTTGCAACGCCGCTGAACTTGTCCGCTGCTCGCTGCTCGGCGTAGTAGCTCTCGATGATTTCCTTGCCGACTTCGCGGCCGCCCGGAGCCGCTGCCGCGCCGGACCGCCAGTTCGGCTTATTGAGGAACTCGCGGACGAGCCGCGTGATCGACCCCTTGCTGAATTCCACGTAGTGGTTGCTGTCTTTCTCCGGGTCACAGACGGCAACTACCTGGATCTCGGGCGTCGGAAGCATCTGCAGCAGTTCCCGAATGCCTTGCGTTCCAATACCGATGTAGCCCAAAGTAATTTTGTCGCTGGGAGCGACGTGCGCCTGTCCACCAAGCACATGCCTGGGGACAATCGTGAAGACACCAGCCGCTGCGGCGCTCCCCAAAAACTTGCGCCGATCCATCGCCGGCTTTCGATCCGGCTCCGTGTTGATCTTTGGAGCCTCAGGCTTGCCATCCATCTCAGGTTTCACGGACTCCTCCTTGGGGCTGGACGCAACCCGCGGGCGAGCATCTCCCACTGGTGCTCCTCGGGCACCACTATACAGCAAAGCCCGGCCGATGACGACCAGAGATTACGAAGATTCCGCCTAGCCCTGGGCTAGGGTTGGTGAGGCGCCAAGCGCGTGGATGTAAGGGTCGCACCGACGGTAACGGGACATAGCGCCCCCACCGCCCAGCCGCTTCGGCGACCTCAAACCGCGCGCGGCATGGGCCGAACGCTGGCGTGCTTAAAACTCTGCTTGAGAGAGCTGGTCCAAGGCAGCCTTGGCGCTCGCCATGTGCGGGAAGTCTCGCTCTCCTTCGACTGCATTCCGAAGAGAGCGCTTCGCCAACTCGTGCTGGCCTGCGCCCAAATAGGCCATTCCCAAGTGGTAGTGATAAACGCGGTTGTCGGGCGCCAGCCGCACGGACTCCTTGAGTTGCACGATCGCTGGTTCGTGCTGGCCCGACTTGTAGTACGCCCAACCCAGGGTATCGGCCACCACGGGGGAATCCGGAATTTTCTGTTTCGCCGACTCAGCCAGGGATATCGCGGCATGGACGTCGCCGCCGTGCTCCAGGTAGTGATAGGCAAGATCGTTCGCCAAGTAGGGAGACCCTGGATCTACTTTGCGGGCTTCTTCATAGAGCCTCTTTACCTCGTCCCATTTGCCTTCCTTCTCGTAAAGGTTTTTCAGGGCCATGTGGTTCGTTACGCCGAGCGGATTCAATTCAATCGCTTTGCGGAGGTTCTCTTTGGCTTTGTCGACCAGGCCTTTTGCCAGATTGATATTGGCCAGCAACGTGTAGGCCGACGGCATGTCCGGATCAAGAGCGATCGACCGCTGAACGCTGGCTTCTGAGTTCTCTACGTCCTGCATGCCGAAGTGTGCCAGAGCCAGCAGGAAGTGAAGGCCGGCGATCCCTGGATGCTGCTTCGCCAAGGCTGCGATTCGAGGCAGGGTTTCGTGGATTCTTCGCTGCCCCGTGTGTACAGCCAACAGAGCCGCCAGCGCGGAAAGAGAAACGGGATCCTGCGCCAGAGCATTTTCCAACAAGGCCTCTCCCCGTTGATAATCGCCTTGCGCGATGCTGGCGTTCGCCTGCACCAGCAGCGCCGAGGGGAGATTAGGCCTCTTCCTCAACGTTTCTTCCGTCAGCCGCATTGCTTCCTGATGCCCCCCGGTCTTGACCTCGAGCTGGGACAGATCCAATGCCGCCTGGATGGCCTGCGGGTCTAATGCGAGCGAGCGGGCGAAAGAGGCCTTCGCCAATTCCGTCAGCCCAAGCGATCTTTGAGCGACACCCAGATAGTAGTGACCGTCAGAAGAAGCCGAAACATCAAGCGACTTCTGGAGCGCCGTCTGGGCGTCTTGGTAATTCTGCTTTGCGAGGAGCAATCGCCCGGCCGCCAATAACCCACGCGAGTCGGCGGGGTTGGCGCTCAAGACCTGCCGGTTCAGAACCTCGGCTTGCTGGAGCTTTTGCAGATCAATCAGAGTCTCGACCAGCAGCGGTTTAAGGTTCTGGTCACCGGGATGGGCGTCGATCAACGACTGCAGCTCCGCGACCGCTTCTTCGTTTTTGCCGCTCGAGCGGTAGAACTGCGCCAGCGCCTGATAGCCTGACGGATCGTCGGCTGCGATCGTTTTCAGTTCGGCGTAGATCTTCTCCGCCTCGCCCGGCCTGCCGACAGTCAGAAGGATCTGCGCCAGGAAGAGTCGCGGCTGCACCGCCAGCGGGTCCAAATCACAGGCGACACGCATCTGCTCCTCGGCGGCGGCATTGTCGCCCCGGGAAAAGTATAACTGCCCCAAGGCGACGTGCGCCTGGACGGAAGCCGGGTTGGCCGCCGCTGCATTCCTATAGGCGGCCTCCGCCTCGGCAGGCTGATTGACGGCGCTATGCAGGGCGCCCAGGGCGCTAAAGTTTTCGACTCGTTGGGGATCGAGCTCAACCGCCGTCTGAAACTCGGTGATCGCGCTCAACAGATCGCGCGTGGCGGCATGTTTGGCGCCAAGTATGGCGTGGGCTCGGGCGTTCGCCGGGTCCGCTTCGAGAACCCTTTCGGCGACCGATTGCGCCTCGTCGAGTTGTCCGCGGGCAACGAGGACGGTTGCCAGCTGCAGTTGGGCTTCCGCGTGAGTCTGATCGAGGACTACCGCCTTGCTGAGCGCCCGGTAGGCGTCTTCGACATTGCCAAGGGCGACATAAGTACGCCCGAGTTGATAGTGCGCTTCCGCCAGCGGCGGCTCGATCGCGGCCGCGTTCCGGAAGGCGATCAACGCGTGCTGATAATCACCCGCCTCAAAGCTGGCCTGCCCGGTGTCCATGTATTCGGAGCGTTGGGTTTCTCGGTCGGCTGAACAGGCCAGGAAAAACGCAGTTCCCAGGATTACGAGAAGGAGCCGGCGGCAATCCACTGATTTCATAGCGATGGGGCCTGCACGGGGGCACGGCAGGTCGTTCACGAGACAGTTGGCCACACGAACCCGGTTTGCAGGAATTTGTGGCGCCGAGACGTCCTAGTAGGCTTGCACGCGGTGGACCATCCGTCCTAACACTCTCAGGCAGCAAAAAGGGAGCGCGAACTGAGGTTCAACCCGAAGTAAGGTTTTGGGGGTGGCAGGGCCCGTTTTCCGCGGAAAAGCGGCACGATCGGGGCTCTGCTCACTCGCGTAGACGGCGCCGCAGGCCAATGCGGCGGGGAGGAATACGTTAGGCTTGCAGACCTATTCCGCGAATCGGAATCCGCGGCGGTGAAGGAACAATCCGACTAAGGCCAGAACAAGGGCGTTGAATCCCAAGAACTCGACAACCGTCGCTTCCGGCACTCTGACCGAAATAAATTCCTGCGACGCGCCGTTTGGGGTCGGCGTCCAGATACTGACCTGCGAATACATCCCGACGCCGTGGGAACTGGTCGCCGTTTGGGCGCCGCTCAGATACGCCTGGGCAGAGGTCTTTTGGTCTGGGGTGAGATTATCAAGCGCCTTGTCGTAGAACAGGTACCAGATCGCATAGTTCAGCAGGGAGCCCTGCAATCTACCCATGGCGGTAGACTGGTCGATTCCGATCAGTTGGATAGCCAAATACGCCGCAGTCATATAGTTAGCCTGCTGGTTGCTGGCGCTATCCTTGTTGAACTTTACGACTTGGTTCACGGCTTCGCCGGTGAGGTCAGAAACTTTGGTTTCCGTGACCGTCAAGGCCTGATTCAGCGACGTGTTGGTCTGAAAATCATCGCAGATCACCTGGATGCCGGTGACTCCATTGATCGTAGCTACGTAGGGCCCGGTGTAAACCCCGCCAAGATTCGCCCCCGACGGATTTACGCCCGTGAGCGTGAATGTATCCGCGACGGCCGCTGGCGCACAAAGAACAAGCGCAAGAACCAGCAGGCACATCCACTTTGGCAAAGATTTAACCACGCTCAACTCCTTCAGCTACGACAAGACTCACGGTACTACTCACCGTTCTACAACGTATACCTTAGCGCAAGACCATATAGCACGCTACGGGCCAATAGCCCCTAAGTGATTGCAAATAAAAGATCGGGCGAGACCGCCCCCTGAGGAAGCCGGTCGGAGCGGCATGGCGATCCCACTTTTTGGCAATCACGTTACGCAGCCGCCCGATAGTCCGGCTGTGCGAATTCGGGGACGGTCGAGGGAAACAATCGAGCTCCCGCAGCGCGGGCGCCAAACCTGTGCCTGTGAACGACTTCTCCCGTGCGACCTACGACCGACCCACACCAAATGCGGCCTGATTGAAGGTGCCTGATTGAAGGTGTCGGCTGGCTGCCCACCCACCGCAGGAACGCCGCGTGGGATCGCTGGACCAAGCACAGCGTTTGGGTACAAGATGGCCGAAATATTTCCTGGGAGTTCCAAAAAACTTTCGCTCTCCGGACCGCAAACCGTAGGCATCGCTATCGCTCCGGCGGCTCCGCGAGTTGCCGGAGAGAGGGCCATCCGGAAACCAAAAGTCCAAATTCGAGTGGTTGAGGAAGTCGGGAACCAGGAGGAAGAGAAGAATGGCGCGCTCGGAGAGATTCGAACTCCCGACCTTCTGATCCGTAGTCAGACGCTCTATCCAACTGAGCTACGAGCGCGCAAAGGAAAGCTATTTTTCATGCTAGCGTGGCCGGAATCGGGAGTCAATGCCGGCGCCTACCGGGTGCGGGGTATTTCGCGGGCTCCGGCCATTCTCAGCGCGCGTTGCCCTCGCGGCACAAGCCTATCCTCAAGCTCCGCCGGCGTGTGAAACTCCTGGAGAGGCGTTGCTGCATCCAGTGGGCTGAGCCGTTTTCCTGGGCCGTTGTGTGGTGCAGCTCACACCGCTGACTCCACTCGATTCTATTTGCTCTTTGTTCGCCTCGGTATGGCATAATGATAAACAACAAAATGAGTGGTGACTGTTTGGGGCAGGCGACTAACGCCCGGAAATCGAGCGACGAAGCGGCCGGACTCAGGATTACGGCTCTAAGTACCTGTTAACAAAGCCTTTATTTTTCCGTAACCATGCGCGCATTCTCCCAACGGTTTTCCACAAGGGCTAACTCGTTGCGATGGAACGGGTTCGGGGAACTTAGCGGGATTCTGCCGCAGGGATCGGCGATTCACAGCGTAACCGTCTCGAAACAT
>JBBDWJ010000327.1:0-12382 GCA_040902925.1 Bryobacterales bacterium | reverse complement strand
CAGGCAAGTGGACCGCTTGTGGACGGCTAATCTAGCTTCCCACCTCGTCGTCCCCGACACCTCATGGGTCCAGAGCCCTGACACCTAGCACCTGAAACCCGACACCTGAACTCCCATGACCACCCGCAAACGCCTCGAAGCCTACTTCGAGTTTCAGCGCCTCGGCACCGACTGGCGAACCGAAATCCTCGCCGGCTTCACGACCTACCTGACGATGTCGTACATCATCTTCGTCAACCCCTCGATCCTGGGGGACGCGGGGTTGCCGGTCACCGCCGTCGCCGCCGCAACTTGCCTCGCGGCCGCCCTCGGCAGCGTTCTCATGGGGGCCTACGCCCGCTACCCGATCGCGCTCGCGCCTGGTATGGGGCTCAACGCCTACTTCACCTACTCCGTCGTGATCGGGATGAGCGTGCCATGGCAGGTGGCTCTGGGCGCCGTGTTCGTCTCCGGCGTGATCTTTTTCCTGCTCACCGTCGCGGGCGTGCAACAAGCCATCGTATCGGCGATCCCTGCCGATCTCTACTCCGCCGTCGCCGCCGGTATTGGGCTCTTCCTAGCGCTCATCGGCCTGCGCAACGCCGGGATCGTAGTGCCCAACGAGGCCACGATGGTCGCACTGGGCGATCTCGCAAAACCGCAGCCTCTCGTCGCCGTCGGCGGCCTGTTGCTGATCGGTACTCTGGCGGCCCGCCGCGTCAAAGGGGCCGTCGTGCTCGGAATTCTCGGCGCGACGCTGCTCGGCTGGTTCGCGGGCCTGGTCCGCTGGCAGCCTCCCTCCTACGACTGGAGCACGTTTTCGGCGGCGGCCTTTCAGCTCGACATCGGCGGCGCCATCAGCCTCGGGCTGCTTGAAATCGTCTTCGTCTTCTGGTTCGTAGACTTCTTCGACAACGTCGGCACGTTGATGGCTGTCGGTAAGAAGGCCAGGCTGTTTCACGAGGGACACAAAATCCCTCGCCTTCGCCGCATACTGCTCAGCGACGCCACCGCGACCATGGCAGGAGCGCTGTTTGGCACCTCGACCGTCGTCAACTACATAGAAAGCGCCACGGGCGTTGCCGAAGGCGGCCGTTCCGGCGTCACCTCAACGGTCACCGGCCTGCTCTTCGCCGCATCGCTGTTTGTGATTCCTGTTGTCAGCCTGATCCCAGCCGCCGCGACGGCGCCGGCGCTCATCATGGTCGGCTGCTTGATGATGTCCACGGTCCGCGAAATCGACTGGGACAACCTCGTTGTGGCGATCCCGGCGTTTCTCACCGTGATTACCATCCCGATGAGCTACAGCATCGCCAACGGGCTGGCGGTCGGCTTCATCTTCTACACGCTGTTGAAGATTTTGCGGGGCGAGTTCCGCGGCGTAAGCTGGCTTGTTTACGTACTGACCGCGCTGTTCATAGCGCGTTTCCTGTACCTGGGGGCGGCAGGCTAAGACAAAGCATCCTCGGCCGGCGGCGTGCGCGATCGAATCGGAAGGTCACGCCCGGAATGTGGCTTGCTCGCCGCGCAGGTAGCGTTTTGCGAACTCGGTCCGGTTGCTCATGTAGAGTTTCGACATGCTGTCCCCGCCGTACAGGTGGAGAAGATCCTCCAGCCGGGCCAGGTTGCCCTCGCCGGCCTCTTGCTGCTGGCGCGCCGCCTCGAGAGCCAACACCACGCGGCAGAAGAACTCTTGGTCGTCACTCAGCACGGCGGCTTCCCGCATCGACTCGATCACAGGCACCCAGCGTTCTTTCGAGGCGCCAGGCCGCCGAAACGTGGTGAGGAACCGGTCGCGCCACGCACTCGAAGGCGGCGCATGCCGGGCGAGGTAGTCTAGCCGGGCCACAACTTCGGACCAGCGAACATGGTGCAGACTAAGTGCCGCACTAGGACCAGCAGCCATAAGGACCTCCCGGGGGTTTGGCGGTCGCGCTCAGAATAACCCAAAGCGGCTGCCGGTCTACTACGGCGTCGCGCTTAGTTTAGAAACCAAATCTCATTGAGATTGGCGCGCCGGCGTGTCAGAATGGCGAGCGTTGAAGGCCCCACAGGGTAGCGCTAAGTTTTTGGGTCAAAAGGCTTTCCCGATTGCAGGATCGCAGCCGCTACAGAAGGAGAATCCATCTTGTTCCACCACCAACGAATCGCGCTCTTCCACCTGTTAGCGACGGTCGCACTACTTGCGTCGGGCTGCGGCGAACAGGCCGCAACAGCCCGGCGGCCCAATATCCTGCTGGCTATCGCTGACGATCAATCGTTCCCTCACTCGTCGGTCTATGGAGCGACGTTTGTCAGCACGCCCGCATTTGACCGCATCGCTCGTGAAGGCGTGCTATTCCGGAACGCGTTCGCGGCCTCGCCCGGTTGCAGCCCTTCGCGCGCATCCTTGCTCACCGGCCGCCACACCTGGCAACTCGAGCAGGCGGGCACGCATGCAAGCTCGTTCCCGGCAAAATACGTCACCTATCCCGACTTGCTCGAAAAGGCCGGATACTTCGTCGGCTACACCGGCAAAGGCTGGGGACCCGGCAATTGGGAAGACTTCCGGCCGCGCAACCCGGCCGGCCCTGAGTTCGGCGAGCGCAAAACCGATCCGCCGCATCAAGGCATGAGCTCGACCGACTACGCCGCCAACTTCGAAGAATTCCTGGCCAAGAAACCGGCCGGCCAAGCGTTCAGCTTCTGGTACGGAGCTCACGAGCCGCATCGCCAATACGAAAAGGGAATCGGGCTCAAAGCCGGCAAGCGGCTCGAAGATGTTACCGTGCCGCCGTTCCTACCCGATACCGAGGAAATCCGCTCCGACATCCTCGACTACGCGGTCGAAATCGAATGGTTCGACACGCACCTGGGCCGCATGATCGAAATGCTCGAGCGAGCCGGCGAGTTGGAAAATACGCTCATCATCGTCACCGCAGATAATGGCATGCCCTTCCCGCGCGCCAAGGCGAACGCCTACGAATACGGCATCCACATGCCGCTGGCGATCCGCTGGGGCGCGCGCGTCGCCGGCTCGCGCGTCGTCGACGACCTGGTCGGATGGGTCGATCTCACGGCAACCATTCTCGAAGCCGCGGACGTCCAGCACTCCGGCGAGTTCCCTCCCGCCGGCCGCGGCGTGCTCGACACGCTTGTGTCCTCGCAACAGGGCTTGGTCGATGCGTCGCGCACGCAAGTCTTCAGCGCGCGCGAGCGCCATTCCTCCTCGCGCTACGAAAACTGGACCTATCCGCAGCGCGCCCTGCGCACGCCGCAACATCTCTATATCCGCAATTTCAAGCCGGACCGCTGGCCCGCCGGCGATCCGCAAAAATATGAGGAAGACAGCACGCTTGGACCGATGCATGGCGGCTATCACGACATCGACGCGGCGCCCTCGCTGACCTTCCTGGTGGAAAATCACGACGACCCGCGCATCAGCCGTTTCTTCCACCTGGCAGTGGACAAGCGCCCTGCCGAGGAACTGTTCGACATCGAAGCCGACCCCGGCTGCCTCAACAACCTCGCCGCTCAGCCCGAGCACGAAGAGATTCGCGCGCGGCTCAGCAATCAGCTCGACGAATATCTCACCAAGACCGAGGACCCGCGAATACTAGGCAACGGCGATGTCTATGAAAGCTATATCCGCTATTCGCCAATAAGAAAATTCCCGGCGCCGAAGTGACGCCGGGTCTCGTGGCGGACCTTTCGCCGTGAGGACCGGTACTCGTGCCGGTCCTGTCGCCGCGAAGCGACGACAACGAGTGCGGCAAACAAGCGGCAACGCTAAGAAAGAAGTTCACCATGCCGAAGCAAAACCTCTTCAACCCACCAAGCCAATCCATCAACGGCGGCCGCACGGGAAAACAGAGCAGCCGCTCAACAATCAGCCGGTCGAGTTGTCTTGCGCGCAAACGACGCCAGGCCGCGAGACTTACACTCCTCTGCCTGCTGCTTCTGTCGATCGGCCCGAGCGCATTGCGGGCTGAATGGAAAGCGGGCGTAGCCAAAGTGGACATCACGCCACGAGAGCCGATCTGGATGGCCGGCTACGCGGCGCGCACAAAACCTTCCGAAGGCGTGCTGCAGCGGCTCTACGCCAAGGCCGTGGCGCTCGAAGATGAAACCGGCAAACGCTCGATATTGGTCACCGCCGACCTGCTGGGCTTCACGCGCGACATGTGGCAGCCAATCAGTGAGGCCGTCGAAACGCGCTACGGGATTTCTCGCGACCGTCTCGTGCTCAACGCGTCGCACACCCACAGCGGTCCGGTGACCGGGCAAATGGGGCGGCCCACCTACGAGCTCAATGACGGGCAGGCCGGCGTCGTGCATCGTTACACCAAGCGGGTAGTCGAGCAGGTCATCGAGCTCGCCGGCCGCGCCATCGAGCGCCTCGAACCCGCGTCGTTGTCGTTCGGGCAGGGGTTCGCCGGCTTCGCCGTCAACCGGCGGCGAGTCGGTCACCGCGAATACCCTGGGCCCGTCGACCATGACGTGCCGGTGCTTCGGATTCAAGGGCCGGACGGCAATCTGCTGGCGGTGCTTTTCGGATACTCGTGCCACGCCACGGTCCTGAACGACTACGAGATCAACGCCGATTGGCCCGGCTTCGCTCAGGAAGCGATCGAGACAGCACACCCCGGCGCGGTAGCGATGTTCGTCAACGGCTGCGGCGCCGATCAGAATCCGCTGCCCCGCCGAAGGGTCGAGCTGGCGCGCAAGTACGGAGATATCCTCGCCATCGCGGTGGAGCTCGTACTCGACGCTGAGATGAAGCCTCTCAGCGGCCCGCTGCGCACCGCGCTCGACACCGTCGATGTGCGTTTCCAGCAGCCGCCAAGCCGGCAGGAGTTTCAAAAAATCGCCGAGACCAACAAGAGCTACGAGGGCAGACACGCCGAGCAGATGCTCGAGACGCTCGAACAAAAAGGCAAGCTGCCGGCCAGTTATCCGTATCTGGCCCAGGTCTGGCGTTTTGGCGACGCCTTGACGTTCATCAGCCTCTCCGGCGAGGTCGTCGCCGATTACTCGCTGCAATTCCGGCGCAAATACGGCTGGGAAAACACCTGGGTATCCGGCTACAACAACGACGTGTTCGCCTATATCCCCACAGCCCGCATCGTGCGCGAAGGAGGATATGAAGGCGCAACCTCGATGATCAACTACGGCCACCCGGCGCCGTTCGAGGAAAGCGTCGAAGAAGCGATCGCCAACAAAGTGGAGGAGCTGATCAAGCAAACGCAATGAAGCCACCGTTTGCTTCCTGAGTCTCAAAAACTTTTGCCTATTGCCTTTTGCACTTTGCCTTTTGCCTTGTGTTTTCCTCGCCTTTTGCTGCAAGCGGCTCCCCATCGTCGATTGCTGACCCGCACCAGCCGGGCACGCCCTCAACTAGCCGCCGCATAGAAGGCTTTCGCCCCCGAAGCCTCGGTCGCTGCATACTCCTCAAGAGCCGCCGCAATCCGTTCTCCCGCGCGTCCATCGCCGTAAAGATTCAGGGGCCGCGCCATTTGCTGGTAGTGCACCGGATCATCGAGAAGCTGAGAAGCTTCCCGCACAATCCGCAACGGATCGGTCCCGACCAGGCGGGCCACACCGGCCGCAACGGCTTCCGGCCTTTCCGTATTCTCCCGCAGCACAAGAACGGGCTTGCCCAACGCGGGCGCCTCTTCCTGGATGCCTCCTGAGTCCGTGATGATGAAGTCGCAGCGCATCAATAGATCGACGAAGGGCTGGTAGTCGAGCGGATCGAGCAGATGCACGTTGGCGAAGCGGGCCAGACGCCGCGCTACCGGTCCTCGAACATTCGGATTGCGATGCACCGGAAAAACAATGTCAACATCGGGCCTCTCGGCGAGCCACGCCAGGGCGCGGCAAACGTCCTCGATGCCCCGGCCATGGCTTTCCCGCCGGTGGGCCGTAGCCAGGATCAACCGCCGGCCATTCTTAGGAAACGGCCACTCGGGACGCGGCAGGCGGCCGTCTCGAAATGCATCGCGCGCGTACAGAACGGCGTCGACGCCCGTGTTGCCGGTCATGCGCACCCGCTCGGCGGGCACTCCCTCGCGGCAAAGATTGGCGGCGGCCTCGTCGGAGGCCGCAAAGTGAAGCCGCGCGAACCGCGACGTCAGTACACGGTTCATTTCCTCGGGAAAGGGGCTGTCGATTTGGCCCGACCGCAGCCCTGCTTCGATATGCGCCACCGGCAGCCCTGCGTAGAACGCTGCCAGTCCCGCGGCGAACGTAGTTGTCGTGTCGCCTTGCACGATCACCATCTGCGGCCTCTCGCGCTGCAAGATCGGCTCGAGCTGACTCAAAACCCGGCCCGTGAGCTGGCCGAGCGTCTGCCGCGGCGTCATCAAGTCGAGGTCATAGTCAGGACGCACGCCGAAGGTCGCCAGCACTTGGTCTAACATCGAGCGGTGCTGGGCGGTCACTACCACTCGCGTGTCGAACTGCTGTGGATTGGATTGAAGGCGCCGTACCAGGGCGCAAAGCTTGATCGCTTCGGGTCGCGTCCCGAAGACAACAAGAATTCGAAAGGGGTGCATCGATAAGCAGCGGCAAGCGGTTCGCGCCTGCCCCACGCCGCGAAAGCGGCCTGGCTCCGTTAACGAAACGGCCGATCGCCGGAAAGGGTCCCCGGGCGGGGATTCCCACGAGGCCGCGGAGGCTGCGCGGAAACTCTAAAACATGTGCTTGTTTAAAACGCGCCGTGGCAGGGCGTCAAGTCGGGCCGTCCAGGAAAGACATCGCGAACAGCCGCCGGATGGTCAATCACAAATCGCCAATAGTATAGTCAATTCAAGCGGGCTTGGGTGCGGTGCAGCGCCATTATCCATTTCTTTACATCGTCGATGTCATCCGCGTGGGGGCACAACGAAAGGTAGGTCTCCAGCTCGGCGCGAGCCTGCTTGCGCTGGCCGAGCTCATAGTGCAGCCAAGCGCGCTGTTTGAGTTCTTCGGTCGAGCCGGGGTTCAGCACCAGAATCATATCGAGCACTTCCAAGCCTTTGCGATAGCGCCGGCTATTGAGGTAAATATCGCGCAGGTTATTCAACATGCGGCGGATGATGTAGGCCGTACCCACCGCCGCGAAGTCGTGTTCGCGCAGCACGACCCTCCGCCCCAGCGTTTCGCGCAGCCACTTTTGGCATTGGTTGCGTTTCAGAGTGCGGCCGCCGTTGAACGGGTCCACGTACACGCGGCGCTTCCCGTCGTCGTATTTCACGAGAAAATGACCCGGCAGGCCGATGCCGAAGTAGGGCAGCCCCGCGTAGCGGGCTACTTCCAGGTAGATGATCGACAACGTAATGGGAATGCCGGTCCGGCGGTCGATCACGTCGTTGAGGAAGCTGTTTCGCGGGTCAAAGTATTCGCCTGCGTTGCCGCAAAAACCCAAATCTTCAAACAGATGCCGGCTCATCGCGGCAATCACCTCGTTTGAGGTAAGGCCCGGCGGCAGTTTCGGCCTCAGTTGCTCCGCGAACTCTCGCAGCCGCCCGACATACGCGTCCTCGTCGAGGTCCGGATACTCGAGCCGGGCCAAGGCGAGCGCCGCCCGCCCGAGGTCGATCTGGGTCTCGGGGCTGCTGAAAAATCTCGCCGAGCCGCGCGGCGGCTGAAACGGACATGGACTCCTTCCGCCAAAGGGAGGCTCGATCAAAACGGCCGCGCCACCCTCAGCACCACACTCAACCGTTAGTATGCGTCAATCGTTCCCGTCCAGACATTGCAGCGCGCGACACGCAACGCCGCCCTCCAGGTGTTTACGAAACTGGGGTTCGTCGGGAAGAGAAACGAGCTAAGAAAATACAGCGGCGCTGGCGGGCCGCACGCGGCAAGGGGGAGTACGCCCTGGCAAACGTTATGGGACGTGTTGCCGCGAAAGGATTTAGCGCTGGACGGCTCCGCATGCGTCAGGGATGCGCGGTGAGAAGCCCGTGGCCTCAATCAAGGTGGGCAAAGATTGCGGCGCAGAGGCCCGCCGGCATGAACAGTATGTGCGCGGCAACGGCGCGCGTCAATCACGCCTCGCCTCCGCGTGAAATCCGCGAGCAAGTTAGGGGCTAGTTCATCGACGCCGAAGCCGTCGCTTGCATACCGTTCGCGCGCGAACCCGCGGCGCGAAGGGCCCCTTCGATGATGCGCCGAACCTCGTCGGCCTCGTAAGGTTCAACCAGCACGTCGTAGGCGCCGCGCCAAAGAACCTCGGACCAAAGCCGCTCGTCTGCTAGCTGCGAACTCACCACCACGCTGGCATGAATGCCTTTGTCGACAAGGAAGCGAAAAATGTCGCACCAATTACCGTCATTGAGGCTAACGTCTGTTATGACTACGCTGACGGGGGGATTGTTCTGGAGAAGGATACGCGCTTCCTGGCAGCTACCAGCGAGCAGGACCTGCACGTTGAGTGGCTCAAGGTTGTGTTCGAGCGTTCGACGACGCTCCGGCGACATGACCAGCATGGCCATGCTTGATTTCATAACCGCTCTCCTCGTGTCAGCCGATGAAGGACTCGGAGGCGGAGGCACAAGCCCTACCAAAGAGTCAGAAGTCCGGTCAGGCAATCGACCCAACCGGGCCTTTCTTAGTGTAGTACTTTCAGCGCACTAACTCAATGACAACGTTGGACATAAACCAGGATCTACGGGTATTGTTACCACCCTGCCACGCGAGCTTTACACGCCAATGTCGGCAGCGCTACGGACTCGTAACGGCCGCCGGGTGGGGCCAAAATGGGTGAATGAAAGGCGGGTTGCGGCGCGACCCGTTCCGGTCGATCCGCGAAGTGTTGTCGCCGCTCGAAGCGTACCCCGGGCAGCCTCGCTGCGCCGGACTGCGGCGGATTAGTGCTCAGTGAGAGGCCGCGACTGCGGCTTCGATCGCCATGGACACTGAACTCGATCCTACTGAGCGCGGGCGGATCGCCTGGGCCGCTCGGAGCGCTCCTTCGACGACTCGTCTTACGTCGCCTTCTTCGTAGGGCTCCACCAGCAGATCGTAAGCGCCGCGCCACAGAACTTCCGACCACAGGCGCTCGTCGGCTTGCGGTGCGATCACCACCATGGAAGCATGAATGTCGTTGTCAATGAGGTGCTTGAACACGTCGCACCAGTTGCCGTCGGTCAAGCTGAGGTCGCTGAGGACCAATTCTACGCGACGCTTGTTCTGAAGCAGTCCGCGGGCCTGCAGGCACGTTTCCGCTGGCAAGGCCTCAATGTCGATGGAGTCGAGCTCGCTGATTATTTGGGACCAACGCCCCCGTGGCATCACCACTACGGCTCGTTTTTTTCGCTGCAAACAACCCTCCCGGTCAATCAGGCTGACGGACGGACCCAGAGGCAAGGGCAGTTGCGTCGCACCGTCCCGCGGCGGTTGGAGGGAAGGTTGGTTCGCGGGTTGGTCTCGCCGACTGGATGTCCTTAGCATTTTTAGTACGTCAGTTTGTTCTTGTCAATACATTTGGGCTCACTAAGGTCAGTTTCGAATTCTAATACGAAGGAATACACTAAGGATTTCCGTTCCCACCTGAGAAAAATGGTGCGCGTTGGTTGGATGCCGATCTCCTGAGCGACAGCTACGCGGTAGCCACACGCCTGATTTGCAAACCACGCCGCCGGGATGGGAGAATCGCCTTTTCTTCGTAAACTTGACTCATGGCCAAGATTCGCAGAGCGTTGCTGAGCGTCACCGACAAGACCGGTATCGTCGATTTCGCGCGCCGGCTGAGCCGCAAAGGCGTGGAGCTGATTTCGACCGGGGGAACGGCTCGCGTTCTGAGGGAAGCCAAGCTCACCGTCAAAGACGTTTCGGAGGTTACCGGCTTCCCCGAAATGCTGGATGGAAGGGTCAAGACCCTCCATCCCAACATCGCGGGCGGCATACTGGCGATCCGCTCCGACGCTAGCCATACCGAGGCCATCGAGAAGCACGGCATCGCCCCCATCGACATGGTGGTCGTCAACCTCTATGCCTTTGAAAAGACGGCATCGAAACCCGGTGTGGCGTTCGCCGAGTTGATCGAGAACATCGACATCGGCGGGCCGACTCTGATCCGGGCCGCGGCCAAGAATTTTCGGGATGTGGCAGTGGTCACCAATCCCCGCGACTATCCGCGCATTCTCAGCGAGCTCTCCAAGCGCGAGGGCGATCTGTCACCCGAGACGCTCTGGTACCTGGCCCAGCAGGCCTTTGCCGTGACCGCCGCCTATGACCGCACGATCAGCCGTACCCTGACGGGCCTTTCCCCGGCGAACGGAGCCCGCGACGAGGATCCGGATGCCTTGCCCGCCTTGCTCGACCTCAGCGTGCCTCGCAGTTCAGAGCTACGTTACGGGGAAAACCCGCACCAGAAGGCGGCGCTCTATACCACGGGAGAATCCGGAGTGGCCGGCGCTCGCCAACTCCACGGCAAGGAGCTCTCCTACAACAACCTCGTCGACCTGGACGCATCCTGGGCGCTGGTGCAGGAATTCAACGAGCCGGCCGTAGCCATCATCAAGCACACCAACCCCTGCGGCTGCGCCGAGCAGCCCACACTGGTGGAGGCCTATCGCAAGGCGCTGGAGTGCGACCCGGTCTCGGCGTTTGGCTCGGTGATCTCGGTCAACCGCGAGCTCGACGCCGAAACGGCGGCGGCTATCGGGGAGCTTTTCGTGGAAGCGGTCGCCGCTCCCGGTTTTTCCCGCGACGCACTGAAGCTGCTCACCAAAAAGAAGAACCTGCGGTTGATCGAGATCGGCGACACCCCGCCCAGCTTGGTTATCAAAAGCATCTCGGGCGGGTTTCTGGCGCAGACCGAAGACCGCGTCACGGCGCGCCCCGGCGAGCTCGATATCGTTACCAAACGGAAACCGAGCGCCGCCGAAATGGCCGCGCTCGAGTTCGCCTGGAAAGTCGTTAAGCACGTCAAGTCGAACGCTATCGTCTACGCCGTTGCCGGCCAAACCGTCGGTGTCGGCGCCGGCCAGATGAGCAGGGTCGATGCCGCCCGTCTGGGAGCGTCGAAAGCCATCCTGCCACTGAAAAAGACCGTCGTTGCCTCGGATGCGTTCTTCCCGTTCCCTGACGGCGTCGAAGAGATAGCCAAGCACGGCGCCATCGCCGTCATCCAGCCCGGCGGGTCGGTGCGCGACAAAGAGGTCATCGCCGCCGCGGACAAGCTGAAGCTGGCGATGGTGTTCACCGGTGTCCGTCATTTCCGCCACTGACGCCACGGTTCAGCTCGCGTTTTGCGAAGTACACTAATGAGCATGATGCGGCTGGTCAAGTGGCTTGTTGTGATCGGATTCTTGAGCGCGCAGGCCTTCTCGCAGGGCCTCCCGGCGCTCAAAAAGGTGGGCCCGCCGCCGGCTCAACCGATCCCGTTCAAACACCGCCCTCACGTCTCTCAGGGTCTCAAGTGTCTCGACTGTCATCCGATCCCCGAGCCCGGCGATTTCGCCGAAATCGTTTCGACCGAGAGATGCATGCTGTGCCACACCTCGATCAAGACCGATAGCCCGGCAATCCAAAAGCTCACCGAGTTCCACAAACGGGGCGAGCGGGTTCCCTGGGAGCCGGTCTATCTCGTGGCCGACTATGTGTTTTTCAGCCACAAAGAGCACCTCACTCGCGCCGGAGCCGAATGCGCCGATTGTCACGGCCCGGTCGGCGAACGCGAGGTACTCGCCAAGGAACGCGACATCTCCATGGCGGCGTGCATGGACTGCCACCGCGCCAAGTCGGCCTCGCTGGAATGCAATTACTGCCACGAACCCCGCTGAGAAGCTCCTGACGAGCCGCCCGCTTTGCATGTAGCTTGTTTGATCCCCGCGGCCAGGAAGACGCGCACCCGGCCCTTTGCCGGAGCAGCCAGGCGTCGTCCGGGGCCCGTTGAGACTTCGCATCGCGCTTTCGCGGACGCCAAGATTCGAAACCCGGAAGCCGTCCCGGCGGGATGGTATTAGAGAGTCATACGCTGGGGCCACAAGCGATCCCCTAACCAACCCTCCCAGGCGAAAACCCTAGTATTCCCGTAATAGTATGACTAAGGTATTACACTTACGCGTGGACTCGCGGCATTCGTCACGCCGGCGCCATTTTGCTTCTGAGTGAGGAGTCTGACAGCGAGACTAGGTTTCTCGGGCAAGAAAACGCGCCGTCACGCCTCTATCGGGCTGTCCGATCCGGCGCAGCAATCGGCAGGGAGGCGTTCTGACGGCCCTTTTTGTCGGAAATAGAGTTCGCTTTCGACTATGAAATCCGTGGCGGGCTATAGCTGGACGACAATTTCCTCGGCAATTCTACTGATAAGCCCTAAGTTGAAAAGCTTAGAACGAAGGAAACAGCCTTGAGTGGGAAACTTGGCGGCTAGCCCTGGGCTCACTGCTGTCCGGCTATAAGTCGAACAGAACCAACTGGTTGGCGGAATGGA
>JBBDWJ010000326.1:0-12509 GCA_040902925.1 Bryobacterales bacterium | reverse complement strand
CGCCTGCGGCGATTGGATTGGCCCCAGCGCCACGCCCTCAACCGAAACCAACGCACGATCAGGACAGTACCCACGCAGACCGGCAGGGTCGGGCCGCTGAGGAAAAATATCGGCCAATTCGCCTCGAATCACTACGTTCGGCTGCGATACGCTTGGTTGACGCCTTTTTTCACGCTGTGATAGCTTGAGGTCTTAGCTCGCCGCTCGTGTTACCCGGCGAGGCCCCGTCACCCTTCATTCCGAAAACCCGAAGCTGGGTGTTGAAAGCCACAGGCGTCCAAGCCGAGGTCGCGTGTAATTCGCTCTGATGCCGCTCGCAGTTGCCAAACGATATGCCCAAGCCCTGGGCGAGGTGGTCACTAAACCATCCGCGGGCCTCAAGCCCGAGACTGTGCTCGCCCAATTGGAAGGCTTTGCGGGCCTGATCGAGGGCAACGCCGAGCTGAAGAACGTGCTGCTTTCCCCGGCCGTCCCCATCGCCAAAAAACGGGCCATCGTCGCCGAGTTGTCACGGCGTCTGCAGTATCCCGATCCGCTGCGCAATTTCCTCTATGTCGTGATGGACCACCGCCGCCTGAACGTACTCGAGGAAATGAGCGAGGCCTTTCGGGACTGGCTGGACGACCAACTGGGAATCGCCCGCATCGAGGTTATCTCCGCCCTGCCTGTTGTCGAGGAACAGCGCAGCGGTCTGGTGAAGACGTTTGGCGAATTGACCGGCCGCGAGGTGCGCGCCCAATTCCGCGAAGACCCCTCTTTGCTGGGCGGCGTGATCGTCAAATACGGTTCGCGGATCTACGACGGCTCGCTGCGGGCGCAGTTGCGGGCGCTCGACCGGGCGATCGCGCAGCACGCCTAGAATCGCAAAGAAAGAAATCTCATGGCTCAAATCAGCGCCGACGAAATCTCCAGACTCATCCGCGATCAGATCGAGAACTACGAGAGCGCCGTACAGGTCGACGAGGTGGGCTCGGTCATCTCCATCGGCGACGGCGTGGCGCGCCTCCACGGTCTCGAGCGCGTCATGTCCAACGAGATGCTCGATTTTCCGCACGGCGTGAAAGGCATCGCCCTCAACCTCGAGGAAGACCAGGTCGGCGCCGTGCTGCTCGGCGATTACACCGAGATTAAAGAAGGCGACGAGGTCCGCCGCACTGGCCGCATTGTTTCGGTTCCCGTCGGCGACGCCCTCATCGGCCGCGTCGTCAATACGCTCGGCGAGCCGCTCGACGGCAAAGGCCCGATTGAGACCACCGAATTTCTGCCGGTGGAACGTATCGCACCCGGCGTCATCGCGCGCCAGCCGGTGAAAGAGCCGATGCAGACCGGCATCAAGGCCATCGACGGCATGATCCCGGTCGGCCGCGGGCAGCGCGAGCTCATCATCGGCGACCGCCAGACCGGAAAAACCGCCATCGCCATCGACGCCATCATCAACCAAAAGGGCGGCGACATGATCTGCGTCTACGTCGCGATCGGCCAGAAGCGGTCGACCGTCGCGCAGGTCGTCAAGACGCTGACCGATTACGGCGCCATGGACTACTCCATCGTCGTCGTCGCCTCGGCATCCGACCCCGCCCCGATGCAATATCTGGCGCCGTATGCGGGTTGCGCCATCGGCGAATATTTTCGCGATAACAGCCGGCACGCGCTCTGCATTTACGACGATCTATCCAAGCACGCCGCGGCCTACCGCGAGATTTCGCTGCTGCTGCGGCGGCCGCCCGGCCGCGAGGCTTACCCTGGCGACGTTTTCTACCTGCACAGCCGCCTGCTCGAGCGCGCCGCCAAGCTCAGCGACGCCAACGGCGGCGGGTCGCTCACCGCGCTGCCGTTTATCGAAACGCAGGCCGGCGACGTGTCGGCGTACATTCCGACGAACGTCATCTCGATCACCGACGGGCAGATCTTCCTCGAAGCCGACCTGTTCAATGCGAACGTCCGGCCCGCGGTCAACGTCGGTATTTCAGTGAGCCGCGTCGGCGGCAACGCGCAGATCAAGGCCATGAAGCAGGTGGCCGGCACGCTGCGACTGGAACTGGCTCAATACCGCTCGCTGGCCGCATTCGCGCAATTCGGCTCCGATCTCGACAAGGCTTCGCAGCAGCAGTTGGCGCGCGGTGACAGGCTTACCGAAATTCTCAAGCAGAAGCAGTATCAGCCGGTGCCGGTTGAAAAGCAGGTAGTGATCATCTACGCCGGCACCAACGGCTTCCTCGACGACCTGCCGATTTCACAGTGCCGGCCTTTTGAAGACGAGTTGTATCGCACGCTCGACCTCAAGCCGGGCGGTGGCGTGCTCGCGAAGATTCGTGACAAGAAAGTTCTCGACGACGAGGTCAAGGGCGAGTTGAACGCGACGCTGAAGGAATTCAAGGAACGTTTCGTCGCTACGCATCGCGACAAGGCGGCCGCCAGCTAAAATGCCCAGCCTGATCGATCTGCGCCGGCGAATTCGCTCGGTCCACAACACGCAGCAGATTACCAAGGCCATGAAAATGGTCTCGGCCGCCAGGCTGCGCCGCGCGCAGGAGCGCGCCCTGGAAGGGCGGCCTTATTCGAAGATGCTGCGCGAGATGCTCGGCAGCGTCATCGGCAAGCTGGCCGAGGATTCGCCGGTCCGCCAGCATCCGCTGCTCGATCGCCGCGAGGAAAAACGCATTTTGCTGGTCGTGCTGGCCGGTGAAAAAGGCCTCTGCGGGGCCTTCAACAGCAACGTCTTACGCGCTTCGCAAGCGTTCCTCGCGCAGCATAGTGGCGACAAAGTGGAGCTCGAGGTATTGGGCCGCAAGGCGCGCGATTTTTACCGTAAGCGCCCGGTCGAGATCAGCGGCCAATGGGTCGGCGTTCTCACCAAAGTGGAATTCGCCTCGGCCCGCGAAATTGCCGGCCGCATCATCGAGCGATTCGCCGAACGCGAGATGGACGCGGTCTACCTCGTCTACAACGAGTTCAAGAGCGTGATGACGCAGAAGGTGAACCTGCTGCGTCTGCTGCCCATCGATACCGCGCAACCCGAAGGGGCGGACGCCGCGCAAACTTCCTCGGTCGACTACATCTACGAACAGCCGCCGGAGGATATTTTCCGCTTCCTGCTGCCGAAGTTTGTCGAGATCAGCGTCTACCAAGCGATGGTGGAGTCGGCGGCGTCGGAACACGCGGCGCGCATGACCGCCATGGACGCGGCTACACGCAACGCCGGGGAAGTGATCGAAAAACTGACGCTGCACCTCAATCGCGTGCGCCAGGCGAGTATTACCAACGATCTCATCGAGGTCGTCAGCGGCGCCGCGGCTTTGGAAGAGGCGTGATATAACTCGCGTGGGCGAAGCCGTGAGAAGAACGGACAGCGAAAGTTTGCAGGGAACGAGTCAGGAATGTCCGAAGCCCCAGAGGGGCGGCATGCCTGTAGCCCGGGGCGGGAGCCCCGGGTCCACGATGAGAGCAGAAGTTGTAGGTAATACCAAGCACATGGATGCGCGGTCCGAATGGACCACGAATCCATGCGCTTGGTAGGCGTCGGGGTCAGGTTCTCAAATCCCGGGGCTTGCGCCCCGGGCTACAAGCATGCCGCCCCTCCGGGGCTAAGAAAAACGCCGGACGCGCCAAGCCGGGACCAAGGAAACACAATGGCCAAGAACATCGGAAAAGTAATCCAAGTGGCGGGCCCCGCCGTTGACGTGCAATTCAGCAGCGGACACCTGCCAGAGATCTTTCATGCCATCAAGATCACCAGCGAGGGTTACGACACACCGAACCCCATCCGCCTGATCTGCGAAGTGCAGCAGCACCTGGGTGAAGGCCGCGTGCGCACGGTCGCGATGGAGCCCACCGAAGGCCTGGTTCGCGGCATGCCGGCGGAAGATCTCGGCGAGCAGATTACGGTTCCCGTCGGCCCGCAGGTTCTTGGACGCGTGCTCAACGTGATCGGCGAGCCGGTTGACGAGCGCGGCCCGGTCGAAACCGAACAACGCTTTCCGATCCACCGGCCGGCGCCGTTGCTCGAAGACCAGTCCACCGAGCTCGAAATGTTCGAGACCGGCATCAAGGTCATCGACCTGCTCGAGCCCTATTTGCGTGGCGGCAAAATCGGCCTGTTTGGCGGCGCCGGCGTCGGCAAGACCGTCATCATCATGGAGCTCATCAACAACCTCGCCCTCAAGCACGGCGGTGTTTCGGTGTTCGCGGGCGTGGGCGAGCGAACCCGCGAAGGCAACGACCTGTGGCTCGAGATGCAAGAGAGCGGCATCGTCGATCCAAACGACTGGAAGAAGTCGAAAGTGGCGCTGATCTACGGGCAGATGACCGAGCCGCCCGGTGCGCGCCTGCGCGTTGGCCTCACCGGCCTGACCGTCGCCGAATATTTCCGTGACGTCGCCGGCCAGGACGTACTGCTGTTCATCGACAATATTTTCCGCTTCACGCAAGCGGGTTCGGAAGTGTCGGCGCTGCTCGGCCGCATGCCGTCGGCCGTCGGATACCAGCCCAACCTAGCCACCGAGATGGGCGAGTTGCAGGAACGCATCACCTCGACCAAGAAGGGCTCGGTCACCTCCGTGCAGGCGATCTACGTGCCCGCCGACGACTATACCGACCCGGCCCCGGCGACGACGTTCGCCCACCTCGACGCGACCACGAACCTTTCGCGTTCGATTTCCGAGATGGGCATCTATCCCGCGGTCGATCCTTTGGCTTCCACGTCGCGCATTCTCGACCCCAACGTCGTCGGTGAAGACCACTACAACACCGCGCAGGCCGTCAAGGGAGTGCTGCAGCGCTACAAGGAATTGCAGGACATCATCGCCATTCTGGGCGTCGAAGAACTCTCCGAGGAAGACAAGCAATCGGTGGCGCGCGCCCGCAAGATTCAGCGTTTCCTGTCGCAGCCGTTCTTCGTCGCCGCGCAGTTCACCGGCCTCGAAGGCAAGTACGTCGAGCTGAAAGAGACCATTCGCGGCTTCAAGGAAATCGTCGAAGGCAAGCACGACGATCTGCCCGAGCAGGCCTTCTACATGGTCGGCACGATCGAGGAAGCGCGCGAGAAAGCGGAACGCCTCCAGAAGGCTGCCTGAGTATGAACTTGCCCGATCATCTGACGCTCGAGGTGGCGGTGCCGGAACGGCTGCTGGTCCGCGAGACCGTCCAGCAAGTGCAGATCCCGGCCGAGGGCGGATACTTCGGCGTTCTGCCGGGCCATGCTCCTCTGATGAGCAAGCTCGGGATCGGCGTTCTCAGCTTCGACGACGGCTCGCGGACGCGCTACATGTCGATCCACGGCGGCGTCGTGGAAGTACTGCCCGATTTCGTCCGTGTGCTGGCCGACGCGGCCGAGTGGGCGGAGGAAATCGACATCAACCGCGCTGAACAGGCTCGCCGCCGCGCCAATGACCTGCTGCAGCGCCACGACATGGAAATCAACGTGGAGCGCGCACTGAAGGCCGTCGAACGAGCCCAGGCGCGGCTCGAAGCTTCGCAGCGCGTTAAGGCCGCTTGATCCGGTCCGCCAACGGCGCTGATCGTGCGGCGGGCTTTTCGGAGGTGCCGCCGTTGTTCCCTCTTTCATACCGTTGCTTGACCTTCGTGGCCGCCTTCCTTTTCGCTGTTGGTTGCGGGGATAACGGCAGCGTCCCGGAAGCACAGCAGCAACCAACAACGATTGCCCCTGCCGAGGTTCTGCAGCTTCCTACCTTTTCCGAGGGGCCGGTATTCGACTACGACGGCAACCTTTTCGTCAGCCACGGCCCCCACATTACGAAGCTCACTCCCGCGGGCATGTCGTCGGTTTGGATCGAATTAGACGGCCCGAACGGCCATAAGGTCCTGCCCGACGGCACGCACCTGGTCTGCGAACCGAAACGGCATGCGGTGCTGCACGTCGCCGCCGACGGCGGCATCCTGGGCAACGCATCGTCGGAGTGCAGCGGCGAGCCACTGCGCGCGCCGAACGACCTGACTCTCGATCTACAGGGCGGATTTTACTTCACCGACCCGGGCGGCTCGCGCGACGCGCCGATCGGCACAGTGCACTACGTCGACGCCGAGGGCGTGACGCATCTCGCCGCCGGCGGACTGCGTGTGCCCAACGGTCTGGTGTTACGGCAGGACGGGGCCACGCTTCTCGTTTCCGAGACAGTACCCAACCGCATCCTGGAATTTCCTGTGATTGCGCCGGGCGAGTTGGGGCCCATGCGCGTATTCGCCGATTTACCCTCGAAGGAAGGCGTGGCCGCCGAGCCCGACGGCCTGGCGCTCGATTCCCAAGGCAATCTCTATGTGGCGCATTTGAATATGGCGGCGGTGGAAGTTCTCGACCCGCAGGGCAAACTGCTTCGCAGTCTTCCTGGTGGCAACTACGACGTCTCGAACCTAGTGTTTGGCGGACCCGCGCTCAGCCGCCTGTTCATCACCGGCAGCGTCGGCAATCGTTCGGATACCGCGGGCCGCATTTACCGTCTCGACCTCGACGGCGTACGGGGCGTTTCTTCCTTGCTATCGCGCCGATAGCCTGTATCGAAGCGATTTGGCTTGACGGGCGACGCTTTTCACCGGCCACCTGAAATGCCGCTCGAAACGCCGGCGTGAATTGGGAGAGACGCCGCGGCGCGGAGGCTTTCATGATTTCATTGCGTGAACCGGTAGCTATTCTATTCCCGCTGCTGGCAACACTTTGCTTGGCGAGCCCGGCGTCCGCGCAGCATCTGGTCTGGAAACACCTGTCGAGCGCGAACGGCGACATTCCGGCTCCGGGTCCGTCGCCGCAACAGACCGCGTCGCTGGTCGTCGACATCGACAAAGACGGCGTCAACGATTTTTTCATTGCCGCGCGCGTCACCGGCCCATCGCTGTTGTGGTACCGCCGCACGCCGAACGGCTGGCGCAAATACGTGGTCGATGACGAGTACCTTCGCATCGAGGCCGGCGGCGCGTTCCACGACATCGACGGTGACGGCGACGCGGACGTGGTCTTCGGCGCGGACGCCGGCGGCAACCACATCTGGTGGTGGGAGAATCCTTATCCCAACTACGATCCAGCGGTGAATTGGAAGCGGCGCGTCATCAAAGACTCCGGCGGCAACAAGCACCACGATCAGATTTTTGGTGATTTCGATGGCGACGGCGAGGCGGAATTCGTTTCCTGGAACCAGGGAAGCCGCGCGCTGCTGATGTTCGAAATACCAGCCGACGCTGGAACGGCCGAGCGGTGGCCGCATACCACCATCTATTCCTGGGGCGAAGGCAGCGAGCACGAAGGAATCGCCGCGGCGGACGTGAACCTGGACGGCAAGCTCGACCTTGTCGGCGGCGGGCGCTGGTTCGAGCCCTTGGGAGGCGGCCAGTTCCAACCGCATCTCATCGACGATGCCTACCGGTTTTCGCGCGTCGCGGCCGGGCAGCTCAAACCGGGAGGACGCCCGGAGATTGTTTTTCAGCCCGGTGACGAAGACGGCCGCCTCGCCTGGTTCGAGTGGAGCGGTGGCAAATGGGTGAGCCACGATCTGCTGGCGTACGACGTCATTCATGGCCACTCGGTCGGCCTCGGTGACGTGGATGGCGACGGCCACCTCGATATTTTTTCCGCCGAGATGGGCCGCTGGGGCGAGCGCGCAACGCAGAACAACACCCGCGCGCAGATGCGCATTTTCTTCGGCGACGGCGCGGGCGCGTTTCGCGAAGAAGTGGTCGCCTCCGGCTACGGTGTCCACGAGGGACGGCTCGCCGACCTCGACGGCGACAAGGATCTCGACATTCTGGCGAAGCCGTACAACTGGAATACGCCACGGATTGATGTTTGGCTCAACGAGGGCGCCGCGCGAACACCGAGTCCTGCAGACCCTCAAAAATAGCCGCACAGAGAGCTGGTTCTGCCGGAGAGCGCCTTCGGTAACTTTATATTGTAAAGTACTTGACATCGACCAACGCTGCCATTAGTATTAACTTGTATGGCATCCGCCAGCCGCCTTCGCGAACCATCCGAACCCGTCGTGCTCCACGCGCGCGCGATGGACAATCTGCGCTTCATCCGGGAAACCATGGAGCGGTCGGCTGTGTTCACCGCCGTGCCCGGCTGGGGCACGGTCGCCATCGGCGCCGCCGCATTTCCCGCCGCCTGGATCGCCTCGCGGCAGACCACGGCCGAGCTGTGGCTGACCACCTGGCTGGTGACGGCTTTCGTCGCCGTTCTGATCGGCGCCGCAACGACCGCGAACAAGCTGCAAGGCGTCGAAAAATCACAGTTCTTCCGTCCGTTGCGCAATTTTGCGTTCGGCCTTGCGCCGCCGCTCGCGACCGGCGCCGTGCTGACTCTCGCGTTGTACCGCATGGGGCGGGTGGACGCCCTAGCCGGTATGTGGCTTCTGACCTACGGCAGTGGAATCGTCACGGGAGGCTCTTTTTCGGTGCGCGCCGTGCCTTTGATGGGGCTGTGCTTCATGGGCCTCGGCGGCATTGCCTTGTTTGTACCCGCCGGATGGGAAGACGCCTGGCTGGCGGCGGGCTTCGGCCTGCTGCACATCATCTTCGGCCTGATCATCGCGAGGAAACACGGTGGCTAAACACGGAGCAGTTCGGAAACAGACTCATGGCCGCGAGCAAGGCCCGGCGCTGGTCTCGCAAGGGGCGGGAAAGCAGGCCCTGCGCCTCGACCGGCTGATCCACGAGCGCACCCGGCTAGCGATCGTGAGCGCGCTAGCGGTCAACCAATCCTTGAGCTTCACCGAGTTGAAGAAACTGTTGCAGATCACTGACGGCAAT
This sequence comes from Bryobacterales bacterium, assembly GCA_040902925.1. Classification (GTDB taxonomy): domain Bacteria; phylum Acidobacteriota; class Terriglobia; order Bryobacterales; family UBA6623; genus JBBDWJ01. The sequence continues at coordinate 3,758 of JBBDWJ010000326.1, read as the reverse complement.
CTGAGCGTTCATGCCCGCAAGCTCGAAGAGGCGGCCTACGTCGCGTGCACCAAGTCGTTCGAGAAGCGGATGCCCATGACGCGATATAAGCTGACGCGCGAGGGGCAGCGGGCGCTCGAACGCTATCTCGACCACATGGAAGCGTTGATTCAGGCCACGCGCGAGAAGTAGATTTTTTTTGGGGAGATACTTTGTGATTTCAAGTTCTTTGCAAACTACAAAGCCGAAGGGCTTGCACGCCGCCATCATCATGGACGGCAACGGCCGCTGGGCCGAATTGCGCGGCAGGCCGCGTGTCGAGGGTCATCGCGCCGGCGCCGCCGCGGTCCGCCGTACGGTGGAAGCGGCGCCGGGGTTGGGCATCGGAACGCTGACGCTCTATGCGTTCTCTACCGAGAACTGGAAGCGCCCGCCGCACGAAGTGAATGCGCTGATGCGGCTGTTCCGAAATCACCTGCTCAGCGAGACGCCGGAATGCGTCGAAAAAGGAATTCGTATCCGGGTGGTGGGCCGCCGCGACCGGCTGGATCCATCGCTGGTCGCCGCCATCGCCGAAGCGGAAAAGGCGACCGCATCCGGATCCAAGTTGTACATGCGTCTGGCCGTAGATTACTCGGCGCAGGACGCCATGCTGCGCGCGGCCGCAAAGCTCCGGCCGGGCCCACGGCTCAACCGCGACGACTTTGCGCGAGCAATAGCCGAAGTGATCCACGACGCGCCCGGCACGCCCGAAATCGATCTACTCATCCGCACTGGCGGCGAACTGCGGCTCAGTGACCTGTTTGGCTGGGACAGCGGCTACGCCGAGCTGGTGTTCAGCGACACGATGTGGCCTGATTTTGACGGCAACGATCTGCGGGCCGCCGTGGAAGAATTTCGGGGCCGCAAGCGCCGCTTCGGCGCGCTGCCGCAGGAAGACGCGCGCCAGATCGAGGCCGCACGCCGGAACGGCGTCTGATCCATCGCGGTTGCCAATCGGCCCGCCGAATCGCGCCGCGATGCGATCGAAAACTTTCCTCCCATAGATCCGCGACCTAACGAACCGACTCTGGAGATACGGCATCGTAGAACGGTGTGAAAGGGGTGCCGGCGGAGTCGGTCTGCAGCGGCGCGGCGGCAACCTTGTAGCCTGCTCCGCGAAAGCAATCGCTGGCGGGAGGCCGGCGCTGGGGCTGTTTCGACGCCACGCGCGCCGGCGAGCACCTCAAGGTGTGCGAACGGATCTTTGAACAAGACGGCGCTTCATGGGCCGATGTGTCGTCGTGGTATTGGGCCGCCGCTTTGGGACAGACGCACGGCCCCTGGTGGACAGTCACCGTCACCGAAAGAAGGAGAAAACTTGATGACTAGCTCGATCTTACCGCTTACCACCACAAGCAGAGACGCAATGCCCGCTGGGGCGGCCGCGCCGTTCCGCGTCTTCTCGCGCCGCGTGGAATGCGCCACCATCAAGCGCTTCGAGATTATCGATCTCACCGGCCGCGTCGCCGAGACCATCGCCGAAAGCGGCATCGACAACGGCGTGGTTCACGTGCAAACGCTGCACACCACGACGGCATTGTTTCTCAACGAGCGCCAAGCTGCGCTGCTCGATGACGTCGAGGCCTTAGTCCGGCTGCTGGTTGACGATGGGAGGGACTGGCGTCACAACGATCGGCGGTACTCCGACTGTGACCGCGGAAACGCCGCGGCGCACCTGCGCAGTTTGCTCGTCGGCCACTCCCTTTCCATACAGGTCCAAGATGGCCAGCCCGTGCTCGGGAAGTGGCAGGCGGTGCAGTTCCTCGAAATGGACGGTCCGCAGGCCCGGAAGCTATCGGTACAAGTAATGGGAGTATGAACAGCGCCGCGCCAGACCTGTGAGCGGCAGACGCCGGCCAGTCACTGCGCGATTCGCAGCCGCGGCAGGCGAGTGGCAGACGTTACATGCGCCGCAGCGCGGTGAAACACCGCTGCAAACGAGATCGGAGGATTGGTAGTGCCAGATTTGCGGCAGTCCGGAGCGGCGGCCATCTGACCTGCCGCCCGGGAAAGCGAGCTTGTCGGAGCCCTTTCTACAGCTCGTCCTTCGGAGCTCGCAGTTGCCCCGCCGGATAGCGCGGGCTCCAAACTGCTTGCCCTCCGCGGCCGGCCAGGGCGCGGCTCATGACCTTGAAGACAACGTCGTCGCCCGGTTTCAGCGTTTCCTGAATCCTGCGCACGTCGCTCAGGCTGGAAACAGGCTCACGGTTGATCGCCACGATGATGTCGCGCGGCCGCAGGCTGATATCATCCGCGAACGAGGCCGGCTCGACATCGGTCACCAACACGCCGTCTTCGCCGTCGTAGCTCAATTCCTCGCGGTCCGCCGTAGTCAGGTTCCGCACCGAGATCCCGAACAGCACCTCGGCGCTCTCAGGGGTGGTTTCTTCGGGCTCCGGCGCCAAGCCCAACTCGTCGCTAAAAAGTTCGCCGCGGTCGGCGATTTCCACTTCGAGCGTGCGGCGGTCGCCGTTGCGCACGACCACTATCGGCACCTTCGTGCCGATTGGAATCCCGGCCACCAGATCAATCAACTGGTCGCCATCGTGAATCGATTTACCGTCGATTTCGACGATCACATCCTCCGGCTTAATGCCCGCGCGCGCCGCGGGGCCGTGGCTTGGCCGCACCTGTTCCACAAAGACGCCGCCGTCCGGAGCTCCATAAGTGCGCAGCAAGGAAGGTTCGCTCGGGCGGAAGGAAATCCCGATCGATCCGCGGGGAACCTTCCCGTAGTGAATAATCTTGTTGTAAACGTCCGCCGCGATGTTGGAGGCGAGCGCGAAGCCCAGCCCTTCGTAACCGCCGCTGCGGGTCACGATCGCCGTATTGATACCGATCACCTCGCCGCGAATGTTGACCAGCGGGCCGCCGCTGTTGCCCGGATTGATCGCCGCATCCGTCTGCAGGAATTTTTGGAACGGACGCTGCACACCGGGGCTCTGCACCTCCCGCGATTTGGCGCTGATAATTCCCACCGTCACCGATTCGCGGTATCCGAACGGCGAACCCACCGCCAGTGCCCAGTCGCCGACGGCGACCGCCGAGGCGTTGCCGAATCTCGCCGGCGTGAGCTTGCGCCCGGCGTTAATCTTGATCACCGCGATGTCGGTCTCTGTATCTGACCCGATCAACACCGCGTCGTAAAGCTTGTCGTCTTCGACCAGCCGGACCTGAACACGGTCCACATCCTCGATAACGTGCCGGTTGGTGATGATATAGCCGTTCTCATCCACGATCACGCCGGAGCCCTCGCCGGGACGGCGCCGATCCTGGTTGGGGAACATCTCTCCGCTGCCACCGCCGGGGCCGCCCGGCAAACCGAAAAACTTGCGGAAGAAGTCTTCCATGCCCTCGCGGTCCTGCGGAGCCCCGCGGTTTTCGGTGCGCTTCGGCAGTTGCTCGACGTGAATATTCACCACCGACGGCCGGATCTCTTCAGCGATCTTGGTGAACTCATTGCTGAGCGGTATCGGGTCGGGGATGACGAGAGGCTTGGCGTCGGGCGCGGCCGGCGTTTCCTTGGCGGCGTTCACTCCCGTGGAGATCATCGTGCCGATCAGGATTCCCAATGCCAGCGTAAACAGCACCAGACTCGCCGAGAGCAGCTTGCGCTCCCCCAAACTACCGAAAAACCAGTTCAGCCTCTCGCGGTTCATCGCTTGTCTCCTGCCGGATTGAGTCGGAAATCCCTGCTCCGAGGAAATCTTTAAGCTGCGGATTCCCTGGTTCAGCCC
>JBBDWJ010000325.1:0-12542 GCA_040902925.1 Bryobacterales bacterium | reverse complement strand
AGGATGTCACTTCCCAGACGCCTGGGGTTTGAACCCAAACCCGGGGCTCGCGCCCCGGGCTACTGGCATGACGCCCCTGGCGGGGCTCCGGAAAATCGCCGACCAAGCTATTGCCACTTCTCCCCCGCTGCGTCCGTTTCTGGCGACCAATGGCCCTCCGGCAATCTTCCTTAGCTGAACCGTATTGGGCCTAAGCCGGACTGGCGTCGGGGGGAAGCCGCCCAAAGGCGGCTGGCGGACGGGCTCAGGGAGGACAGACACGCTATGGGAGTCGGCCCCGGTTGTGAGAACGTGGAAGAACCTCTGGCAAGTGCCATCCTTTGCAGCCAAGAGGCTAAAAAGGATGGCACTTTTCGGATGCCTAGCATTGAAACGGAACCGGCGCTTACGCCGCGGGGTACAGGCATGGCGCCCCTGCCGGGGCTCCGGAACGCACTGCAACGGCTGGCGCCTCAGTGAAACCGTATGAGGCCTAGCCGGACCGGCGTCCCGGGCGAGCCGCCTCAAGGCACTGCTTCCTACGGTTTAGCGCCTTCGGTCGGGGCAACGCCGCCGCGGCGCTCCGGTGCTTCAGCGCTCTTCAGCAGGATCTGCGCGCCGGTTCGAATCAGGCTCGACTCGCCGGGCCCTTGGAAGAAAGTGAAACCGGGGCGTTCGGCGCGGTCTTTCCAGGCCACCGGGCCGGCCAGCGCGCGTCCTGCTTTCAGGGTCGCGTCGTGGATTTTCTGGATCATCGCTTCGTACTTGGGCTCGCCTTGCTTGAAGCCGGAAAAACTGCTCAGGTCGGTGCTGGCGGCGAATACAACATCGACGCCGTCCACGGCCGCGATCTGGTCGACGATGGCGACGCCGGCGGGCGACTCGATCATCGCGACGATCATGACGTTGTCGTTGGCGGTGGCGCGGTAGTCATCGCCCCACACCTCGCGATACTGCCCGCCGCCCTGGCTGCGCTTTCCCTTGGGCGGAAACTTGGCGAAGGTGACGGCGTTCTTGATCTTGGCGACGTCGTCCACCATCGGAACGATGATGCCCAGCGCGCCCATGTCGGTCGCCTTTTGAATATCGCCTTCGGTCGCATCGGGAACGCGAATGAACGGAATAGCCTTTCCTTCGGGGCATGCCCGGATCATGCGCGCTACCTCATGGTGGGTAAGCGGGCTGTGCTGCATCTCGATCCAAAGAAAGTCAAACCCGGCGTTGGCCATGGCGCAATAGACATCCGGATCCGACGACGACACGGTGCCGCCTACGACCTTTTGGCCCGCGGCCAGCTTCTGCTTGACGGTGTTGTAGGTCCGCGTCTGGGCTTGTGCGGCTAACGGCATGCCGAAGCCCAGCACCCCAGCCAATGCCGCGAAAAGGACTCGCCTGAAAACCATATCAATCTCCTCCGCTAGTGGCGTCGTGGCTTTTGCTACGCGCGGTATCGTAGCACGTTGGAGTCAGAAATGGGGCGCCGGCGGACGGGTAGTATCGTGATCTTGCGTTGGTTTCGGTTGAGCGGTAATTCTGGCACACAGCCTGGTCGATTTCAACCTGCGCGAGCGTGGCCTGGGGCCAATGCAGGCCAATGCAATCGCCGCAGGCGATCCGAGCCCCATTCGCAAGGGTGGGGCCACATTTTCAAAGCGATCGCGGAGTACAGTGCAGGAGAACTGGTCACCCCATCCTCGCGGCAGGCATCGGTGTCGATGCGCGCGAGCCTTGGGTTGGAACGCGGGCGGGCGGTCAGAACCGCGCCAGCCAATCCACCTGCGCGGCAGCGATGCCTTCGTGGCCGCCTTCGAAGATCGTCACCCGCGACCGGCCGGCTTGGCGGCGCAAGTAAATCGCTCTTCCCAGAGCCTCGTCTTGCGCCAAGTCGCTGGGTTTGGGTTCGGCCAGGCGAGCTTCGGGGCCGGCGCTAAGCTGCTCGATCTCGCGCTCGGACACCTCCTCGGCGCCCGCCGCCCTGGCGATGACATTGAAGGCGTCGAGGGAATGGCGGATCGGCACCGAGCCTGCGTGGCCGTCACGAACCCCGGTGGCGATGTCAACGGGCAGGTCCTTTGCGGCTGCAAGCCAGGTCAGCGGCGAGCGGTTGCGATACTCCTGGTCGACAGCCGGGCTCGCCCCCGGAGCGCCGCCCATGGAAGCTCGCATCATCTCGCCGTATTCGTCGCCGGGATGGACCTGATGCCAGGCGGCGAGGTCGGAGATAGACGCCCAGGCGCTGACGGCAGCCCAAACTTCGGGATGGCGCCCCGCCATCAACAGCGCCATATGCCCTCCCCCGGACGTTCCGGTTAGGTAAATCCGTTGCTCGTCAACAGGATAGGTTTTCTTGGCCCAGGCTACCGCATCCAGGATGTCCTGCTGCGCCTGCTCCGAGCCGCAGGCCAGCGGGTGGTCGTTGCGGCCCCGGAAGTCGGGAAACAGGTAAATCCAGCCTTTCTGTTGGGCCAAGGCTTCGAGCTCGTCGTGACGCTGCTCATAGCCGTTGCTCCAGGTGTGCAGCGAGACGAGCAGAGGATAGGGGCCGTCTCCAGAGCCGTAGTTCTCCGGAGTGATCACGAAGGCCGGCTGGCCCGAGCCGTCCGCGCCAGGGCCGTCCGCGCCAAGGCCACCCGCGCCAAGGCCACCCGCGCCAGGGCCACCCGCGCCAGAGCCACCGGCGCGAGGTATGAGCACCTCCGAACGCACGGCCGGCCGGGGCCGCGGCTCAGAGGCCGGGTCGGGCGCGCAGCCGAGCGCGGCCACGGCAATCAGCAGGAGGAGCCGAACAGTCATGGATTGGCAATAGGGTGGCGGCAATTAGGGTTCCCCGATAGCGGCTGCGGCAAGACCCTATTCTAGCGCCGATAGCAATCCTTCTGTCATAAACCAGTACAAACACTCAAGTTTATCTGTTTCATTAATTTACGGAAACTTTATCAAGCGTTAGCGGCGGTATCGGAGGCGGCGGCGGAACCCCGGCGGACCCCCTTCCATCCCCAAAAAAGACCAGATTCCGGCCTCTAACCCATCGACGATAGATTTGGACGGCGTGGAGGGATGGTTCGAATTGCGGGCCACCGCCCCTGGCGCGGGGGCAACGCCGTCCAAACACTAGGGATGGGGGTGTGCGATGGGCTGTAAGGAACTTGCGATTGATCCTAGCGTGCGGAGCGCCCTGGAACGGGCCCGCGACCTCCCCTCCGTGCCGGCCGTCGCCCTCGAGGTGATGCGGTTGGCGCGTGCCGAAGAAGCCGATGCGGCGGCCCTGGCGCAGGTCGTTTCGCTCGACCCGGCGCTGGCGGCTAAGATCCTGAAAATCGCGAACTCGGCGCTGATGGGCCGCACCAGCGAGATCGTTACGCTGAAGCGGGCCTGCTCGCATCTCGGGTTCAAGACGATCAAGCTGTGGGCTCTCAGTTTCGCCATGGTCGACTCGCTTTTGCAGCCGCAGCCGGCCGGCTTCGACCACGAAGACTATTGGAAGCGCTCCGTGTTCCGGGCCGTTTCTGCGAAGCTGATCGCCAAATCCGTAAAACCCAAGCTCGCTGATGAAGCGTTCCTTGCCGGGCTGCTGTCGCAGATCGGCCAGTTGGTTCTCGCCGCCTGCCTGCCGGTCGAGTTCGAGGCCGCCCAGGAAGCTTCCGGGCACGAGTGGCCGCCTCTGGATGTGCAGCGCGAAGTTTTGGGCTTTACCACGGACGATCTTGGCGTCGCGCTGCTGCACACCTGGGGCCTTCCGGCGGTGATCCACGAGGCGGTGCTTGGCTCCCAGGACCCCGAGCAGATCCCCAGCGCTGCCTCCGACAGCCGCGACATCGCCCACATCCTCAGCGTGGCTTCGCATTGCGAAACGCTGTTTGCCGGCGCGCGTACCTCGAAAGTGCTGCTGGACCTGTACGAATCGGCGCACAAATACTTCGGCCTCGACAAAGACAAAGTCGAGGACATGCTGTCGGGACTCGACGCGCAAACGGCGGAGATCGCCGAGATCCTGCACGTCAACCTTGGCGACCGTCTCGACACCACCGCGATACTGCGCGACGCGCAACTCGAGATGCTGCGCGAGACAGTGATCCTGCTGCGCGACGCGATCGTCAACGAGCGCCGGACTGAGCAGCTTCAATTCGAGAATTCGCTGCTGCTGTTGAAGGCCCAAACCGACCCGCTGACGGGACTGGCCCATCGCAACACCTTCCAGGAGACGCTCGATAGCAGTACGCTGCGGCTGGCCGGAGGCACTTGCCCGGGCCGCGTCGGCATTCTGATGATCGACATCGACGGCTTCAAATCGGTGAACGACACCCACGGCCATCAGGTCGGCGACCAGGTGTTGCAGGCCGTGGCGCTGGTGCTGCGCACTTATACGCGCGAAGACGACTTGCCGGCCCGCTACGGCGGCGACGAGTTCGCTGTGGTGATGCTGCGCACGAGCATGGAGGGCTTGAAGGGCGCTGCCGAACGGCTGCGCTCGGAAATCGCCAAACAGCATATCCATGGCGAGCACGGCCCGGTCTCGGTGACCGCCAGCATCGGCGGAGCCCACGTGGGCATGTTCGACTCACCCGTGTCGCCCCAGGAACTGGTGCGGGCGGCGGACTACGGGCTGTACGCGGCCAAGGAAGCGGGCCGCAACCGCTGCGAGTTTCTGGCGCCGGGCCCGATCGCCGTCTAAGGCGCCGGCCCTGCACTGGCTTAGCGCAGACCGCGCAATGGCGCCTGGATTCATCGCAAAGCATCGAGTCCGAATGCAATCCGCCGGGCGTGTCCGCGTCGGCCGCCGCAAAGGTAGTACGGTGACAACCCCGACGGTCCGTTACACAGACGTACATTGTCATCCTCCGCGAACCGGCGGCTCATCCCTTGGACTGAGCGGCTCACATAACTCAATCCGTCTTGCACCCGCTGCGTCCTGGAGCGAGGTACGCGAGGCGCGCGACTGCGCCAATAGCCGGCCGCCGGCTGGATGGTATCGAATGGTAACGACTGTACGTGGTCATAGGACTCTGCTCAAGCTCCGAACGATTTGCCGTAGGGAATTCCTTCTAAAGACAAAGGCGCGCTCAGAGATTATCGTTCGGAGTTAGAGGCAAGGCAGCGTTTCGGGGCGCACCGCCGTCGCCAGGGTAGATCGAGGGGACCGGAAAATGAAAATCCTGCTGATCGAAGACAACCAGGCCGATGCGCGGCTTATCCAGGAGCTGCTCAAAGAGCTGAGCCGCCCTGAGCAACGGGTGGCTCCGCCCGAAGTTGTCTGGGCTGTATGCCTGGCAGACGGACTCGAAATTCTGGCGGAACAAAAGGTCGATGTAGTGCTGCTTGATCTATCGCTGCCCGACAGCCATGGCCTCGAGACGCTCTATCGAACGCAGGACCGCGCCGGCACTGTCCCGGTGGTTGTTCTGACCGGCAACAACGAAGAAATGCTGGCGATCAAGGCCGTCAGGCAGGGCGCGCAGGACTACCTGATCAAGAGCGAGGTCACCGGACCGGCTCTATGGCGCGCCACCTGCTACGCCGTCGAGCGCGCCCGCACTCTGGCCCGCTGGGAGGAAAGCTACCGCATCCTGCAGTATTTGCCCATCTCGCTCTACGTCTACAATCCGCGGGACTGGAAGATCGTCTACTGCAACCGGCGTTTCGCATCGGTTATCGGCGTGGACGAAAACCTGGTCTTCCGGTCAGGGATCTCGCTCAAGGATCTGGTGCACGCCGAAGATCTGCCGCGATTCCATCAAGAGCGGCAGCCGGCGCTAGCCGCCAACAGCACCGAAATCGTGCAAAGCCGCTACCGCATCAAGACAGCGCCGGATGTCTGGCAGTGGGTACAAGCTTTCGAGACCGTCTACGTGCGCACGAACGCGGGCCTGCCCGAGTTGGTATTGGGCAACGCGTATCAAGTAGCGGATTCGCTTCTGACCGACGAGTCGGCGTCCAATGAGCTCGATCTGCTGCGCACGATTGCCGACAGCCTGACCGACGCCGTATTCGCCAAGGACCCCGCCGGCCGCTATGTGTACGCCAACGCCGCGCATCGCCGAAGCCTGGGCGTCAAGGCGCGCACGGAAGTCGTTGGCAAGACCGATTTCGATTTCGTGCCCGAGCACCTCGCCAAGGCGCTGCACCAGAAAGAGGAGCAGATCCTGCGCGGAGCGAGAATGGCGCCGGACGAGGAAGAGCCCTGGATCTCGCCCGACGGCCAGAAGCGGGCGATCCGGCTGATCTCGCGCGCGCCGCTGCGCGACAGCCAGGGCCGCGTTAACGGTCTTCTGGCGATGAGCCGCGACATTACGGCGGAGAGGCAGGCCGCGCAAGCCGCGCCCCGGCCTGTGGCGGCTCGTCCGCCCGACCCGCGTTTGCAACAGAGAATGCCGCCGCAGGTTGCCGGCAAGGGCAAGCCTGGCCCTGTACCGACGGGGCCTCTGGTTTCCTAAACGCAGTTTCTTTGCTATCGAGGCCGGGACATCCGTCCCCGCCTTGACGCCCGCCACTGGGCGCAAGAGGGGCAGCCGTTGCTGTGAGGGACAGGGGCTGCCCCTGATGCATTTCAGGGCACAACCGGGCTCTAACGGGCCTCGCATGTGTTGACAATGTACTTACAGTCTCTGTAGGGTGATTGTATACACAAGGAGGCGACCATGTCCGAGACACGCGCGGCGGAGCTGCGCGGCGAAACGATCAACTTGCGAGCCAGCCGTACGCAGAAAGCAATGATCGACCAGGCAGCGGCGGCCTTAGGCCGAAGCCGCTCGGATTTCATGCTCGACACCGCCTGCCGCGAGGCGGAAGCAGTATTGCTTGACCGCCGCTATTTCGCGCTCTCGAAAGAAGCCTTCCAGCAGTTTAATGCCATGCTGGACAAGCCGCCCAAAAGCAACCCGAAGCTACGCGAACTGCTTGAGAAGCGGCCTCCGTGGCGGTAAGGGGCGGCCCGGGCTTGCGCGCGCCGGAAAAACTCTCTGACGGCTGTGATCTCGCCGGCTTCGACAGCGGGGAAGCTGCCCTGGATGACTGGCTACGCCGGCGCGCCCGGCAAAATGAATTGAGCGGCGCCTCCCGCACTTATGTCGTGTGCGCCGGGACGACAGTGGCCGGTTTCTACAGTCTCGGCGTAGGGGCGGTCGCACATTCCGAATCTCCAGGACGCATCCGACGGAACATGCCCGATCCCGTGCCCGTCATGGTGCTTGCCCGACTGGCCGTCGACAAGTCCCACCAAGGGCAAGGCATCGGAGCAGCGTTGCTGCGCGACGCTGTGGCGCGCACCGTGCAAGCGGCCGATATAGCCGGGATACGCGCCATCCTGGTCCAGGCGATTTCCGAGAGCGCGAAGGGATTCTACGAACGCCACGGATTCCGTACTTCCGCTGTGGATCCCATGGTCCTGATGGTCACCCTTGCTGAAGCCCGCCAAATTTTGAGTGGCAAAGGTCCGCGTTAGCGATCGACGAACCTGGTTCCCGTTCGGCAAACCCACGCTGATTGCGTGCGCTCATTCCAACCTTTAGGATTGCCGCCCGTTCCCGCGCCTCACAACTTGACGTTCAAACGGAGCGGCTTTTTCGAGCGGTAGGGCTTGAAGGATTCATTGAGGTGGCGGCCGGCGAGCCGTTCCTGCAGTTCACCGCGGGCCGTTTCGCGCTTGACCAGCAGCGCCTGGCGGGCCTCTTCTCCGAGCTCGGTGGCTCGCTCCAGCTTGAGACGCTGCTCTTCCGTCAGGGACGTGTGATCGAGGGCCGAGCGCAGCGAGGAGGCGAGCTGTTGGCGGCGGGCCAGCAGATCGAAAGCTTGGCTGGCTACAAATGCACGGGCCGACTCGCGCAGCGACTCCGTCGTGGCGACCAAGCGATCGAGCAGCTCATCCATGCCGGCGGATGAGGGCATTGTTTGAACCTTGGCTTGCGTTTTCGCCTCTCTCTTCGTCTTACAGGATTCGCTGGCGCTACTGTCTCCACATTGTCTTACGGTGACGCCGTTCCCTAGCTCCACAATTCCCCGGCCGAGCGCAATGGATTCGCAACCGCCAGCGGCGCAATTCTCGCGGACTCAATTCCTACTGGCGAGCTTCTGCGCATCGAGGAAGGCCGTCAACGTTTCCTGCTGCCCTTGAAGCTGTGTCAACAACAGGTCGGCCGCGGCGAAGCGGGCTTCGAGCGTCAGAATCATGTGATCCAGCCGCTCCTGGGCCTCTTCAATGCCGTCAGTCAGCTTATCGTCGGATCGCTCGATAAAGTCGATGGCGGTCTGGAACTGGCCGCTGGTCGGGCTGGTCAGATTGCCGAGCAGCTTGGTGGCGTTGCCCGCGAAACCCGATCCCAGATCGCCAATGAAGGCGAGCGCATCCTGCAATGTTCCCTGGCTCAGAAAGCCGAAGGTGAAGGCGTTGAATTGGAGCTGCCCGTTGCTCTGCAGGTCGAGGCCGATTTCGCGCATCGAGTTGAGTCCCTCGCTGCTGAAGAACGAGGTGATCTGCCGCAGCGTTTGCTGCGCCTGGCGGACCTCGACACTGCCCGACAACACGCCGGCGCGCTTGCCCACTTGCGCCTGGATGGCGCCGGCCGCCGTATTGTAGGCTTCGACGAGCTCGGAGAGGGCATTGGAGACGCCAGTCGTGTCGGTCGCGGTCGAGACGGTGGCCGTGCCCGGTCCGGTGATGGTCAGGTCGAGGCCCGGAATGAAGTCTTTGATCGTGTTGCCGGAGTTGCTGACTTGAACGCCATTCACCTCGAACACCGCGTTGGTTCCCTGGTTGCCGGCGGTGAGCAGATCGGTTCCGCCGCTATCCTGCAGCCGCAACGTATTCTCGCCGGTGGCGTTGGCCGTCAATGTCAGCCGGTAGGCCGGCGCGGCTGAGTCGCTGCTGGTGTTGATGATTGTCGCCCGGATGCCAAGCTCGGCGCTCTGCGCATTGATGAAGTCGTGCAGGCCTTCGAGCGTATCGGGGAACCCGGCCACCGAATGAGCGCCCGCCAGCCCGGACACAAAACCCGTGCCTTGAGCGCTGTCGGTCACGGTGATGTCAAAGGCGCTGTCGCCGCCGGCAGTAACTTCTCCGTTGACGGCCGCAAACGTGACGCCGGCCGACGTGAGCTCGGCGTTCAGCGCGACTTGCGCGTTGAGCGCGGCGGCGATCTCTTCGGCGGAGTGGCCTCCGGCGGTGCCGCCGGGTTCGAGTCCGCTGACGGTGGCGCCCGTGCTGGATGAGGTGAAACTGAATCCCTGGCCCGCGGTGTCGCTAACGGCCAGCTTCAGGCTGCCGCCTTCGTCGCTGAAGCTGACCTTGCCGGCTAATTCAGCGTTGAGGGCGATCTGATCGTTGAGAAGCGTCGCGATCTCAGCGGCGCTCTCGGCGCCCGCTAGCGGCACGCTGACAATCGATTCGTTGATCGAGAGGTCGCTGCTGAGGAAATTGACCGTGACCGTGTCGCCGGCGCCTACCGTTGCGGGAGCAGCCCCAGCGACGAAAAAGCTGTTTAACTCCGCGGTGATGCTGCCGGTCAGTCCGTTCGAGAAGTCGACTTGCACGCTCACCGGCGGCGCGGGAGTAGCGGCGCCGCTGGCTCCGGCCGTGCGCCCCGCCCCAATCGCCTGGAGGCCGATGTTGGTGACCGTGGCGCCAACAGTCAGCGAAAACTGGCCATCGCCGAGCGCCGACAGGCTTTCGCTGGTCTTGCTGGCCAGCGCGTTGAGACTGGCTTCCTGCGCTTCGCTCGCCGCGGTAGTGACGTCGACGGTGAACGACAGTTTTTCGGGCAGGCCTGTGACGGCCACCGTCGCTACCGCCTCGTTGGTGCTTGTGCCTTCGAGCGCGCCGCTGCCCGTGATCGTCGCCAGGTTCCGGAATGCTTTGTCGAGGTCAACGAAGGTGGCCGAGAGGGATTCGATTTGCTTTTGGCGCTCGACGAGAGCTTGCCGTTCAGTCTCCAGGCGCTGGATCGGCACCGAGGCCGCCTCGAAGGTTCGCGCGAGAATCTCGTCGAAGCTTTCGGAGAATTTGCTGAAGCCGGTAAAGCTGACTGGTGGCAGTCCCATGGTTGGTCCTTTTGACTGCTGGGTGCGCTGCTGCCTCTACAGCGTCCAAACACGACCGTCGCCTGCGTCGCTATATTCGGCCGGCGCCAGAGGCGAGTGAAGCTTCTCATCGACGAAGCGGCCTTCGCTGGCCTCGCCGATGTCATCGGCAACCCATTGGCGCGGAGTTTCGTTCCGCAGCGGTTGATCCGCCCCGGCGCCGGCGGGTGGGTCGCACTCGTTCCAGCCTTCATACAGATTGGCGAGCAGCACGCGGGCTTCTTCGAGTGGCGCCACAGCTTTGGGGTCGCCCGCCGCATCGATCATGCGCCGCTGGATGTAGTCATAGAGCCGCGCCAGTTCAAGGGCTAGGTCGCCGCCGGACTCAAGGTTTAGCGTGCCTTGGAACTCGGCAACGATCTCCATCACCCGCGCCAGGCAGCTATTGCGTTCGCGAACCTCGCCGCTCTGGGTATGGCGAATAGCCTGATCGAGCTTCTCAAGGGATTTGGAATAGAGCAGCCGAATCAGCTCTACCGGACTCTTCTCCATCAACTCGTTTTCGACGTACTGCTGGGCATACATCGGCTGTTCACACTCCTGGCGTGACCCTATCCGGCGGAACGCGTATTCCTACGCGATAAACGCGCCTTCCTGGATGTCGCGCAGCACGGCGGCGAGCCGGAGCGTCGCTTCGGGCGGCACCTGCGTGATGACCTCGTTGGTCGCGCGGTCGACGATCCGAATCAGGCTTTCGCCCGTGACACGATCGACCGCAAAACGCAGCTCACTGTTGGCGCCGACGGCCTGAGCCTCGTTGAGCGTGCGGACTGCGCGGGCAACCTCGCGATTGCGGGCTGCCTTGTCGAGTCCCGGCCCCTGCGGGCTTTCACGCCGCCTATCGATTCCAGAGGCGTGGACTTGTTGCACTTCACCGATCGTCATGTTTCGCCCTCCTCCGAAAAGGGTGGGGAGCACCCGGCGGCAAGCCCCGCGGCTGGCTTTAAGGCATACCGCCTAAGAGTCTCCGTACTTCTTATCGGCTAATGAGGTGAGTTGGAGAGAAAAGATTGGCACGCGCTTTTGGAAACGGAGAGGGAGCCGTTGTCACGCGCGCAGGGCCTCGAGTTAGGGCTTCAAAAATCCGCTGGCGTCCATCCACTCGCGGAAGCGGGCCGGCCAGTCGGCTACCGCGCCGTTGGTGCGTTGGCGCATTCCGAATCCGTGGCCGACCCCGGCGTAAACGTGCAGCTCTGCCGAAACACCGGCGCGCTTGAGGGCCAGATAGAGCTCCGGCAATCCTTGGGAGATGTTCTCACGGTCATTCTCACCGCACAGCAAGAAAGCCGCGGGGGTCTCCTGCGAAAGCTTCATATCGCGTGGGATGGCGGGATATATGAGGGCCTGAAACGCCGGCTTAGAGCTTTGCTTATCGACGGGATCGTTCGCCGCCGCATCGCCGCTGTCATAGACGGTCGCCGCGAGCGCGGCTAGTTGGCCTCCGGCCGAAAAGCCCATCACTCCGATGCGCCCGGCGTCGACGCCCCACTCCTGTGCACGATGCCGCACCAGGCGAATCGCGCGCTGCGTGTCGGCCAGCGAGTGCTCTTCTATCGTGTAGCTCGAACCTTCCTCGCGCGCCAAGCGGTATTTGAGCACGAAGCCCGCGACGCCGTGCTCGCTGAGCCATTTTGCGATGTTGTGGCCTTCGTGGTCGGTCCACATTTCGCGGTGGCCGCCGCCGGGAGCGATGACGACCGCGGCGCCCGTTGCGGTTTGCTTGGACGGAAGGTATATGGTGAGCGAGGGCTTGTGAACGCTCTTAACGACGCGCTCGCCCTCGTTGGTGACGCGCACGACCTCGTCACCCGATTTACCCTCCGAGCCCGGCGCGCCGTTCGGCCACAATGCAACGACTTGCGGCTCGGATGCCGCCGCGCTGGCGCATACGGCCAGCAGCAACGAAAGCAGCAGGAGTTTCGAGCGCGTCATGGTTTTCGATTTCATTGCGTTGGAATAGGCTCGCGATCGGGTTTTCAAACGATAACCGCCGGCCGTTGCGTCGTGGTTACCGCCCACACTATACGGCTTTTTCCGGGGCGGCACAATCGTGCGCTGGTGCAATGCTGCTGAAGCGCCGAAACCGGCTTAGGGTCCGGCCAGGAATTGTGAGTACGTCACGCCGTATCGCGAGACAAAGCCCAGTTATGCACCACGCCGCCCGCGGTGGTCAGCATAATCAGAAAATAGTTGAACAACGGCGCGCCGCCGCTGAGCATGAATCCGTTCGGGCCGGCCACGATAAAGGCCATCAGTAGGCCGACCGTAAGACCAAGCAGCAGCGCTCGCGAGGTCGGCATCGGCCCTACCCGATACTTGTGCAGCAGCCATAAAGGCAGCCAGCAGAACAGAGCTGAGGTGCAGGCAAGCAGGGGAAACGTGACGATCGAGCCCGCAAGCCCAAAACCATCGCCGCCGAGGCCGAGCAACTTTCCCACGATCAATATCACTGCTGTCCGGCTATAAGTCGAACAGAACCAACTGGTTGGCGGAAT
>JBBDWJ010000324.1:1292-12587 GCA_040902925.1 Bryobacterales bacterium | reverse complement strand
GCCCCAAGAGGCCGCAAACGTTTGTCCACCTAATTCGTGGACACTACACTAGCCTGTTCACAGAAGCCGTGGTACTTGAACGCAAGCGGCTCGGCGTCCTCCTCGAACGAAGGCACCGGATCGGGATCCCATTTCGAAAACCACAACCGCAAGGCTCGGTCGATTTCTGTGACCCGGCTTCGCGGAAAAGCGACAACACGAACACCAGCCAAATCCGGCAGGCTCTTCAAGCGGTAGTCCTTTGGCGGATCCGTTTGAAAAGTCCCTCCCTCCTGACGTCGGCGAAGTGAGTCGATCGCGCTCTCGCATTCTTTAACGCGCCGGTTGACGATCACCTGTTCGGGCTTGTGTAGGTTCAGAGATATCGGAAGCAGACGATACCGTGTCTCAGTTTCCAGTTGTTCCGCCACCCGGCGGATCTCGGGCAGCAGATAGAAATACTCTTCTCGGAGGCGGTCCTCAACGGTTCGTGCTGGCATCACCCAAGCAGGGTCTCAAGCTCGCGCCTGACACCTGCGGAAACCGGAGAGTTCATATAAAAGCGCCAGGTCTGTCCCTCCGTGTTCTCAATAATCCGCTTCTGAAGCTCATCTTCGTTGTGATCGTCGACAAACTCTTCGCTAAAAACCTTGCGGGCCTCCCGGTTTACATATATCATCCGGTCGAGGCTATAGACATACCCTGCTTCCTCTAACATCTGGCTTTTGACGTCGACTGTTTTCACCTTGAGCCTCCTCCTCTTTGCCTGATTCTAACTCACTGCACACCGCAAACCGCGGCTAATGCGAGCAAGCTCTCATCCGTCAAGCGAACATCCCTTCCTCCCTTACGCAGGCCGCCAGCCATCACCCCGCGAACTTATACCCCATCCCATGAACCGTGAGAATCCACTGTGGCCGCCTGGGATCGTCTTCGAGCTTCTGGCGTAGCCAGGCGACATGCACATCGACGGTGCGCGTCGAAGGAGTAGACTGATAGTCCCAAACCTCATGCAGCAGTTTCTCGCGAGACAGCGTTTCGCCGCTGTGCTCGGTGAAATACTGCAGCAGTTGAAACTCCTTGGCCGAAAGGGCCAGCGGCTCACCGTTGCGATGAACCTCGGTGCTGCGAAAATCAATCCGTATGTCCCCGAAACTGTAGGCCGTCGAAACGCGCGCCGGCGCCGCCGACCGTCGCAGCAAGGCCTCGATTCGCGCCAGCAGCTCGGCCATTTCGAATGGCTTGGTCAGGTAGTCGTCGGCGCCGAGCTTGAGGCCGAGCACCTTATCCATGGTCTGGCCTCGCGCGGTCAACATGAGTACAGGAGTCGTAACACCCGCGCCGCGCAGCTCGCTGCACACATCGAAGCCGCTTTTCTTGGGCAGCATCAGGTCAAGAATAATGAGCGAGAATTGCCCATCCAGACCCTTTTGCAGCCCTTCCTGGCCGTCGAGGGCTACCTCGACGACATAACCTTCGCTGTGCAGCCGGTCTTGCAAGGTGAGGCGGAGACCCGCTTCGTCTTCAACGAGAAGGATTTGCTGGGCCATGATTGTTTTTGTGCAGCGCCATGATTGTTTTTGCCGTGCGCCACGATTGTGCCGGTTCGTTGTTTCCCGGAAGGCAGTCGCCCGTCCTCAAGAAGGTTGGCCGAAAGGTCCTGAATTCTCTTCCGCCACCGGCAGATGGAGAACAAACGAGCTGCCCCGCCCCGGCCGGGTCTCGACCGTCAATCGAGCGCCAACGGCGCGGCTGATGCGTTGCGCCAGATTCAGCCCCAGGCCGCTGCCCTGAATTTGATTACTCAACGCCAGCTTACCGCGATAGAACGGCTCGAACAGGTGCGGCAGATCCGTTGCATCGATGCCGGGCCCGCGGTCCTCGACGTGTATTTCCACCTCGCGGCTTCCATTCGTTCCATTCGAACGGGCCGCCCTCACCGCCATCCACTTCGCCTCGCCTCCATACTTCACCGCGTTCTGCACCAGATTCGCCAATACGCGGCTCAGCGCGTCCTCGTTGGACCGCACAGCCGGTAAACCGGGTTCCATGCTGGTTTCGACCTGGAACCCAGCCTCTTCGACCACCGCCTTCAGATCCTTCAGCGTTCGGCCGACCACCGATTCGACCGATACGTTCGCTAACGGGAAAGCCTTGGGGCCGGTTTGCGCGCCAGCGAACAGCAGCGTCTGCTCAATCATCGTCGACAGCCGCCGCCCCTCGCTCCTGATCAGCTTGCCGTACTGGTGTACTTGCGGGCCCGATGCAATGACGCCTTCTGCCAAATTGTCGGCCGCCGACCGGATCACCGCCAGCGGCGTGCGCAACTCATGAGAAACCCCGGCGACAAACTCCATCTGCAGATCGGCGAGCCGCCGGGCGCGCTGCGCCGACACATAAATCATACCGACGCTGCCGGTCAGCAAAATCAGAATCCCGAAACTGATCGCCAGGTTGCGCCGCCGCAGGCTCGTTACCGCCGACTCGAGAGAGCCCTCGCGATGCCTCACCGCCAACTGCCAACCCGGTTCGTCGAAACTCAGCAGGATAAGGGGCGAGCGGGATCCGCGGGGTCCGTCTGGTGAAAGCCGTTTTTCGAATGGCCCCTGTGGAGGAAAAGGGCCGGGCGGCGGCCGTCTCTCCGCTGGCCCTGGTCCGCGAGAAAACTGCCCCGGAGGAGGAAGCCCCGCGCCGCCTTCGAAGCTATTCTCGTCCCGCGCTGCAAAATAGTCCCGCGGCTCCCATAGCAGACCCGTGCGAATATCCGCCGACCGAAACGACTCCGTGGTAAGGTCATCCGACGAGCGATAAAGAAGCTCACCGGAGCCCCCGGAATCGAGCCCCTCAGTATCCAGCACAGCCACGTCGTATTCAGCCTCTTCGGGGCCGCGAAAATACCGTTGCGCCAACTCCGGCAGCGCGACCTCTCCGAGAAACTCGCGGTCCAGCTCGATCACCATGTATCCGCTCACTCGCGGAAACGAACGGCGCTCCTCGCGGCGGCGCCCGAACATCGGGTGAATGATCAGCGGCATGCCATTCAACACGCTCCAGATGAAAATCCGCCCTTCGCCGAATCGCAAGCGCCGCCGCGCGTCTCGACGATCGTCGAGCAGATCTTCGACCGCTTCCACAACATCAGGCTTCTCGGCGGGCTCGAAACTGCGCGAGCTGTGGTCCAGCCGCAGGACCTTTGCCTCCTCGTCGTCATCGTCGGTCTCCCAGAGATAGACGTCGGAAACAATGCCCGCATAGGGCGCGACTTGCAGCCAGTTTTCCAACCGGTCAGCGACGCGGTTCCGGTCCTCGCGTCCCTCCGGCCCGCGGCGTAGCTCCGATGCCCTGCACAGGTCCAGCAGCTCGCGGTTGAATTCCTGCCGGAATTGGCGAACAGAGTTCTCCAATCCGGCTTGGATGCGCTCACGGTCGGCATCGCTGACTTGACTGATCCAGCGATACTGCAGCAGCGCCAGTACGACGAGGCTCACCGTCAACGCGGCCAAGACCGCTACCGGCGCGATCGAACGCTGCGCGACGCCTCTCATACATCCGACCTGCAACCCGGTTCAACCATGCTTTCGACTTCGAGCCTGCTTCGAGCCCGTGTCCACTTCGAGCATCTTGTCTAGTTCGAGGATAGGGCCGCGGTGGAACGGACGCAAGCCTGCGCACTCGCCGGTATGCCCACCGGCGACGCCATGCGGCGTAGCGGCGAACCTGTCCCCGGGCCTGAAGCCTCAATTCGTTAGACGTACCACTGATGAGGCCAAGTTATCGCCGCGTTGTTAAATCAAGGTAAAACGGAGCCGCATGAGGCGGTAGCGGTCAAACCCGCCAGCCGCGGGCGCAAGAGGGCAAAAGCACGGAAGCTAGTTGTCAAAACCAAGGGCGCGAGCCAGCAGATAGCAAAGGCCTCCGCCCACGATCGTAGTCGGCAATGTCAGCACCCAGGCCCACACGATTTCCGTAGCCTTGCCCCAGCGGACAGCGCGAACGCGCCGCACTACGCCGACCCCGGCGATCGCGCCGGCAATCGTGTGCGTCGTGCTGGCGGGTATGCCTAGCCCCGCCGCAAACAGCACCGTGGCCGCCCCGCCGGTTTCGGCGCAGAAACCGCCGACGGGTTTGAGCTTGGTAAGCCGATGGCCCATGGTCCGAACCACTTTCCAACCGCCCAGAAACGTGCCCAGCGCGATGGCCGCATGCGCCGACAGGATCACCCAAAAAGGCACCTCGAACGACTCCAGGTAGCCGCCGACAAACAGAGCTGCGGTGATGATCCCCATCGTTTTCTGGGCATCGTTGGTGCCGTGGGCGAAGCTGAAAACGCCGGAGGAGAACAACTGCAGAATCCTAAAATAGCGGTCGAGCTTTTGGGGCGAGCGGTTGCGGAACAGCCAGGAGACAGAGATCATCAGCAGCGAGCCTGCCGCCATACCCATTAGCGGAGCGCAAAAGATGAACAGGATCGTAAGCAGCCAGCCGCGCGGCACAATCGCCGAAAGCACCTGAGACCAGCCCTGCTCAAGCCCCACCCGCGCCATCGCCGCGCCGGCATACCCTCCGATCAGCGCGTGGGAAGCGCTGATCGGCAGCCCCAGGTACGAGGTCAGCCAGGTCCACGAAATCGCTCCAAGCAGTCCCGTCAGCACGACGTACTGGGTGACAACGTCGGCATGGACCATGCCGCTGCCAATCGTCTTGGCGACGGCCGTCCCGAAGCCAAACGCGGATACAAAATTGAAGAACGCAGCCCAGGCGACCGCCATCGTCGGTGTCAGGACGCGGGTCGCCACAATCGTGGCAATCGAGTTGGCGGCGTCGTTAAAGCCGTTGAGAAAATCGAAAACGAGCGCGGCGGCGACGATGACGACGACAAGTACGAGCGGGTCCATTGTTCTTGGTTCAGCAGTTGCGAATCGCCGGGCGAGCCTCGATGAGCCAAGGCGCGTTTCTCAATCGTTCTTCAACGTGATTTCTTCCAGCGCGTGAGAGACCGACTCGAATGAGTCGGCGGCTTCTTCGAGCATCTCGTAAATCTCTTTGCTCTTCATCAACTCGATAGGGTCGCGGTCAATTTCGAACAGATTGAGCAGGGCGTTGTGGTAGATCTTGTCGGCCTGGTCCTCAAGATCGTGCAGCCGAATCAGCAGCTCGGTAATGTCCATTCCCTTGCACAGGCCTTCCAGCGCATCCGCACAGGTGAGGCTGCTGGATATCAGCACGTCGGTCAACTGCCGCACCGGCTCAGGCTGACTGTTGGAGCGAAAAATGTGGAAGCGCGCCGCTATCGCATCGATCGCATCCAGCGCGTCGTCCAGGCATGAGGAGAGGTGGTGGATGTCTTCCGGGTCGAGCGGCGTGATAAAGACTTTGTGCAAACGCTGCAGGATCTGGTGGCGGACCTCGTCCCCGCGGTTTTCGAGCTGATAGATGCGGCGGGCGAGAAGCTGCCAGTCGGTGCCCTCGCTTTCCACGCCTTCGTGCAGCAGCTTTGCGGCGTCGACAATCAGGCGCCCCTACTGGCGAAACAGGTCGAAGAACTCTTGGTCTTGCGGCAGGAACTTCATGAGGATCAACTGTCTGGGTACTTTGTCCGCGGAACGCCCGGAAGGACTATCGGACACCGCGAGTAGGAAGCAGGGTACGAGCCAAGAAGGCGTCAACTCCTTGACGAGGAATCACGGCTGCGTTCGGAATAGCAGGCGCTGATATCACCTCCCGGCCCCGTTGCCCGGTTGCGACGAGGCCGCGACGATTCCGTATAGCCTTCTCAACGTCCCCCAAACCGAATATTACAAAGCAGTTACAAAAACACGCCAGCATTCCTCATTTTTCCTGTACCCAGCCGGGAAGACTGCGCTAGGATATCGGGATTCATGGAGCATAGAGTAGTTGTCACCGGCATCGGCGCCGTTT
Organism: Bryobacterales bacterium; assembly: GCA_040902925.1. Lineage (GTDB taxonomy): Bacteria > Acidobacteriota > Terriglobia > Bryobacterales > UBA6623 > JBBDWJ01. The sequence continues at coordinate 6,689 of JBBDWJ010000324.1, read as the reverse complement.
CGCCGAACGGCATTGGCCGCGAGGCATTCTGGAAGGCGACGAAGGAGGGAACCAGCGGCGTCCGCGAGATCGGGTCGTTTGAGCCCAAAGACCTCCAGGTTCGAATTGCGGGCGAGATCCGCGGCTTCGACGAGGATGCCTACATCGACGCCAAGTACAAGCAGCACGTGTCGCGGGCGGTTACCCTGGCTCGCGCGGCCGCCGGAGAAGCCCTGTGCGACGCTGGACTCGACACCAAGTCGATGACTCGCGACGACTTGCGCCGCATCGGCGTGCTCACCGGATCGGGCGGCGGCAGCCAGGTTTTCACCGAGGAGCAGTACCGCCTCTATTACGAGGACCGCATGAAAGAAGTCAGCGTCTACACCGTTCCGACCTCGACCATCGGCTCACTTTCCAGTGAAATCTCGATGGCGTTTGGAACCCGCGGACGCAGTCATCTGATTTCGACGGGCTGCACTTCCTCGACTGACGCGATTGGTTACGCAACAGAACTCATCCGTCACGGCAAGCTGGAAACCGCCGTGGCCGGAGGCGTCGATGCTCCGATTTCCTATCTGATCATTCGCGGTTTCCAGCTCATGCGGATTCTGACCCGCGACTGGAACCAGGAGCCCCAGCGCGCTTCGAGGCCGTTCTCAAAAGACCGCAGCGGATTTGTGCTCGGCGAAGGTGCATGGTTCTTCGTGCTCGAACCCCTGGAGCGGGCGAAGGCCCGCGGCGCGAAGATCTACGGCGAAATCGTGGGCTATGGCTCCACCTGCGAGGCCTATCACCGCGTCAGGCTCGAGGAAGATGGCGAAGAGCCGGCGCGAGCCATGCAACTCGCGCTGGACGAAGCCGGCATCCCGCCCGAGGCAGCCGACTACGTCAATCTTCACGGCACGTCTACCGAGCTCAACGACCGCGTCGAAACCCGGTCCATACGGCTCTGTTTCGGCAAGCACGCCGACCACTTGCCGAGTTCGGCGCTGAAATCGTTGATCGGGCATCCCCAAGGCGCTTCCGGCTCCGCGGGATTGGCCGCTACGCTGCTGGCGATGCGCGACAGCGTTCTGCCCCCGACTCTCAACATCGAAGTCCCCGACCCTGAATGCGACCTCGACTATGTACCCGACATCGGCCGCAAGCACGACATCGAATACGCGCTCTGCAATTGCATCGGGTTCGGCAGCAAGAACTCGGCGATGGTGGTGCGAAATCTTGGGCTGGCTCGCAACGGTGCTGGCGCCTAACCCTGGCAGCCTACGCGAAGCGGTCCTGTCGCGCCAATCACTACAAGCAACCGAGCGTCTGGCAGGCGTCTTGGGTGCCCACAATGTTCCAATTTGACGCGGCCAACGTTCCATCCCCGGCACGCCGGCTTCGTTTCAGCGTTGGCGCAAGTGGTGTCGTCTCAGTATGTAGTCGACCTGATCCTGCCCCACCCGGAAGGTCGTGTGGTTGACCAGCCGGTCCACCAATTGAGGCAGGTCTTTGACCATCCCTTTGTCGTCTGCTCTGTCGAGTACACCGAGAGTCCCTGTGATTTGAAGGTCTAACCCCTTGGCGACCTTTCGTCCCTGACGCTCATCGATGATCAGAAAATGAGGCCGCAACTGCAGGGCCAGCGCAATGGCTTCCCGTTCGCCGGCGTCAAGGTTTTTGGAGATGGTTTGCAACTTGGGGTTGGTGAGGCTTTGGGTCACGCGTTCCATCTCGGCATTGTGGACGTCTCGAACCTGGAGCCAGTTGGGGGCTTGTTTGATCCAACTCGACACTGCGTCGGGAGCCCCACTCGATCTCAGTTCGTCCTGCACTTTGCGCGGTATCAGGACCGTCCCGAATAGGCGTCGGAGCAGGCCGATCTCTCCTACCTGAATCAGATAGTTGATTGGCGAAGTGTCAGCAACAACAGTCACTGCCCAGAGGTTTCAGCTTGGCGAAGTCTGCGCACGTCTTCGTCGAGATCTTCGTTGGTATAGCCCGATGGCACACGGCGCTGCTTGAGGAACGCTTCCACGTCGAACCGTGACGGCAAGCCTAACAGACGTCCCAGTTGATGTTCCGTCAACAGGTCCTCAGCGTAGGCCTCAAGCGCCATGGTCTCAATAACCCGCCGGGACAAATCGCCCCAGCGTTGCGCAAGTATCTCCGAAATATCGTCCGGGATGTCGATCGTCAAAGCCATTGAACTTCTCGGGAAACAAACTACCGTCCTCATTGTAGTGCAGGTCTTCCTCTTGAAGAACACGCCAAATCCTGGAAAATCTTGGGCTGGCTCGCAACGGGTACAAGCAATATGCCCTAGCAACATAAGAAGTAGCATGGCGCCCCCCTCGGAAAAGCCTCGCCTACGGCAGCTCGCGATTTTCAAGCGGCCGGGCATCCTGGTCCATTCATGATCGGGTAGAAACCCTGCCGGCTCGCCGCTGAAACCCGCGGATGCTTTATAATCGGCTTGTAAGTGAAGAGGCTGCTTTAAGACTCCAGCCGTAATCCTCTCCATGCAGGTGTTCATCAGCCACGCCTCTCGCGATCAGCATCTGGCCAAACAGCTAGCTGGCCTGCTCGACGAGGCTGGAGTTCAAGTCCACCCTGGAACGGAAGATATCGAGCCGGGAGGGAACTGGGCGAAGCAGATCGGTTTGGCGCTCGAACAATCGGATATCATGGTTGTGCTCTTCACCCAAAACGCCGAACACTCTGATTTCGTCCAGAAAGAGCTGGAATACGCGCTGTCCTCAAAGAATTATCAAGGGCGTGTCATCCCCGTACTGGTGCAACCGGCCGGAAAAGTACCTTGGATTCTGAATAAACTTGACGCCCTGAACGTGTCGATGGATCCGCCAAACCTCCAACAGGGATTTGGAGAGGTAGTGCGGCGGGTTAAAGCTCTTGAGACCTAGCTGGTGGCCTCTCTACCTCGCGAGGCTTTCCTGTCCCATGCCAGTGACGACAAGGAAATAGCCGAGCGCCTGGCAGGCGTCTTGGTTGCCCACACAGTTCCAGTTTGGTACAGCCACCGCGACATCCTCGGCGCGCAGCAATGGCACGACGAGATTGGCGCCGCCCTGCACCGCTGCGACTGGTTTCTGCTGCTGCTCTCGCCGAGTTCGGTGCGGTCCAAATGGGTCAAACGAGAGTTGTTGTACGCCCTGCAGGACGATCGCTACGAGGAACACATCCTGCCCCTGCTATACCGCCCTTGCGACATCACAACGCTTTCCTGGACCCTTGCACAGTTTCAGGCAGTGGACCTGACTGGAGAGTTTGCCGCTGGCTGCCGTAGCCTGCTACGAGTCTGGAATTTGGAATTGCGATCCGACATCGCCTACTAGCGCACGTCTAGCGCCTGGACTTTCCGTCGTGTCCCTAGGTCGGCTAGGTGCCACCTTTTCGTCCCTGTTGGAATCTACAGTCTTACGGCACGCTCTACTGGCGCCGTGATAGATTGTTCGATTACGTTGCCATGGCGCGTTACCGTACTGCGGATATCGAGATCTCGCGGGCCGGCGGCCAGCATGTCGCCGTCTATTCTCGTGTCTCGGCCAACGCGGAAGTCGTGTCGAACGAAGAGGCCGCCATGCTGCGCCACTGTAGCGAATGGCTTCCTCTTGAAGGACACGCAAAATCCTGGAGCCGCGAGCGCGAGTTGGCCCCGCTGCAGGCGCTTTCCGCCGGACACGGACCGGCTTGGTTGGCCTGGATGCTCGGGCCTGTGTTGCGCTTTGCCGAGCGGCGCCGCGATGCGGTGCCCGTCGATAGTGCCCAGCTCGAAAAGGCTCGACGCCGGCTCGAAGAGTTGGCCGCCAAGGGATTTCTCGTTTCGGCGGAGTCGCTGATCGAAGAATGCCGCCGCCACGCCTCCGCTGAAGCGCTCGCTCCGATCACCTCGATCGGCATCACCACGCGTAACCGCACCGCTGTGCTCGGGCGCGGCTTGGCCAGCTATTTCGAGAACGGGCAGCGGTACGAACGGTCCACCGGCTGTGTGATCATCGACGATGCCACCGATGCCGAATCCGAAAGCCGCACGCGAGCGCAATTGATCGAGTTGCGCCGGCAGTTCGGTATGGCGGTGCGTTACGCAGGCCGCGCCGAACGCCGCCATTTTGCGAAGGCCATCGTCGAAGAGTCAGGGGCGTCCGCCGATCTGGTCGAGTTCGCGCTTTTCGGATTGCCGCAATGCCCTATTACCACGGGGTCGGCGCGCAACAGTTTGTTGTTGGCTACCGCAGGCGACCGCTTTGTGATGGTTGACGATGACAGCGTCTGCCGCCTGGCCCCGTGCCCCACGCTCGAACACGGGCTCTCCCTGACGTCGAATCGCGATCCAACCGAGTTCTGGTTTTACCCGGATCCCGAAACCGCTCTGCGCGAGACGCAGCCTGCCGAGACCGACTTTTTGGGCCTTCACGAAACGCTGTTGGGTCGCGAAGCGGCCGGCTGCCTGCCCGAGGCGACGGATGCGTCCACGTTGCGCTTGGATTCGATCAAGGCGGGCTTTGACTGCCGCCTGCGGCTCTGGGGAGGCCGCGTTCGGGGCACGATGGCCGGCATCCTTGGAGATTCCGGTATCGGATCGACAGGCTACCTCTTCATCGATGCCGAATCGCAAAAGCGGCTGACCCGGTCGGAAGCGGATTACCTGGCCGCGGTCCGCAGCCGGCAGGTGTTGCGCTCGGTGCGCCGAACGACGATCAGCGAAGGAACGTCCTGCGTTGCCGTCAACCTCGGCCTCGACAATCGATCGTTACTGCCGCCGTTCATCCCGGTGCAGCGCAACTCCGACGGCCTGTTCGCGCGCACGCTTCGACTCTGTTTCCGCGATGGCTATCTCGGTTATCTGCCATGGACCGTGCTGCACGCCCCCGAGCGGCCGCGGCAACAAGATCTGGAAGACTACTGGCGTCACATCCAGCAGGTGCGTACCGCGGACCTGGTGATCCACCTGATGCAGGCAAGCGGAGCTCCCCATGACGGGTTGGCCGGCGCCGCGTCACTGCAGCGCTTGGGCTCGCAGTTTGAGGACTGGGGCTCGCTCGGCGCCGCTGAGTTTCGTGAGGTGTTGCAAGAACAGGTGTGGCGCTCGGTTGGAAGCGTGTTCTCCTCGCGGCAGACGTCCGAAGCGCCACCGGCCGGGCAGGAGTTCTACGCGCGCTTGCGGCAAAAATACGCCGATGTATTGCGGCGTCGAGTGACCGAAGAAGATTATCTGTTGCCGTCGGACCTGGCGCATCTAGGCGACAAGAAGCAGGTTCACGGCCTGAGCAGAGAGATCATCCGCCGCTTTGGGCAACTCCTCCAGGCCTGGCCGGAACTTCACGCCGCGGCGCTGCGGTTGCGCGCCAAGGGCGTCGAACTGGCGATGCCACTCAGGGATTGAGGCCCATGGGGAGGCCCATGGGGGAGCGG
>JBBDWJ010000324.1:0-1282 GCA_040902925.1 Bryobacterales bacterium | reverse complement strand
GGTGAGTGTCCCCTCAGGCATGCACGCGGGCTCGACATGTCGCGCCCCTACCCGCGGCACTTCCTATCGGTCGCGGATTCCCTGGATTAGTGTGGGTTCACCGCGGGCGGCTGCGGCGCGGCTTCTACGCCCTCCACCCAACCCCCGGGAGGATTCTGCCAGGCGCGGGTGAAGTAGTCGCTGATCGTAAGCGCGATCAAAATCCCAAGCCAGAGCACCCCGCTCACGACAAACAGCTTGGTCAGGCTGCTGCTATACCGCAAGTGCATAAAAAACAGCACCACCAGCAGCGCCTTGAACACGGCAATCGACAAGGCCACGTAGACGTTGAGCGGACCGAGATCCAGAAACGCCACCTGAATCGTAAGCGCCGTCATGGCAAGCAGCGCCAGGAAGATCGAAATGTAAATCTTTAGCGATACGACGTGACTCACCATCAGTGCCGCCCCACCAGATAAAGCAGAGGATACAGGAAGATCCAGATGATATCGACGAAGTGCCAATAGAGACCGAACATCTCGACCGGCGTGAAGTAATCCGCCGTGAAAAGGCCTTTCCAAGCCTGGTAAATCAAAAGCAGCAGATACCCGATGCCAATGATCATGTGAACAGCATGCACGCCGGTCATCGCGAAGTAGAACGAAAAGAACAATTGCGCTGCCTGACTGTGCTCACCCTCGAACTGAAACGATGGCCCCGGGACGTGGTGCTCGTGGAACTTGTGCGAATACTCAACGGCCTTCACGCCCAGGAAGACCGCCCCGAACACGATCGTGAGCACCAGAAACAAAATGATCAGCTTGCGGTTGCCGGTCTGCGCCGCGTGAACCGCCAGCGCCATGGTCAAGCTGCTGCAGATCAGCACCGCGGTGTTCATGCCGCCCAGCATTACGTCCAGCGTGTTGCTGCCCTCTGCCCAGGCTTCCGGGTAGGCGGTGCGGTAGACGATGTATCCGATAAACAGACCGCCGAAGAACATCACTTCGGTGAGCAGAAAAACCCACATGCCGAGGCTGGAAGCCTCGAACTGCTGTTCGGCGTCGTCGAACTGATGCGCCACGGCGCTGGAGTGGTTAGCCAACCATCGCCTCCTTGGGGGAATCCTCAAACGGGTCTTCTTCTTCGGCGCCGTAGTCGTAGGCTTCGTGCGTCACACGCGGCACGCGCTCGAAATTCTCGGTGGGCGGCGGCGACGTGGTGTGCCACTCGAGTCCGGTAGCGCCCCATGGGTTAGCGCTCGCGATCGGGCCGTAGCGCATCGACCAGATCAGATAGATCAGCG
>JBBDWJ010000323.1:0-12666 GCA_040902925.1 Bryobacterales bacterium | reverse complement strand
CCCGCCGCAGCGGAGAGCCGGTCGGAATACTGTGGCCCGCGCCATTGTTTTCGATTTCGACTTCCGCGACCAGTTCGTCGCCTTCGCGGTGCGTGCGCAGACGCACACGGACCGCTTTGTTCAGCATGTCCAACGACCGGCTGCCGGGCATGGCATGCAGATTCACGGTGGTCGTGGAGAGGCGCTTGATTTTCGGATCCACGACTTCCGCCGAGGTCTCCGCCATGTGGCAGTTCTGGCAGTTCGTGCCGTCGGAGCCGTAAGAACTCTGCTCCCACTCCGAGTACGTCGTCAGCACACCGAAGCCTTGCGCGTTGCGGTATTCGTGGCACCCGGCGCAGACGAGAGACGTCGTGTGGACGGCGGAAAAGGCCGTGCCGTGCGCGACCGACGAGGCGTCTTTGAGCGGCCCGGTCTTCGTGCCGTCAAACTTCGCACTCATCACGGCGCTGTGTCCGTCAACCTCGACCGACTTCAACGAGTGACAGAAATCGCAGGTGACACCCTCCCAACTCGCCTTCATTTGCAGTGTCATGTCTCCGGAGTATTTGACCGTGGGCGCATGGCAGCCCAGGCACATCTGACGGCTCTGCGCGCTGATCTCCTCGGCGCGCTCGAGAGCATCCTGAAAGATGGGGTTCTGCATCGCCCGGGCGTGGGAAGACTCCTTCCACGCCTCGAGGATGTCGCGGTGGCACCGCCCGCAGGTCTCCGCGTTGTTGACACCTTCCAGGGCGGCAAACGCAGGCTGGCAAGCCAGCAGCAAGAACCAACACAACGCCGGGTGTCTCATCGTCCCCTCCTCCCCATCGCGAGCACGGTGGACACCGCAAAACCGTAGCGTGTCTAGCCCGGACCCGCCCTGCTCTTTCCAGATTCGATCTGCCGCACGGCGAGCCACAAACCCGCCATCGTGAGAACAATCGTAAGCAGCGAAAAGGCCAGCCCCGTGCGGCGGAAATCTCTTTCTTCGAGTGCATGCTGGCCCGTTTCGTAGCTGGTTTGAGCCAGCTTGAGCCCCTCGGAGGCGTCCTGTTCCACCGCATCGAGACGGAAAGCATGCACTTGCACGCGCGCCTTGATCCACGCCTCGTGAGCCGCGGCCATCTCGATCTGCCCTTGCGAAACCTCCATGCCCGACTGCTCCGCTTTTTCCAAAATTCCTTCCGCGTTGTCGAGTGCGCCGCTCAGCTTGTCGAGTTGCTCCCGCATTCCGGCGGCGACGGCGTAGGCCGTCTCGCCCTCGCTGTGGCAGTCCACGCAGACCGCGCCTTCGGCAACGCCCAGCATCGAGACGGTCGGCTGCACGATCTCGTGGTTGCTGTGACAGACGATGCAAGCGGCCATCCCCATGGATTCAAAAGCGGCTTTGTGCGGGCTTTCATCAAACAGCCGCTGGAACACGACGTGACAATTGCCGCAAACGTTCTCGACGCTCGTCACGCCCGGCGGCGTCGCGCCGTGGTTGCCATGGCAAGTCGCGCAAGTCGGCGCGGAGAGATCCCTCCGAACCGAGACCGCGTGCCAGTGAACGCTGCGCTCGTATTTCGCAAACTGGTCGGTTGGAATGCCGTAGCCCTCCATGTGTTCGGCGTCGGCATGACAGCGGGCGCAAGTCTGGGGCAGCCGCAGCGGATGCACCGGCGAAAGCGCATGACGCACTTCACGGATGTCGTGAACGCTGTGGCAATCGACGCAGTTGGCAACTTTGAGGTCCCCGGCCGCCAGCTTTTGGCCATGAACGCTGGTGCGGTATTGCGCAAACTGGTCGACCCGCTGTTGCGGCTTGAAACGGCGAATCATTTCCGCGTCGCTATGGCACCGCGCGCACATCGCCGGCGTGTCTTGGCGGCTAATCTTGCCCCGAAAACCCTTGGCCGGGCTCATGGAGATTTCAGGGTCCGCGCTACTAGGGTCGCCGCCGTGACAGCCGGCGCAAGTGACCGCGCTTTGGCGGTGAATGTCGTCCACGAACGCCTCCGCCGGACGCGCCAACGAGCCTTCCAGCAAGGCATGGCATTCCAGGCAGGTATCTTGCGAAGCCGCCGGCTGCCCCCACGCCAGTGCGGTGCAGATCAACGCCAACGCCCATGCCAATAGCGGTTTCATCCCAGGTACCCCAAGACCGTGAATACGACCAGGTATGAGATGACGAAGACTCCGATCCCCGTCACCAGCGCGTACATTCGTTTTTTTTCGAGAACCGGCATCCAGAACGGAACCAGCATCCAGACCAGCACCGCTCCCCCCATCGCAAACAGGCCCAGCAGTTCGCCCTCGATGAACCAAACCTGGCTTGGGATCAACTTGAGGGTGTGAAACGCGGCCAGGAAAAACCACTCCGGCCGGATGCCCGCTGGGGCGGACGCAAACGGGTCGGCCTTGGTGCCGAGCTCCCAGGGAAACAGCGCCGCCAGAACCCCAAGCACGCCCAGCGCGGCGTACCACGCGATCAGCTCGCGCATCACGAAGTTCGGCACAAACGGCATCGTCTCCGCATTCGGCTCTTCCTTGGGCGAGCTCATGCCCCATTTCTGCACCAAGGCGATGTGAAACAACAGCATCAGCGTCGTCAAGCCCGGCAGCACCGCGACGTGAAAACCGAAAAAGCGCGTCAGCGTCGCGCCGGTCACTTCCTCGCCGCCACGCAAAAACTCGAGCAGCCAGGGACCGATCACCGGAACAGCGCCCGCCATGTCGGTGCCAACCTTGGTCGCGAAGAAAGCCAATGTGTTCCAGGGCAGCAGATAGCCGCTGAACCCAAAACCCAGTGCTAGAAACAGCAGCACCATGCCACTCAGCCAAGTCAGCTCCCGCGGGCGGCGAAACGCCTTCAAAAAGAACGCGCTGAACATGTGGATCATCGCCGTGAGCACCATCAGGTTCGCCGCCCAACTGTGCACCGAACGCACCAGCCACCCAAACTGCACCTGCGTGACAATAAACTGCACGCTTTCGAACGCCTCAGCCGAGGTCGGCCGGTAGTAGAGCAGCAACAGCACTCCGGTCAGCACCTGGATCACAAACAGAAATAGCGTGATGCCGCCGAAGTAGTACCAGACCGTGGCGGAATGGATGGGAACGGTTTTGTGCGCAAGGAACTCTCGAATCCCGCTCCAACCGATGCGGTCACCCACCCAGTCGCCGATTTCTCTCAGCAACGGCATGCAACCCTCTCAAGCACGACGGGAAATGACGACGTCTTCACCCCGCAGGTTCACGACAAATTCCTCGAGCGACCTCGGCGGAGGCCCGCCCACGACGTTTCCGTTTAAGTCGAACAGGCCGTTGTGGCAGGCGCACCAGATCTGGTACGTTTCTTCCTGAAACTGCACCGTGCAGTTCAAGTGCGTACACACGGCGGAAAAGGCGCGCCATTCGCCCTCTTCGGTGCGCACCAGAATTCCAGGTTTGTTGCCGAACTTGAAGATGTGGCCTGTGTTGGGAGCGAAGTCGTCCGCCGTGCCGGCAACGACTTCATCGACCGCCGGACCGGCAACGGGTGGCGGCATCATGAACCGGATGGCAGGGTAAAGAAAGGAAGCCGCCGAGCCGGTAAAACCCAGCCGGAGCAAGATGCGTATCCAGTTGCGGCGGCCATTGCCGGCCTCCGCCGTTTTATCGACGGAATCCATAATTTGCGACCCTCGACCCCGTGCGGATTTCTGCTTGCAGAAGCAACAGGGTTTCTCGGCTGTCGTCAGTGGCTTGCAATCGGTTGGCCACGCTCGCTTCAGCGCCCTGTCGACTGCCAGGTAACGCCACTCGCCGGACGCGCTGCACGGGCCACAGAGGCTAGTAGAGACTGGTAGAGGCCACAAGGCGTGCGCGCCCACGCCCGAGCCACACGATCTCACTCGGGGTGCAGGCCAACCGGTTAGGCATCTCGCTTGGGTCATATAACCCTCCGGACGCCTCCGTCTCGGGGGACCTGCCTCGAACGCGTTCAATCCGGCACTCTCACAACGCCGGCCGCTGGGAGCGCGGCTCTCCGTTTACCCCTGTAGATTCTGGCGGAACCAACTCCGCCGACGCCGCGCGGGAGTAAGCAGCCGGTTTCCGCTGGACTGGAAGTGTTGTTGCAAATCGGTATACAGTAGCTTCCTTTTTGAGGCCGCATCGCCCCGTCGCGACGGGCGGGGTCCTGCGTGAGGTCGCTCGGAAGCTTTTTGGACATTTCGTCCGCCATGACGGCCAGCCAAACCGCGTCCGGCACGGACCGCCCCAACCCGATCCTCTCGCCGGACGCGCTCAGAGAACGGAGGATCACCATGGACAAAAACAAACTCACCATTACCGACAACCGCACAGGCAAGACCTACGAATTCCCCCTCGTCAACGGCTGCCTCAATGCGATGGACCTGCGTCTCATCAAGGCCGACCCTGAAGATTTCGGGGTCATGACTTACGACCCGGCCTTCAAGAACACCGCGGCCTGCCGGAGTTCTATCACCTTCATTGATGGAGACAAAGGCATTCTCCAATACCGCGGCTACCCCATCGAACAACTGGCCGACCATTGCGACTTCCTGGAGGTGGCGTGGCTGATCCTATTCGGACAGTTGCCGTGCCGCCGTGAAAAATCCGAATGGGCGCGGCAAGTCAAATCCCACACCATGCTGCATGAAAACATCAAAACCTTCATGCATGGATTCCACTACGACGCGCACCCCATGGGCATGCTGATCAGTACGCTCGCCGCGTTGTCGGCGTTTTATCCCGACGCCAAAGGAGTACTCGATCCGGAAGTACGCCAACTACAGGTTCTGCGTCTGATCGGCAAAGTCCCTACGATCGCGGCTTATGCGTACCGCCATAGCCAAGGCCTACCCTACGTTTACCCGGACAACGAGCTGAGCTACACCGAGAACTTCATGAACATGTTGTGGAAGATGGTCGAGCCGAAATACACCCCCGACCCGGTGCTGACTCGCGCGCTCGACATTCTGTTCATTCTGCACGCCGATCACGAACAGAACTGCAGTACCAGCACGATGCGTGTGGTGGGCAGCGCCCAGGCGGACCCGTTTGTTTCGACAGCGGCGGCCGCCGCGGCGCTCTACGGCCCGCTTCATGGCGGAGCAAATGAAGCCGTGCTGGCAATGCTTGATGAGATAGGGTCGCGAACCAACGTGGCGGCCTACGTCAAGCAGGTTAAGGCCGGGCACGGCCGCCTGATGGGCTTCGGCCATCGCGTCTACAAGAACTACGATCCGCGAGCAAGGATTCTTAAGAACATCGCTGAAAGCGTATTCGAGGTCACCGGAAGGAATCCCAAACTCGACATCGCCATCGAGCTTGAGCGCATCGCGCTGGAAGACGACTACTTCATCCAGCACAAGCTCTATCCAAACGTCGATTTTTATTCCGGGATCATCTACCAGGCCATGGGGTTCACGCCCGACATGTTCACGGTGCTGTTCGCGATTCCGCGCACGGTCGGCTGGCTAGCGCAGTGGCAGGAGATGATCACCGATTCGGAACAGAAGATCGCAAGGCCGCGCCAGGTATACACCGGAAAGGCGAAGCGCGATTTCGTTGGGATGGAGAACCGTATGGCGGCAATGTATTGACGGCGCAGCAATCGCCGGTTCATACGTGACCAGCCCATAGCAAAGCGAAGGGCACAAGTAACGACAGGCGCGCCCAAAGCATTGAGGGCGTGCCGAAACTCCGATCATCGTTCTGCCAGCAGGCCCGCGGCAAAAGTGGACCAGCCTAGCAGCAGCGCTAGATGAACGCGATCACGTCGATCTCCACCAGCGACTTCCCCGGAATTCCGCCGGCGGCCGCGATTGTCGTGCGCACCGGCGGCGTATCGCCGAACCGCCCGCGGAACACAGAGTTCATCGCATCGTAATCCGCCAAATCGTTCAGGTAGACGTTGCACTTCAGACACTTGTTCATCGATGAGCCGCAGCGCTCCAACTCTTCCTGGATCGTCTTGAGCACTTCGTCGGTGTGCTTTTTGATATCGCCTTCCTGGTGGTAGCCCTTGCCGGAGATGAAGAGCAGGTTGCCATACGATACGGCGCTGCTGAATAGCGGATTGTCGGGCTTCTTGCCGTCTCGATAGTGGATCTTCCGCTCGGGGCTTGCTTGCGCCGCCGCGGGAGCCGCCGTGGCCGCGGCGACCGCACCGGCCGCCGCTCCGTTGGTGATGAATCCTCTGCGACTGGTTTTTTTCATGGTACTAAGCCTTCCACTTGAAATAAAAAAACGTGAGCGTGGTTTTCCCCGTGTTGACGATGCCGTGCATATGATCCGCGGCGCAGAACATCATCGACCCCGGGCCGCACTTGGTCACTTCGCCGTTGAGGGAAATCTCGCCGCTGCCCGCGGTGACGATCATGATCTCCTCCTCGGAATGACGGTGAGGAGGATGCGGAGTCATTCCCGCCTTCAGCTCCAGGCTGCCGGCTTCCATCACCTCGAGTTCGTCGGTGGAGCCACTAAAATAAACGCGTAGGTCCCCGAACGGCTCTCGCTTCAGATCGCCGCCGGCGGGGTCGAGCACCGCATCCGTCACCGCGCCGTTGGCTCGCGCGCCGCCAAGAGCAAACATCGCGGAACCAAGCACCGCCATCATCTCGCGCCGATTCGCCATTCCAAACCTCCTCCGTTCGAAACCGTGAGCGAAGAAACCAGGGCAGGGTCCAAGCCACGAACGGGCCTCCACCAGGATCGCTCCTCTGGCAAGCACCGCCTCTGCGAGCGATCGCCACGGCCCGTCAAAAAACCTGGTCGAGAAACGCGCCTGCCCGCCGCGGTATCCTCTGGCATCCTTCTGCGGCGAGCCACCCGGCTCCATCCAACCAATCCATCATAATAGGAAGCTTAGGCACACCGCCAATGACACGTGACGAAATCATTCTTGCCGGCAAGGAATTCCTGTTCCCCGCCGTTTTTCACTATTACGAGCAGCCGCTGGTCATAGAGCGCGCCCAGGATCAGTACGTCTGGGATGCCGACGGCAACCAGTACCTCGATTTCTTTGGCGGCATCGTTACCGTCAGCGTCGGGCATCTCAACCAGCGCGTGCGCCAAAAAATCCACGAACAGGTCGACCGCCTGCACCACGTCTCGACGTTGTTCGCCACCGAGCCCCAAGTCGCCCTGGCGAAGAAAGTCGCCGCGGTGAGCCCCGCGGGCAAGCTCACCAAATCGTTTTTTACGAACAGCGGCACCGAGGCGAACGAAACCGCCATCCAGCTCGCGCGCTGTTACACCGGCCACAACGAAATCATCGCCTTGCGCCATAGCTACCATGGCCGTTCCTCGCTCGGCACAACGCTGACCGGCCACAGCGCTTGGCGCGGCCCGATACCGCCGCTACCTGGCATCGTTCACGCTCACAACGCCTACTGCTACCGCTGCCCGTTCGGCTTGACCTATCCGTCGTGCGAGGTGCGCTGCGCGCAAGACGTCAAAGAACTCATTCGCACCACCACGTCGGGCCAGGTCGCCGCGTTTATCGGGGAGCCGATCCAAGGCGTCGGCGGCTTCATCACGCCGCCCAAAGAGTATTTCCAGATTGTCGAAAAGATCGTGCGCGACCACGGCGGCATCTTCATCAGCGACGAAGTGCAAACCGGCTGGGGACGCACCGGCGGAAAATGGTTCGGCATCGAGCACTACGGCGTAACGCCCGACGTCATGACCGCCGCCAAGGGCCTCGGCAACGGCCTGCCGATCGGCATGACCACGGCGCGGCCCGAGGTCGCCGACTCGATGCGCTTTCTCACGCTCTCCACCTTCGGCGGCAACCCCGTCACCACGGCCGCGGCCAAGGCGGTCATCGATTTTGTCGAGGAAGAGAACCTGCTCGCGAACTGCGAAACCGTTGGAGGCTATCTGCGCGAGCAGTTGGAAGGACTCCAGGAAAAGTACCCTTTGATCGGCGACGTGCGCGGCATGGGCCTGATGCAAGCTCTGGAGCTCGTCACCGATCGTGAAACCAAGGAACCGGCTACCCGGCAAACCGCTCGCCTGATGGAGGCGGCGCGAAAAAACCGCCTGCTGATCGGAAAAGGCGGACTGGAAGGCAACGTCATTCGCATCAGTCCGCCAATGAACATCAATACGACCGACGTGGATGAGTTTATCCGCCGGCTGGACGCCAGCCTGGCGGAAGCACAAGCGGCATAGCGGGCCCGAAACCTGGCAGACAGACAGGTTGTGGGGGAGAGTTCCGCGGCGAGCAGAGTTGCCCGGTTCCAGCGGTGGGCGCGAATCAGCCCGGAAGCGCGTAGAGGAAGCTGTCAGACCGCTGGATCGGGCACGTCTTAATTAGCTTCCGGCAGGGACCCAGATCCTTTGGCCGCGCGGCAAGCCCCGCCGCCTGCCCCCCGAAAGTCAGCCCTGACTTACCCGCGTCGAACATTCAGCCAGGCCGCGCTCAGCCCAACAGCGCCTTTTGCAGAGCGGCTTCCATCTGGTCCGCCGTAAAAGGCTTGCGGATGAACCCCTTGGCTCCGAGCGAAATCGCCTCCATGACCGTCTTCTCGCCACCCTCGGTGCTCACCATGATCACCGGCAGATCCTTGTGAGGCGATTCCCTCAGCCGGCGCAAGAAATCCAGACCGTTGACGTTCGGCATATTGATATCGGAAACAATAATTTCTATGGGCTCGGCCGCCAGCTTATCCAAACCCTCGCCGCCGTCGGCGGCCTCCACCACCGAGTCGATCCCACCCTTCCAGGCCTGCCGTAGACTGCGTTCCAAAATCTTCCGCATCACCGAGGAATGATTGATGATCAACACTTTCAGTCCCATAGCAGTCCGGATCTCGTCTCCAACTGTATCGGCCGCCGGGATGTAGTCCGTTAGCGAATGGCGGATAGAAAGGCAGCGAGACGGTTGCGGCCGGGAACGGCGAGAACCCGCCCAGCCCCGCATTCGAAGGAAACTTAGCGGATCAAAATAACCCCGCGATCGCTAGAATCATCCGGCCCTTGCGGCCGAAAGAATCGCAAGGTGCTCAGTTCAGCTTGCGCGGCACCATCGGCTGCGTCGCATCGATCTTCTGCATGTCCGACATGGTCACTTCGCGGCCCTCTTCGTGGTACTCCTGCTCGACGTTCACTTGCCACAGATCGAACTCGCCGCCCAGAATGTTGCGTGCCGCCAGCATCGCCGTCAGCATCGAGTGATCCTGGTTGTTGTAGCGATGCATGCCGTTGCGCCCGACCAGTTGCAGATTGCCGAACCGTTCGAGCCACGTCCGCACCGTCGAGACAGCTTCGGTGTAGGCGCCGTCATAGACCGGATACGCCTTCACCGCCCGTACCACCGCGCCGTCGACCACCTGCGCCGGGTCGGCCAGCTTCAGCTTGCCGATTTCGCGCTTGCCCAGCTCGACCAGGTCCGCGTCGGGCATCGTCCAAAGATCATCGCCCTCGAAGCAGAAATACTCCAGGCCCAGGCACGTCATCGACGGGTCGGGCACCATTTCCGGGCTCCAGTTCTTGAAGTTCTGGATGCGGCCCATGCGCACGCTCGGGTCGTGAATGTAGATCCAGTTGTCGGGGAAAAGATCGTCGCCGCGCAACATCAGCGCCACGGTCAGAAAATCGCGGTAGCGCAGCCGCCGCGCCGCCTGCAGGATTTCATCGGGCGGCGCCGGAGTCAGCGCCTCCACCAGATCGAGAATCGCCACGCTACTCAGAAAATGGCTGCCCTCATAAACGACGCCCCCGGCCTCGGCCGCTTCGACCCGCGAATCCTTCCAGTAAACGCGTTCGAGGGGCGCCTGGAAGATCACCCGTGAACCCATCTGCTCGACCAGTTCCTTGGTGCGCTCCCACATCATGCCGGGGCCCAGGCGCGGGTAGAGGAACTCGTCGATCAGCGTCTTGACGACTTCCTGCTTGCTCTTGCCGCGCTGCCCGAAAAGCGCGTTCTTGATCGCGGAGCTCAGCGACAGCCCTTTGATGCGCTGCGCCGCCCATTCGGCGTGGATCTCGTTGCAGGGGATGCCCCAAACCTTCTCGGTGTAGGTCTCAAAAAAGATCTCGAACAACCTCCTACCAAATCGGTTGGTGATCCAGGTAGCGAAGTCGTTCTCCGGCCTTTTGGGAAACAGCCGCGCCAGCCCGTAGCTCGCCATGCAGCGTGTGGTTTCGAACAAGCCTAACCCGGCCAGGGCGTTGAACGGTTTTAGCGGATAGGAAAAAAACCGGTTGTTGTAATAGATGCGCGACATGCGGCCGCGCACAAGCAAATCGTCGCCCAAAACCTCGCGCCAGAGGTTCTCAACCGGAGTCACCTTGGTGAAAAAGCGGTGGCCGCCGATATCGAAGCGGTAGCCCTTGTAGTTGACCGTGCGCGCGATGCCGCCGACGATATCGTCGCGCTCGACAATGGTGCTGCGGACGCCCGCCTTGGCCAGCTCATAAGCGGCGGTCAAACCAGCCGGACCGGCCCCAAGAATGACAACATCGGAAGTGGACATCAATGTCCATGATAGCCGACCGACCTACAGCACGTACCCCGCACTATGCGATAGAACACCCTTAGATCACGCCACAAGAAACCTAACCACAAGAAACCTAATACGAATCCCTCAGAGAAAACCGGATTAACTGACTGGCGCAAGCTCGACCCAATGCCGGTAGTGCTGACGAACGACGCCGGCGTCGCAAGTTCGGTAAGCAGCGGCGCCGGGCAGGCAGTCCGAGCGTCCACCGAACGGCCGACGCGGCCGTTGCCCTCGCAAGACTCGAAACTCATGCTGTATCAGCCCTGAATCTCCCTTGAAGGGCGTGGGCAAGCGGCCTTGCTTCCGGCAAACCTACAGCAGTAGACTACGGGCAAGACAGCACGGCTTCGATCGCGAACGCCCTCCACCGTTGTTTTCTCTGCGTGTTTTCCGCGGCTTGTTTCCGCGGATCCTTTCATGAACCACCCAGCGCAAGGGACGGCCCGCCGGCACGATGCCCTGCCCTCGCAGCGCCGCCCGCTCACGGAGGTTTTCTCGTGGATGTAACCCTCAGCCTTGAAGTCAACGGCAAACCCCGCAGCGTCACGACGGACCCCGAGCGCCCGCTGCTCGAAGTGCTCCGCGAAGACATCCATCTCACCGGAACCAAATACGGCTGCGGTGAAGGCCAATGCCGCGCCTGCACGGTGCTGCTCGACGGCCGTCCGGTGACCTCATGCCTCACGCCGGTGTCTAAAGCCGCCGGCAAAAAGATCACCACCATCGAGGGGCTCGAACAAAACGGCCGCCTGCAAGTCGTGCAGCAAGCCTTCCTCGAAGAAGGCGCCATGCAGTGCGGCTACTGCCTGCCGGGTATGATCCTCACGGCCACGAGCCTGCTCGAAACCAACGCCAGCCCCAGCCGCGAGCAAATCATCGAGTGGATGAACGGCAACCTGTGCCGCTGCTGTGGGTATACGAAAATCCTCACCGCCGTCGAGCGCGCGGCGGAAGCAAAAACCCGCTCCACCGAAAGGCGAGGTGCGTGATGGCCACTCGAATTTCTCCCCACATCGAAAACGAACAGCTCGAGCTGACCGAGCCCGAGCGCTACGAACTGAGCGAGCCGCCGCGCTATAACTTCGAGCTCGGCCGGCGCGGTTTTCTGGGCGTCGCCGGCGCGGGATTGCTGATTTCGGTGACGCGTCCGGGCGCCAAAGCGCAGTCGAACGAAGGAAAAGAGGGGCCCGTCGCCGCGCGCGTGCGGATCGCAAAAGACGGCGGCATCACCGTTATGACCGGCAAGGTCGAAGTCGGCCAGGGCTCGCGCGCGCAGCTTACGCAGGCTGCCGCGGAAGAGTTGAAGGTCGCGCCCCAAGCGATCACTCTGATCATGGCTGACACCACGCTGACGCCCGACGACGGCAGCACGGCCGGCAGCCGCACGACGCCTTCTTCCGTGCCGGCGGTGCGCCGAGGCACGGCCGCCGCGCGCGAAATCCTCATCGCGCTGGCCGCCAAACAATGGGCCGTGGAAACTGCTTCGCTCCAAGCCGAAAATGGCGCGGTCGTCGACTCCGCCAACAACCGCAAGCTTACCTACGCCGCGCTGGCGGCGGCCGTGAATCTCGACGAAGCGTTCCAGGCGACCATTCCACGCGACATCAAAGTCACCGCCGTCGAAGACTGGACCGTAACCGGCATCTCGACGCCGCGCCCCAACGGACGCGACATCGTCACCGGCGCGCATCGCTTCCCCTCCGACATCACCCGCCCGAACATGCTCTACGGCAAGGTGCTGCGGCCGCCTTCCTACGGCGCGGTGCTCGAAACGATCGACCTCGCGGTGGCCGAGAAAATGCCCGGCGTGGTGGTCGTGCGCGACCGCAACTTCGTTGGCTGCGCGGCGCCGACTTCCTTTCAGGCCAAGAAGGCAATCGAGGCGCTCGCCAAAACGGCTGCGTGGAAAGAACAACCGCATCCTTCGCACAAAGAGCTGTACCCGCTGCTCAAAGAAAAAGCCGCCACACGCGAAGCCGGCCGCCGCGGCTTTCGCGAAGACGAGCAGGGTTCGCTCGACGAAGGGCGCGCCGCCGCGACGAAAACTATCAAGGCTGCCTACGAAATCGCTTACGTGCAGCACGCCCCGATGGAACCTCGCGCCGCAGTGGCCGAGTGGAACGATGGCGAGCTCACCGTCTGGACCTGCACGCAGCGCCCCACCGGCGTTCAAAGCGAGCTGGCC
>JBBDWJ010000322.1:0-12709 GCA_040902925.1 Bryobacterales bacterium | reverse complement strand
TCGCAGACCGTGCTGATGATGAAGATCTCGGGCGGCGAGAGGAAGGGCATCCACGGCTTCCACCTCACGCCGGGCGTGGTGGTCGAATACCGCTCCGATCGATCGCGTGAAACGATACCGTGGGTGCGCTATACGTCGCCGTCGGGTGAATCGACAGAGTACGCCGCCGAGGGCTGGGACCCCGCCAAAGCCGAGGAATTCGAGCTGCGCACGATGGACTGCGTCGACTGTCACAACCGGCCGACGCACGAGTTTTATCTGGCCGACCGCGCCATGGATCGCGCTATGGCCGCCGGACGCATCGACCCATCGCTGCCGAACGTGAAGTCGAAAGGCCTGGAGATTCTGAAGGCCGAGTACGCTGTAACGGCCGATGCCGAGCAGCGGATTCCCAAGGCCCTCGAAGAGTACTACCAGACGGCGCAACCCGAAACCTATCAGGCGAAACGGCAGGCCGTCGAGGAATCGGCCCGTGGTCTGCTGGCTGTGTGGGAGCGCAACGTTTTCCCCGAGATGAAGATCACCTGGGGAACGTACACTAGCCACATCGGCCACACCGATTTCCCGGGCTGTTATCGCTGCCACGACGACGCGCACACCGCCACCGATGGCAGAACCATCAGCCAGGACTGTAGCTCGTGCCATGAACTGCTGGCCATGGAAGAAAGCAACCCCGCGATTCTGACGAGTTTGGGCCTTGGTGGCTCCGGGAGCGGAACCGCAACAGAGTAGAGACTGAAATCGCCGGCGTCGCGGCCGACGGCTTGCCCCGGCGGGTAGGAGAACAGGCGTCGTCATCAAGGGAGACAGACCCGCTGGTGGCGCGAAACCTGGATACGGTGCTAAAGGAAATCGCCGCAGGCGATCCGAGCCCTACCCGTGAGGGTGGGGCGGCATTATCGGCGTCGTGGCCGAGCGTTTCTGAGCGCGGCGCAGAAGACGGGCGCGGTCCGGTGACCGCTTTGTCCATCGCGCTTAGTCCATCACGCTTAGTCCGTCACGAATTGTGTGACCCCACGCTCGCGCATGGGGCTCGGATCGCCTGCGGCGATGACGGGCGCGCCTAGTCTCCTGCCGCCGGTTTTGCTTTGGCCTCGCGGTCGACACGCACGCGCAACTCGAGGGCATCCTTCAGCGTGTTCGCCACGATGCAGGAGCGCTCGGCAATCGTCACCAGCTTTTCGAGCAGCTCGGGATCTTCACAATCGGCTGATACTACCGCCTCGATGGCTACGAATCGCGGCGGCGCGCCATCGAGGGTTCCCGTCACCGTCGTGCGGACATTGGCAACCTTCGCCTCGCGAGCCGCGATCGCCGCAAGCAGGTTGCTCATGAAGCAGCCGCCGAGCGAGGTAAGCAGCAACTCGCCACCCATCGGGCCGCGATCGTCGCCTGCTTTCGCCTTCGGGCGGTCAATCAAGACGCTATGCGTGCGAATCGCGGCCTCTGAGGTTGCCCGGCCTCTTTGATCAATCGTGATTTGAATCTTATCGGCCACGGTTTTCACCTTTCTCGAGCGCGGTGCTACACATAACGTTAGCGTCGAAGCACGAGCCGCTATTCCTCATAACGATAACGCATGGCTGGCGGCGAGACTATCCGTTTGAGGCGCTTCCGTCGCCACAGCCACTACGCCTGAAGCGCTCAAAGTCGCTATAATCTCTGCCGCGGGAGTCCCGCGAAGCAACTCCACTAAATCTTGCCCTGGAGGACAGGTATGACGCTCCGAAACGTGTTCGTTGTCGCTGCCTTGATGGCATTACTCGCCTTGCCGGCGTTTTCCGAGCAGGCTCCGTCGCCGCCCGGCGGCTGGACCGACGGCTACGTGATCGCGAATGGCATTCGCATCCACTACTGGCGTACCGGCGGAGAGAAACCGCCAGTGGTTCTGGCTCACGGTTCTTCCGACAACGGCTTGTGCTGGACCGCGCTGGCGAAGGAACTCGAGGCCGGCTACGACGTCATCATGCCCGATGCCCGTGGCCATGGCTTGTCGGACCCCGGCGGCGAATCCGATCCCGTTGACGTTCAGGCCGACGATCTGCACGCATTCATCCAGGAGCTCAAGCTCACAAAGCCGATCGTGATGGGCCATTCGATGGGCGCAGCCGCGGCCGCACTGTTCGCCGCGAAATATCCTGGTGTGCCGCGCGCGGTGGTTCTCGAAGACCCCGGCATGGGCCCGCGGTCGGGCGGCGGCGGCGCCAACGCAGACGTCGAGCAGCGGCGCGCGCAGATTCTGGCTCGCAACAACACCCCCTATGAGGATCTGGTGGCCGGCTGTATCAAGAACAGCCCGAGCTGGGGAGAAGAAGAGTGCCGCATCTGGGCGCCGTCGAAAATTCAGCATCACCCCAACACGGCGTACCGCCGCATTGGCGACCGCGCGCCAATGAGCGAGCTGTTCGCGAAGATCACGGTCCCGACGCTGATCCTCAAAGCGGATGCCGCGCCGGATGTCCGCAAGCAGAACGAAGAGATGACGCGGCTGCTCAAGAAGGGCAAGATCGTGCACATCGACGGCGCCGGCCACAACGTTCGCCGCGAGCAGAAGCAGCGGCTGCTCGACGCACTCAAGCCGTTTTTGGCTGCGCTGTAATTTGCATGAGTGCCATGGGTGCACGCATGGACGTTCGCATGGTGCGCGTGGGGGACAGTCACCGTGTTTCGCGCCCGCCCTGCATCGAGCGACAACCCAAGTTCGCCGGGGCGCGAAACACGGTGACTGTCCCCTTCGGCACCTCGCCGGGAGCGCGAACGACGGTGACTGTCCCTTTCGTCCCCTTCGGCATCGTCCCCTTCGGCACCTGACCTTATTCCCACCACTCCCGCTCTGAGCCCGTTCCCGCGCACGCACAATCACGCCCGCGACAATTTTTCGTTACCATACCGGTGCGCCCCGCAGGTGTTCTTCCAGGCCGTGCGTGCGGGAGAAAGAGGTTCCATGGACTACACACAATGGGCGGAAACACTCAGCCTTTCGGCCACGCGATTGATCGAGCGCGGCATCGCTTTCCTGCCGAACATTCTGACCGCTTTGGCCCTGGTGCTATTGGGTTGGATACTGGCGCGCATCTTTCGCAGCATCTGCGAGCGGGTCACGCGGCTGGGTCTGGGCCGGCTGACTCGCAGCATCGCCATGCGGCGCGGCCTCGAAAGCACAGGCCTCGGCACGACGGCGCCGATGGTCATTGGCCGGGTCGTGTTCTGGGTGGTGTGGTTGTTCTTCATCGCCGGCGCTCTCGAGAAGCTCGAACTGTCTGTAGTGCGCGATTTCCTGAGCAACCTCGCCTACTATCTGCCGCGTGTGCTGCTCGGAATTCTGGTCGTGTTCGTGGGAATTCTGGCGGGCAATCTGGCCAATCACGCGTTGATCACGAGCACTGCGCGGGGCGGCGTGCGTTACGCACAAATCGTCGGCCGCGTCGTGCAGGGCGCGATCCTGCTGGTGGCGATTATCGTTGCCGCGGACCAGATCGGCATCCAAAGCACGTTGTTGATGGTGACCGTGGCGATTATTCTAGGCACGACGATGGGTGGAGCGGCGCTGGCGTTCGGGCTGGGGTCGGGACCGACCGTGAGCAACATCATCGCTTCGTACTATCTGCAGAAAACTTACCGTGTGGGGCAACAGGTCCGCATCGGCGATATTCGCGGACGGATCGTCGAGATTTCCCCGACCGCGGTCGTCCTTGACGGCGATGGCGGACGCATCCTGATTCCGGCCAAGAAGTTCAGCGAGGAATCATCGGTGCTGTTGACGGGAGAGCAAGCGTGAACGTCAAGCGATTGCTGGTGAGCGAGTTTCTCTCCGACTACCCTGCCGACGCGGCGCGTTTGCTCGAAGAGATGCCTTTCGATCAGGCCGTGGCCGTGATGAATGAGACGCCGGCGCCGGCGGCCGCGCGTGCACTGAATAGCGTGAACACCGATCTAGCCGCCCGCTGCGTCGAAAATTTGCCGGCCGCCAAGGCCGCGGCGTTGGTCGATGCGCTGCCGCCGGGCGCCGCGGCTGTCCTTCTGCGGCGGGTTGACAAAGAGAAACGCCAGACGCTGCTGCAGGGTGTGCCAGCGAAATCGCGCGAGCGGTTGGAAAGCCTGCTGCGCTATCCGCAGGAGTCGGCGGGCGCGGTCATGGATGCGCTCACGGTCACCGTGCCTGACGATATCACGGTTGAGGAAGCACGCCAACGGCTGCGCGAATCTCCGGCTCACCTCTACTACTACGTATATGTCGTGAACCGTGAGCAGCGCCTTGCGGGAGTCATCGGCTTGCGGGAACTGTTCATGGCCGGCGGCGAAGAGTTGGTCCGCGCGGTGATGAGCCCCAAGGTGATGAGCCTTTCTGACCGCGACCCCTTGGCCGCGGTGGTCGTGCATCCGGGATGGCGCGAGCATCACGCCATGCCTGTGGTCTCCGAGGACGGAACCTTTGTGGGCATGATTCGCTATCGCACTCTAAGGCGGTTGGCGGAAGCCTACGAGCAGGCCGGCCGCGCCGGAGGCGGGTTTGACACTCTGTTCGCGCTCGGCGAGCTTTACTGGACGGGGCTGATCGAGCTTTTCGGCGGCATGAGCTCGGGCACGAGAAGCCGGTTGTAGCGCAGGCGCCGGGGAAGGACACACGATGCCAGCAAATCTGATCGAACAAGCAACGGCGACGATGATCGGCGGTTTCGCGCGGCTGCATCCCGGCGAGGTGGCGAGAATTATCGAGGAGGAGCGCGTCGAGGAAGCAGCCATCGTGATCGAGGGTATGCCGGCGTGGGAAGCGGTGCATGTATTCCAGCGCTTGACGCCGGGCACGGCGGCGGGCGTGCTGGCGCGAGTTCGTGACGAGACGGCGGTCGCGCTTCTTGTCGAGTTGGAAACGACGCGCGCGGCGTCGCTCATGGCCCGTTTGGATGACGACCATCGCGAGCGTTTGCTGTCGGCTATGCCTGCCCACCGGGCGGGCGAATTCCGCAAGCTGATGAGCTATCCGATCGACGTCGCCGGACACTTCATGGACCCGCGCGTGTCGGCGTTTCGGCCGACGACTACCGTGGGGCAGGCGCTTGAGCGGCTGCGTGATCTCGGGCCGGGGCGGCGCATCTACGTGATCCACGTGGTCGATGAGAACGGCATGCTGGCGGGCGTTGTGCCGCTGCAACAATTGGCGTTGGCCGCTTTGGATGCGGAACTGCAGTCGCTGACCCGCGAGCAGCCATTGTCGGTTTCGGCGCTCACCTCGCGCGAAGAAGTCGTCGAGCTACTGAACAATGCGAGGCTGGCCAGCATCCCGGTCGTGGACTTTGACGGCCGGTTGATCGGAGTCATTCGCCTCGATCAGCTTGTCAAGGCCGCCGAGCAGGAGGCCAGCGCTGACATTCAGAGCATGGTGGGCGTCAGCAAAGATGAGCGCGCCCTTTCCCGGGTTTCGTTCGCGGTGCAAAAACGGCTGCCGTGGTTGCAGATCAATTTGGCGACGGCATTTCTGGCGGCGTCGGTGGTTGGTTTGTTTGAAGAAACCATTGCGCGCGTCACGGCGCTGGCGGTTTTGTTGCCCGTGGTGGCCGGGCAATCCGGAAATACCGGCGCGCAAGCTCTGGCGGTGACGCTACGCGGGCTGGCGCTGCGCGAAGTTACCGAAAGCCATTGGCCGAAGCTTGTCGTCAAAGAATTCTTCACGGGCTTGTTCAACGGCATTGCGGTAGCCCTGGTTACCATGCTCGGTGTTTACATCTGGAGTGGATCGGTGGGGCTTTGCATGGTGATCGGAATCGCCATGGTGCTAGCGATGGCGATCGCCGGTGTGGCGGGGGCCGCGATTCCGGTGTTGCTCAGCGCGCTCGGGCAGGATCCCGCGCAATCTTCATCGATCGTGCTCACTACCGTGACCGATGTCTTTGGCTTTTTTAGTTTTCTGGGATTGGCCACGTTGTTTTCTGCGATGTTATGAGTGGCTGCTCGTGCGTGACAGGTGTGGGTGGGGACAGTCACCCGAGCACGACAGCAGAGGTTAACGCAAGAGGTTTCGTCGGGTGACTGTCCCCGTCAGACTGCAGTACGGTGTGGGTGGGGACAGTCACCCGAGCACGGCGGCAGAGGTTAACCCTAGAGGTTTCGTCGGGTGACTGTCCCCGTGAGCACCGTCAGCATCCACTGTGTTCTTAGTTGGTCGGACCGCCGCTTAGCGGCGAGGGACAGGCGATAGCGCCTGTCTTACTGTGCAAGGAGATCTCGATGAGTGTGCTCTTCACGGTGGCAGTGGTTACCGTGCTTGTTTCGGGTCTGTGCTCGCTGTTCGAAGCGACGCTGTACTCGGCTCGCCTGGGGGCGCTGGAGGCCTATCGAGCCGAAGGAAAATACCGGGCGGCCGCGCGGCGCTTCATCGACATGAAGAAGGATATCGCCGTGCCCACGTCGGCGATTCTGGTGCTCAACACTTTGGCGAACACGGCTGGAGCTACGCTGTGCGGCATGCTCGCGGCGCAGCTTTGGGGCGCTCAGTATGTGCTGGCTTTCTCCGGCGTGCTGACGCTGGCGATTCTATTCCTGGGCGAAATTCTGCCGAAGACCTATGGCGCCGTGCATTGGCGCAGCACCTGGCACCTCATCGTATGGCCGCTCACGGTGATGCAAAAGGGCCTTTACCCGATCGTGGTGATTACCAGGAAGTTCGCCACGGTTTTCACCGGCCGCGGGGGAGCTCCGGGCGTTACCGAGGACGAAATCATGGCGACCATCCGCATGGGCGCGAAGTCAGGCGAGTTGTCGCCCAATGAGCTCCAACTGCTCGGCGCGGTTTTCCACTTCGACGAGATGGTTGCCCGCCAGGTCATGATTCCGCGGCGCGAAGTCGACATCTTTCAAACCGCCTGGTCGCTGACGAAGTGCCTGGAAGTCGCCAAGGCGACCGCGCACACGCGCTATCCGCTCTGCAAGACCTCGCTCGATTCCGTTGTCGGAATTGTCCATACCAAGGATTTCGTGGGCGTAGCGATCGATCAGCCGTTCGACATCAACTCCGTGGCGCGGCCCGTGCGGCACGTCCCCGACACGATTCGCCTGAGCCGCTTGCTGCGGGAAATGCAGACCACGCGGCAGCACATGGCGGTCGTCGACGACGAGTATGGAACGGCGGTGGGTCTGGTGACGCTCGAGAATGTGGTCGAGCAGATTGTCGGCGCGGTGCAAGACGAGTTCGACATGGAACTGCCCGAAGTCGTGCACGAAGGAGTGGGCGCGTATGTCGTACTCGGGCATCTGCCGATCGAGCGGCTCAATCGCGAGCTCGGCCTGGAGCTTTACGCCGCCGATGTGGATAGCGTTTCGGGATTGCTCGTGAGCAAGACCGGGCGTTTGCTGCGGGCCGGAGAAATCGTGGAACTCGACGCCGTGACGGCTGAGGTGCTCGAGGTCAAGGCAGGGCGAGCGACGCGGATCCGCCTGCGGCTGCATCGCGGAGACGAACCGGCCGGCGACGCCGGCGAGACGAGCGAGAAGCCGGACTCGTAAGTGTATGGGCGTGGACAGCGCGTGGGACAGCGCAGTGTGCGGGGGGGGGAGTGTGTGTGGGGGGACAGTCACCCGACCCAGGCTGCTGGTATTGTCTGGACGCTTGGTCGCCGGGTGACTGTCCCCATCGGCCATCGGCATATGTCCCCATCGACACGGTGCGTGAAGACCAGGAGTGTGGCATGAAGGAATTCGATCATATCGGCATCGTCACCAACGAGTCGCAGCCCGGCGAAAGCTGGGTGCCTTTCAGTGAAGTGTGGGTCACCAACCCGCGGCTGCATCCGCAGCGCATCGAATACATCCGGCCGCACAATGAGCCGCGCGTGGACCCCAACGACGTCGGCATGTGGAAGCTTTGGAACCTGCCCCATGTCGCCTACCGCGTCGATGACCTCGCCGCGGCGATCGAAGGCGAGGAAGTTATCCTGGGGCCGTTCGAACCGGGTGATTTCGCAACGGTCGCGTTCGTGCATAAGGATGGCGCGGTCGTCGAGTATCTGGAGTACAAGAGGCTGGATACCTGGTTCGGGCAGGCGACGCCCTGGCGGCCCGCGTCGCCGCCTTCGGCTGAGTGAGGCGGCTAGCCGTAGACGGAGTTCTCAGACGTAAACTGAAGTCATGGAGCAGTTCAGCCCACTGGATCCCCGCGATGTGCGGCAGATGCGCTTTGCCATGCGCCTTTCGCTGGGTTTCGGACTGCTGATGTTGGTTGGGAAAAGCGCTGCCTACTACGCGACCGGCTCGGCGGCGATTTTTTCCGACGCGGCGGAGTCGGTGGTGCACGTTTTTGCCGTCGCGTTTGCTGCTTACAGCCTTTCGTTGAGCACCAAGCCCGCCGGTAAACACTTCCTTTACGGCTACGAGCGCATCAATTTTATCTCGGCGGGCTTCGAAGGCGCGATGATCGCGGTGGCGGCGATCGGCATCATCGTGACCGCGGTCGACAAGTGGCTGCGCGGGTTGGAAATCCAGAACCTAAGCCTGGGGGTTCTGGCAGTGCTGGCGGCGGCGCTGACCAATGCGGCTCTGGGCTGGTATCTGGTTTCCACAGGCCGGCGCACGAAGTCGATCATTCTCGAAGCGAACGGCAAGCACGTTCTGACGGATAGTTGGACCAGCTTCGGTGTTGTCGCCGGATTGCTGGCGGTCGTGGTCACGGGCTGGAAGCCGCTCGACCCAATCGCGGCGATCGCGGTGGCGCTGCATATTCTTTGGTCCGGCGGCGGGCTTTTTTTTCGAGCGGCGCGGGGACTGCTCGATTATTCCGACCCGGATCAGGGCCGCGCCTTGCGGCAACAGCTTGACACGGTTTGCGGCGAGTTGGGGATTCGTTATCACGGTGTGAGGTTTCGCAGCACCGGGTACCGCACGATCGTGCACGTCCATTTGCTGTTCCCGTTCGAGATGCCTGTCGGCGAGGCACACCGGCTGGCGACCGAACTCGAAGATACGGTCGCATCGCGCCTTGATTTTCCCGCTGAGATCAACACCCACCTGGAATCGCTCGAAGACCACGCCGCGGTACACCGCCATCAGCACTACACAGGTAAACCAATATAGCGGGAGCCAACGGCCGGGAAACGCCGCTGACTTCCTGTTTGCAAGCGGGCTCATTTTCGATACAGCGCGGCGGCGCGGCGGTTAAGACCAGTGGGGTATACTCTCGTTTAAGGATGGGAGTCGTCAATACTTGTAAAGACTCTAGGAGGAATGAAGACGTGAAACTACTTCGGATCTGCATCTCCATTGTGACGCTTCTCGGCGCCACGACTCTCGTTTCAGCACAACAAAAGAAAGCGCCGGCCAGTCCCGTGGCGACGGCGACGGCGACCATTGGCGGTAAAACGATCAAGATCGACTATTCGTCGCCCCGAGTGCGAGACCGCGCGGGAAAACTCTTCGGCAAGGACGGCAGAATTGGGCAAGACGGCACCTATCCGATCTGGAGGGCCGGTGCGAACACGTCCACGACGCTGCACACCACGGGCGACCTCGCGTTCGGCAGCTTGGCGGTGCCGAGCGGCGACTACTCGCTTTATGTAAATCTGGCCGACGCCAACAGTTGGGAGCTCGTGATCAATAAGCAGACCGGCCAATGGGGCACCGAATATGACAAGGGGCAGGACGTTGGCCGCGTGAAGATGACCATGAGCAAGCCGCCGGCGATGGTCGACAACCTGACGTATACAGTGACCGACAAAGGCGGCAACAAAGGACAGCTCACGCTGGAGTGGGAAAATCACCGCGCTTCGGTCGACTTTACGGTGAAGTAACGACTTCCTAGCGGGAAGGGTGGCCGCTGAGCGCTACAACCCGTTGCAGCGGGTTTGTAGCTTCGGAGGCGGTGCGGCCAGAGTCGGCCGGGCAGTACCCTTCTTTTGCCCGTTGGCCGGTGCTATGCTTGAGGAACCACAGTTATGGCATCCCTATCGACTCACGGTTTCATGCGGGGTTCCCGCTATTTGGGCGTGGCTGTATTCGCTGCCGCTTTGCTCGCTCCGGCGGCCGGCCCTGACGAGCCGCGCTTCACCGGCGACAAAGAACTGGTGCGGCCTGAGGGGTACCGCGAGTGGGTTTTCGTTGGTTCTTCGCTCGGCCTGAGCTACCAGGAAGACCAGCCGCGGCAAGAGCCCAAATTCCACAACATCTACTTGAAGCCTTCCGCGTATCATCACTTCCAGAAGACCGGCGAGTATCCTGAAGGCACGATTCTGGTGATGGAGATCGCCACACCGGCGACGCAAGTTTCGATCAACCGTCACGGCCAGTTCCAGGATCGTTTCGTCGGCATTGAATCTGCCGTCAAAGACAGCTCGCGCTTTTCCGAAAAGTGGGCCTACTTCAGCTTCATCGAGCAGGACGGCTCGGCGAAGAAAACCGCCAAGGCTTTCGCGAAGGATGCGTGCTGGTCGTGCCACAACGAACACGCCGCTAAAGACAACGTCTTTTCGCAGTTCTATCCGGTCTTGCGGCACTCCGAATGAACGCCAGCGGGCGCCAAACTTCCGATCCATTCGATTTGACGGCCGGGAATGCCGCTGCGTATTTGCGGCAAAGGCCGGAGTACGCTTCCGCGGCGCGCTTGGATTGCCGGGATCTGGGCGGCGGCGTGTCGAACACCGTCATCCTCGCCGAAACGCCGGCAGAACGATTCGTGGTCAAGCAGGCGCTGCCGCAACTTCGTGTAAAAGACGAATGGCTCGCCGATCGCCGGCGGATTTTCCGGGAGCGCGATGCGTTGATCGATTCCGCGAAGCTTCTGCCGGACGGCTGGATTCCCGAGGTCTTGTGGAGCGACGAGCCGAACTACCTGTTTGCGATGCGCGCGGCCGAGGAGCCGGGCGAGTTCTGGAAAAACCGGCTGCTCGCGGGACGCATTGAGACCGAATGGGGGCGCCGCGCCGGCATGGCTCTTGGCTTGACGATTCGCGGGACTTGGCGGTCGCAGTTTTTTGAGCAGAAGTATGGCGACCGCACGGCGTTTGATCAATTACGCTCCGACCCCTACTATGGGACGATCGCGCGGCGGAATCCCGACATAGCGGAATTCGTGGAAGAGTGGCTGCCCGTGACAGCGAGCAACCGGTTTGCGCTTACGCACGGCGACTGGAGCCCCAAGAACATGCTGCTAACTCCGTCGGGCATGGTGTTTATCGATTACGAGTGCGCGCACTTTGGCGATCCGAGTTTTGACGCTGCATTCGCGATCAATCATTTTGTGCTGAAGGGATTTCACCGGCCGGAGTTGGCTGAGGAGTATCTTGGCCTGGCCCGGGTCTTCTTCGCGTGGACTCTGAGTGTGCTGCCGGCTGAAGCGCTGGCCTACTTCGAGGCGGCGACGGCTCGGCATTTGGGTTTCTTGCTGCTGGCGCGCGTAGACGGCAAGTCGCCGGTTGAGTATTTGACTGACGAAGACGTCAGGGAACGTGTACGGAAAACCGCGAAAACACTGATCGGCGAACGCG
Source organism: Bryobacterales bacterium (assembly GCA_040902925.1). Lineage (GTDB taxonomy): Bacteria > Acidobacteriota > Terriglobia > Bryobacterales > UBA6623 > JBBDWJ01. The sequence continues at coordinate 1,241 of JBBDWJ010000322.1, read as the reverse complement.
CCGAGCGGCTGGAACGTTGTTTCGCGGCGGCCCTGGCGGCGGTTCGTGCGTGAATCCCGCGCTGCAGTGTTGCGCAGGCTCTTACGGACCTTGCCCTCCACTTCGCGGCCCAGCCTACCCGTGACGGATACGGCTAGGCCGCAGTCAACGGCGCCGCTTCGTTCGCTCTTTGGATGGCCCGGCGTACATAGAACGACGGCAGGCGCGCCACGACCGCCCAGGGCCGGAGATCCTCGAATTCGACCCGTGCACCATGGGCCGCGTCATCAATCGCTTGCAATAGGACCGCGCGCGCCAGAGAAGCCCAACGGTCTTGCTCCAACGGCGTTCGGCCGGTCTGTCGCGCGGCGCGCGGGCGAAAACCCGCCGGCTTTTTGATGGATGTATTTCGGGTCGGTATCATCTCGATCATCTCTGCTCTCCTATGATGAAAAGCATAGCGATAAGGCGCGCCGCCGCACACTGGAGGAATATCTAGTTCCTGCGTTGGTCATTGCCGGTTTCAGGCACTATTCGTACCGGTTGCGGCACTGGATGATGATTGGCCGGACCTCGAACTCCGTTCGACAGCCGTAACTCGTCACGTGCAATAGGATTGCGCTCACCTTATCCGGTATGAATCTCATCTCCATGAATCTCACGATTGAACAACTCACTGCTCTTCAAATCCTGGACTCTCGCGGCAACCCCACGCTGGAGGTGACCGCCGTTCTCAGCGACGGCTCGGCTGCGAGCGCCTCGGTTCCTTCCGGCGCTTCCACCGGAACGCATGAAGCGCTTGAGTTGCGCGACGGCGCAGGCGGCGGCTATGCGGGCCGTTCGGTGACCAAAGCGGCGGCTCATGTCGAGGGCGAAATCGCTGAAGCTTTGCGCGGCTTTTCCGCCGCGGCTCAGGAGGAGTTGGATCGCCGCTTGATTCGCCTTGATGGAACGCGTGACAAGTCGCGGCTGGGCGCAAACGCGATTCTTGGCGTTTCGACGGCCGTGGCTCGCGCGGCGGCGCTTTCGCGGGGCCTGCCGCTTTGGAAGTATTTGAGCGGCAGCCGGAACGCGGTGCTTCCGGTGCCTATGATCAATATTCTCTCCGGTGGGCTGCATGCCGGGCGGCAGATTGAGTTTCAGGATTTTCTGATCGTTCCGCATGGCTTCGAGTCGTTTGCCGGGGCGCTCGAAGCGTCCGTTCGAGTACACCGGGCCATGGAGCAAGCGCTTCGCAACGACGGCCACGTGCTTACCGGCGT
>JBBDWJ010000321.1:0-67950 GCA_040902925.1 Bryobacterales bacterium | reverse complement strand
CCGTACGCAGCTTCGTACCCCAGAAAAGCGCGTAACGCGGCCCGCGTCACTTTCACCACGGGTTGCTAGCAAAGTACTTAGCTGGCGAGTCGCAGCGGCCCGGCAGGTCACGAAAGCGGGCGGACCAGGCGCCGGAAGCCGAAAACGTTCCACAAAGCTTAGTTTGAGCTGGAGAATCCCTCTTAGGGCACATTTTCCAGCCGATAATGGATTGTGGGGAGAACCGTTCGCGGCCACAACCTTGTGGTGGGCTTGCCCATCAGGCCACGGAATCCCGCTGGACCCATCGTTCGTTTGGGCCCAGACTGAGCCATGAGCCCGACCTCCACGGTTACGCCCCGCGCCAGCGTTGGCTCACAAGCCTCCGAGCGGGCCTCTCACCTCGCCTTTGTCGGCAGGCAGCCGATCTACAACCGCGAGCTCGAGGTCGTCGCCTACGAACTGCTGTTTCGCACCCACGCGGCCGCCACCCATGCCGGTCAGCTCGACGACGAGCAGGCAACCGCGCAGGTCCTGCTCAACACGTTCCTGGAGATCGGCATCGAGGGCATCGTCGGCACGCGCAAAGCATTCGTCAATTTCAGCCGCGCTCTTTTGTTGAGCGACTACCCTCGTGTGCTGCCTCCGGCCCAGGCAGTGATTGAAGTGCTTGAGAACGTCACGGTGGACATCGAACTCGAGACGGCTCTCCGGTCGCTGAGGAAGGCCGGCTACCAGATCGCACTGGATGATTTCACCGGCCAGCCCCACTTGCGGCCCCTGATCCCGCTCGCCGATATCGTCAAGCTGGACTTGCCGGCCTGCGGCGGAGATTTAGCCGAGCGGGTCGCCAAGCTGCGCGGCGCCAACCTGAAGCTGCTGGCGGAGAAAGTAGAGACGCAGAAAGAGTTCGAGTTCTGCAAAGATCTCGGCTTCGACTATTTTCAAGGTTACTTCCTAAGACGGCCTGAAGTGGTCGAAGGCCGCCGCGCGCCGACGTTGCGAGTTTCCGCTGTCCAACTGATGGAGAGACTCTGCGATCCTGACGTCGAGCTGATGGATCTGGAGCGGCTAATTCAGAATGACGTGGCGCTGAGCTACAAGCTGCTGCGGCTCTCCAACTCGGCTCTTCTGCCCGTCCACGACACGGTGTCGTCGGTGCGCCAGGCGCTGCAATTGGTCGGATTGAAGACGGTAACGACGTGGGTAGGCTTGCTTTTGTTGGCAGGGCTCGGCGACAAGCCTACCGATGTGTTCAACGCCGCCCTTTTGCGCGCCAACATGTGCCGCCTTCTGACCACGCCGGTTGCTTCGCGTTGGGAGGAAACGGCCTTTCTGGTAGGTCTGTTCTCTGTGCTGGATGTTCTGCTCGATCTCCCGATGGAGCAGGTGGTCAAGTCCCTTTCGCTTTCCCCCGATATCGAACAAGCCCTCGTGTCTCACACAGGCCTGCTGGGTGAGACTCTACGAATCGTTATCGACTATGAGCAGGGCCGTTGGGACAGGCTTGCCAACGGCGGTTTCGACCGCCCCACAATCATCAAAGCTTACCTCGACGCTCTCGCCGCCACCGAAAAGAATATCGGCGTGCTCAGCCATTGCGGCTAGCGGCCCGTGGTGAAAGTCCCGTGGGTCGCGCGGCGGGCTCCTGGGGCCGCTTGGCGAGAAGAGAGGAGGACGGCGATCCGCGTCGATCTTCTCCGACGAACGACAAAGCCAGCGGCCCCAAATGTCCGCCGCCCAACGGGTTACGCGCCGCCATGGGCAAGCCCAAGGCGCTGCTTGCCGGCAGTCTGTGTCCAAGCTCAAAACTGCCCGCTAGCCCCAAAACCGCGCGTAACGCGGCCCGCGCGACTTTCACCACGGGCGGCTAGACTAGCGCATATTGTCCCAAGGGATCGTAGCGACAAGCCTTAAAAGCCCGTGGATATCAGGCGCGCGAAGCTTGACTCCCGAAGTTTGGCAGTCCAGGCGCTTGCCGGAGATATTCACGGCGGGATGTGGCTAGACTAGGATATCCTGGAGTCATTTTGTCGCCTTGCCGGGTTAGGCTCCACGCCGATGCGCCTGTCCGCCGCTCCCCAGATCCCGACCGCCACCGAGGATGCGCGCGCCAGGCGGTTCCTTTCCATCGCAGCGGCGCTGACCTACCTGGCGCTCGTGTTGATCATGTGGCTGCCCTTCAATCCCTGCGGAGGCATGCCCTACGAATCGCATTTTCTGTTCAACAGCGAGGTCTGGCCCATCACAGGATTTCTGTTTCCCTCCGACCCGATGCGGCCTCATACAAGCACCTTCTATCACTTGTCGTTTGTACTCGGGGAAGTGCTGCGAATCGGCGGCAGCTTTGTTCCTTTCCAGATCGTCTACGCCGCCTTGTGGTGGGCCCGCGGCTTGCTGGTGTTCCTGATTCTGCGCCGCATGTTTCCGGCTGAAAGCGTCTTCGCCTTTTGCTGTGGAGCATTGACCATTGTGCATGCCTCCGACCATGCGCTGCTGTGGGTCGGGCAAATCAACCAATTTGGATTCATCTTCTGGATGTTGCTGGCGTTTTATCTGTTCGTGCTTGCCATACAATCCGGCAACGAGTCGCGAACACGCTGGTATATGGCCGGCGCGGCCGTGACCCAGCATATGTCGTTGTGGAGCTACGAGAGCCAGTTATTGCTGGTTCTGTTCGCACCGCTGGCGCTGCTTTATTCCGACCGCGAGCGCTTGATCTCGAAGCCGCGAATCGCCGCCGCGTGGTATGTCCTGCCGGCCGCTTACATTTTTCTGAGCATGTCCGGCTACTTCGCTAACGCCGCCGGAGACTATCAGGCTGGTGTACTACGCGCTGACTGGTCGCTTGCCGCGATGGCGAGCGACTTATGGTTCAACCTCCGTAGCAGCCTTTCGTTCTGGCGTTGGGCCGAAAACATGCCATGGACTCTGGCGCCCGAGTGGCCGATGCGCCTCGGGCTGCTCGCCGCAACGGTTTATCTCGCCGGCTGGGCCGGCACGGTAGCCTTGCGGAGAGTAAATCATGAATCGGCTCTCACCAAGAAGGCGTGGCTCGGCATGTTGCTGGCGGGCGGGGCCGCGTTGGTGATGAGCTTCCCCGCCTACCTGCTGCTCGGCAGCGCGGCGACCCTTTGGCGCACGCAGTTTCTTTCGGGCATCGGCGCGGCCCTGGTGTGGGCGTCGTTGGCGGGGCTGGCGGCAAGTTTGTTGCCCCGCCGCTGGCCGCGAGCCTGGGTATTTCTCGCTCTGGGCGCCCTCGTCACAAACTCGGGCGTCTCCAGCGCGCTGCGCTACGGCCAATGGCACGATCAAATATGGAGCCGCCACCGGCAGGCGTTCGAAGCGTTACTCACGGTTGCGCCGCGTCTGCCCGAGCGCACCGTTGTGGTAGCGGTCAATGTACCCAAAGCGCGCGACCCGTTTGGCCACAATATGTGGTTCAACTTCGGCTTGAAGCTTGCCTACCCGGGGAGTCGAGTCAGCGGAATCTATTTTTACGACGATGGCACGGCGGCCGATGGCAACCATCTCCAACTGGAATCCGCCGAGTGGGTGTGGGACCACTCGTTCGAGTCGCCTGGCTATGAACGCCGGGAAGTTTCGCACACCGTAGTCGTCGAATACGATGCGGTGAAGAACGCGCGGATCGTTGCCCACCTGCCTGCGTTGCTGTCTCCGCGAGAGGAAGCGCAGAGCCGCTACGAACCTCTTGCGGTCGTAATCCCAGGGCCCGCTTCGCCGCGCGCGGTGCGCCGCTACTTCCCTTGCCCGGAGTGGTGGTGGACTCTATCGCCCAAGCCCGACTGAGTTGGCGCTGTGGCCGCCGCGAGTGCTCCAAGCAATGACGTGCTAAAATTCTGAACCACCCTATGGCGTTCACTCCCATTCTGTTTTCGGTCAGCTATTCCGGCTCGTGGGGCCAAGCGAAGCTCACGGTAGAGGAGTTCATCGACCACGCCGCCGGCCTCGGATTCGCGGGCGTCATGCTCGGCGCCAAGCGGCCCCACCTCTCTCTGCTCGACTACGGCGGCCAGGCCCGGGAGAAGATCCGCAAGCAACTCGAAAGCCGTGGTCTGCGCACGATCTGCGTCGCCGGTTACAACAACTTCACTGCCGATCTCGAGCACGGCGAGATCCCGATGCGTGAGATTCAGGTGCACTATGTCGTGGAGCTGGCGCGGCTGGCTCGCGATATCGGTGCTGATCTGGTTCGCGTCTTCACGGGATACGAAAGCGCCGCCGCGCCGTATCCGGCTCAATGGAATCTCACCGTCGACGTGCTGAAGGAGTGCGCCCAGCGGGCCGCCGAATTCGGCGTCACCGTCGGAGTGCAGAACCACCACGACATCGGCGTCGACTATCGCAGTCAGCGCGATTTGATTCAGGCCATCAATGAACCCAACTGCAAAGCCCTGTTCGACGCCTGGGCGCCGGCGCTGCAAGGAACCGACCTGGTCGAGGCAGCGCGCCAGATGGCTCCGCTAACTTCTCACACGACCATCGCGAACTACCAAAAACGTCCCCGCTTCCAGTACGAGCCCGACGTCATCAACTACAGGGCGCAGACCCCTTATTCGCAAGCCGTGCCCATCGAAGAAGGCTTCATCGACTACCGCGCATTTCTCGGCACGCTGCGCGAAGGCGGCTTCGATGGCAGCGTCGCCTACGAAATGTGCTCGCCGATTCTCGGCGGCGGAAGCCGTGAGAATCTTGACCGCTACGCCCGCTTGTTCTTGAAGTTCATCGAGAGCCTGGGCTAGGATGCGGGATCGCTAATGGCAGACAACACAATCGCTGACCCTTATCATCTTTCCCCCGAAAAAATCGAGGATCACCCTAAGACATTTGGCGCCATTGTCCGGCGTATCGGGCCGGGCCTGATCCTGGCGGGCTCGATCGTCGGCTCGGGCGAGTTGATCGCAACCACCGTGCTCGGCGCGGAAAACGGCTATCTGCTGCTTTGGCTGATCATCATCAGTTGCCTGATCAAGACCGTCGTCCAGGAAGAGCTGGGCCGCTACGCGATCGGCACGGGCGAAACCACGCTCGAGGCGTTCAACCACGCGCCGGGCCCGCGCTGGAAAGTTTCGTGGCTGGTGTGGATGTGGTTCGTCATGGTCATGTTCACGCTGATGCAGATCGGCGCCATGCTCGGCAGCATCGCGGAAATCCTCAACCGCACCATGCCGGGCGTTCCGCTCAACGTCTGGCCGTGGCTGCTGGCGGCAGTGACGGGAGTCCTGCTCATTGCGGGCCGCTATAACCTGGTGGAGAAAGTGGCCATGGGCATGGTGGTCAGCTTCACAATGCTCACCGTGCTCGGCGCGGTCATTCTGATCAAGCTGCCGCAATATTTCTCCTGGGGCGCGGTCTGGGAGGGGCTCTCGTTTCACTTGCCTGAGACGGGGTTCGTCACTGCTGTGGCGGCGTTCGGTATCACCGGAGTCGGAGCCACCGAACTGGTGATGTACCCCTACTGGTGCATCGAAAAAGGCTACGCCCGCTATACCGGGCCACGCGACGACAGCCCGCAGTGGACCGCGCGCGCTTTCGGCTGGACTCGCGTGATGGGCATCGACGTTGCCAATGCGATGATCGTCTATACGTTCGCGACGATCGCATTTTATCTACTCGGAGCGGGCATCTTGAACCGCAACGAAGTCGTTCCAAAGGGCTCGGCGATGGTGCAGGAACTCTCCCGCATCTACACCGAAACGCTCGGCGAGTGGTCGCTGCCGCTGTTCCTGATAGGCGCGTTCGCGGTTCTCTATTCGACCGTATTCGCCTCGACCGCGGCGCACTGCCGCGTATTTGCCGATTTCGTCGGCATGCTGGGCCTGTACAACAAGAAGGACTACGCCGCTCGCCTGAAAGTCACGCGGCTCTTCGTCGTGATCCTACTGGTGATTCCGTGCATCTACTTCATGGTCTTTGGCGAGCCGGTAGCGATGGTCAAAGTGGGTGGGTTCGCGCAGGCAACGATGCTGCCGGTCATCGGCTTCTACGCGCTTTACTTGCGCTACAAACGCACGCCGCGGCTGCTGTTGCCCAAAGGCTGGCTCACGCTAGGCCTGTGGGTGTCGGCGGTCACCATGGCGGTGATCATGGGCTATTCGGTATCGCAGGAGCTGCTGGCGTTCCTGGGCAGGCTTTTTGCGTAGCGCCCGTTGGCAAGCCCGCCGGACGGCGATCCCTTGGCGCACGCAAACTGACGCTAGGGAAACTACGGCGCGAACAATTTATCGCCAGCGGCGAACAACCCGGCGAACAACGTCGCGTTATACCCCACGTGTAGCAGAGTCGAGGGCACGATCGACCCCGTGCGCGCCCGCGCGATACCGAACACCACACCAACATAGGTCACCAGTAGCACGTTTTGCCAACGCCAGCCATACTGCCAGGCGTGCGGCAGCGAAAACACGATGCTCGTGACCAGCACGGCCAACAACGGGCCTTTGGCTCGTTCGATGGCGGCATACAAAAACCCGCGGAATACGATTTCTTCCACGACCGGCGCAAACAGCACTCCGTAAAAGGCCAGCACCAGCAGCGACTCGCGGTCATCGATGAGGTCCTGGATCGGCATGCGCCCCGGCGCCTCCGGCAGCAAGTAACCCATGACCGCCACTGAGACGGCCAACAGAATTCCTCCCAGCAGATAAGCCCCGGGCGGGCGATTCACGCTCCGCAATCCGATCGCCGGCAAAAACGGCAGTCCGTGCCGAATCGTGACCACGCCGTAGATGAAGGCGATCAACAGCGTCCACCAAACGATCTGCACAGCGACCACCATGGGAGCATCGGCAAGGCTTGCCGGGAACGTGCTCTCCACTCCGGTCAACCACTCGTAGACGTGCAAGCTGCCCATGCAGAGCGCCACCGCCACCAACTGCGCCGGGAGCGCGATGATCAACAACAAAGCCACGTCAATGAATGTCCAGCCGCCTGGACGCGCCGGACCCACGGGAGCATATTCAAAATTTCCACCCGGGACGCCATAGCCGGACGCCTCCTCCAGATACGGAGCGGGCCGCAGGTCGTCAGGCTCGTCGGAATCGTCGATCGGTTGCTGATGGATCACTGGAGTTATCGTACCGCAGCGATCACGCGGCTCTGTCAAGCTTTGTTCATAGCTCATTGCCGCCGGCAGGCAATCCGCGAGCGCGCGCCGGAACGATAGATCTGCGACAAGGATGACTATAATAGCGGTTTGATTGTGATTCCCTTCCCTGGCTTGAAGTTTCCCGCGCGGCAATTGCGTTCTACCGCTTCCGCGGTCTGTGCCGCGGCCGTTCTCCTTCTCATCGCGGCGAACGCATGCTCCCCAGCGCCAACCAGCGACCATAGCGGCATGGTGCGCATTGAGGGCGGCGAATTTCTGATGGGCACCGACGATGCTTTTCCCTTCGAGGGCCCGGTTCATCGCGTTCGCGTCGACAGTTTCTGGATCGACGAAACCGAGGTCACCAACCGCCAGTTCTCGGAATTCGTCAACGCCACGGGCTACGTTACCGAGTCGGAAAAACAGGGCTCGTCGGCCATATTTGATCCGGCTAAGCGCGACTGGGGGATGGTGCAAGGCGCCGACTGGCGGCACCCAGCCGGACCCGCATCGAACATCGAAGAAATGCAGGACTACCCGGTCGTACACGTCTCGTGGGACGACGCCGCGGCCTACGCCAAATGGGCCGGCAAGCGCCTGCCCACCGAAGCGGAGTGGGAGTACGCGGCGCGCGGAGCGCTGGAACAGGCAACGTTCCCCTGGGGCAATGAACTCACCCCGGCGGGAAGCTATCGCGCCAATGTCTGGCAGGGCGAATTCCCGGTCGAGGATTTTCGCCGCGACGGGTTTGCCAGCTACGGCCCTGTAAAACGCTTCCCGCCGAACGGCTATGGCCTCTACGATATCGGTGGCAACGTTTGGGAATGGGTCGCGGACTGGTATGACCCCAACTACTACCGCCAGTCGCCGACCGACAATCCGCAAGGGCCGAGCAGCGGGACCCAAAAAGTGCAGCGCGGTGGTAGCTGGATGTGCAGCGAAAACTACTGTCAGGGATATCGCGCCGCCGCGCGCCAAAAGACCGATACCGACAGCGCGCTCAACAATCTCGGCTTTCGCTGCGTTGCGGATTAGCGCAGTGAGGACCGGTACTCGTGCCGGTCCATCGCCGCGAAGCGGCGACATTGACGGAACCGAGCTCGGGACTTGACTGCTACGGCGGGAAGGCGAGACCCAAGTCGGCTGGGCGAGCCTCCAAAATCCGGCCGCATCTGTAACGGCGCAACGCCGTCGTGCATCGATCCAACGGACGACTCTTGAAAGCTGCCCTCATATTTTCCGTCGCGCTACTCATCAGCATAAGCCCGCTCGCGCGAGCGCAACCCCAGGAAACAAACGGCCAGCAAGCTCCGGAACAGCGGCCGCCAAACATCGTCATCATCCTCGCCGATGACCTGGGCTATGGCGACCTCGGCGTCTACGGCAACCACGAAATTCAAACGCCGCGGCTCAATCGCATGGCCGCCGAAGGAGTACGTCTCACGGAGTTCTATTCGGTGTCGCCGACCTGCACGCCGGCGCGCGCGGCGCTGCTTACGGGCCGCTACCCGCGCCGCTCAGGCATGACACGCGTGATCGTCGCCAAAGAAAAATGGGGCTTGCCCGCGTCGGAAATCCTGCTGGCGGAAGTGCTCCAGAAACAGGGGTACGCGACGACCTGCATCGGCAAATGGCACTTGGGAGGCCGGCAGCCTTACCGTCCCCGCAGGCACGGCTTCGACTCGTACTTCGGGGTCCTGTATAGCAACGATATGTCGCTGCTGCCTTGGGTTAAGTGGCCCCGGCTCGAGTTGTGGCGCGACGACAAATCCGTCGAATCCCCCGCGCGCGTCGAAACACTGACCCGCCGTTACACCGAAGAGGCCGTGGCGTTCATCGAACGAAACCGCGAGCGGCCTTTCTTCTTGTATCTGCCGCATACGATGCCTCACACACCCGTCAAACCATCCGCGCGGTTTCAGGGCAAGTCCGCGCACGGCCCTTACGGAGATGTGGTCGAGGAAATCGATTGGAGGACGGGCGAAATTCTCGACGCGCTTCGCGCCAACCGCATCGAGGACAACACGCTCGTCATTTTCACCAGCGACAACGGCCCGTGGGTCGCCGGCAGCAACAAGAGGCGCATCAAGGGCGGCTCGGCCGGCCCGTTGCGAGGCGCCAAGAACACAACCTGGGAAGGGGGCGTGCGCGTTCCTTTCCTCGCCCGTTGGCCGGGCCGCCTACCCGCCGGCACGGTGCAAACCGGCATCGCTTCGTTGATGGATCTGTTTACGACGGCGGTCGAACTTGCAGGAGCCGGTGTCCCCAACGACCGAGTCATCGACGGTCGCAATATCCTCCCTCTACTCGAAGGCAAGCAAGGCTCGCCGCATGACACGCTCTACTATTACTTTGAGCAAAGCGTCTTCGCTGTTCGCTCCGGCGACTGGAAGCTGCATTTTCAAAAGCGTGAGCTTAAGCCGAACGACCGCCCCCGCAGCCCGCAACGATGCGAACCGCCGGAACTCTACAATCTCGCCGCCGATCTCGCCGAACAAAACAACGTGGCCGCAAACCACGCTGACATCGTCACGCGGCTCACAGGGATGGCGCGAGAGTTCGACGCGGCTGTCGACCCCGCGATGAAGCTTCCCTCGCCTTCCTGGTCGGTGTTCACCGGGCTCCTCACGCAAGCGCCAAAGGACCCCCACGAGGTTCCACGCTAGATCATGTGTCCCAGTGAGCGAAAAAGACAGAGACTACAGTCCATGGATGTTGCGCTTTAGGCATGAGCGGGCTCGCTAGTCTTGAGGGTCGGCAGCGCTCTTATGGCCTTACCGGCCTTTTTCTCTGCGAGCCGCAGTTCGTAGAGCTTTTGCAGATTGAGCCAGAACTCCGCGCTGGTGCCAAAAAAGTGACCCAGACGTAGCGCGCTGTCGCCTGTTATTGCTCGCTGACCATTGAGGATCTCGGTGATGCGGTTGGTGGGAACCTTGAGCTGCCTCGCAAGCCCAGCGGCGCTCATTTCAAGTTCATTCAATCTTCGGCGAGATGTTCACCTGGATGAATCGCGAGCACGCCCATAGTGTTTCCTAGTGATAGAGATACTACCAAAGGACCATAACCCCTAACATCCTGAAAGCCGCCCTACTCTGTAAACCTCCGGAAAAAGCTCTCCGCGCGCCACTCTGGCCGCTTGTCTGCGTTCGCGATACGCGCCACCAGGGCGACCATCAGGCGATTGAACTCCACGGCTCCCTCTTTGTTCACGGGCTGGCTGAGATCATCGGAGGGGCTGTGGTAGCGGTCGCGGTACCAGGCGGTCATCGCTTCTTCGTCCGCGGAACCAGGCTCGACTCCAAACTTGAATGCGAGCGCCGGCACGCCTTGCTTGATGAAGTTGTACTGGTCGCTGCGGATGAAACGGTTCCGCGCCGGCTCGGGATCAGGCTGCACCTCGAGCCCGGCCTCGCCCGCAACGGCGCGCAGCGCGTCACCCAGGTCAGACTCTTCCGCGCCGAGCGCCATCACCGCGCGCAGCGGCACGATCGGCAGATACATATCGAAGTTCAGGTTCGCGACGACCTTCTCCATCTCGACCGTCGGCTTCGCGGCGTAGTAGCGCGAGCCTAACAGGCCTTTCTCTTCCGCGGTGCAGGCAAGCAGCACCACCGATCGCTTCAGCGGCTGCTCCGCCTGTTGCAGTGCGCGGGCGACCTCGATCAAAGTCGCAACGCCGGAAGCGTTGTCCAACGCGCCGTTGTTGATCCGATCCCCCGCGACGGGCTCTCCAACGCCGAGGTGATCGAGATGAGCCGACAGCAGCACGTACTCGTCGCTCAACGCCGCGTCGGCGCCGCGAAGCACCCCAAGGACGTTCGGCGAAGAAGCGCGCGACTGATCCAGCCCTATCTGGGCGCGGATCTTTCCCGGAATCGCAAACTTTGGCAGCGGCTTTCCCGCTGCGTCGAGGGCGAGAATCTCCGTCAGGCTATGCGGGGCATCGGCGAGAAACCAATCGCCGTAATCCGGGTTGATCGTAAAGCTCAGCTTCGAGCCGCCATCCTGCGACAGCTCCGGATCAGCAAGGTCCATGCCGGTCTGGAGCCGAAACTTGGAAGCGCGCTCCCACGGGATCTCCATGATCCGCGGATTGAGAATCGTCGCCGAGCCGATAGCGCCGACGCGTTCGAGGAGCCTTCTGCGTTCGTCCCGCGATTGATAGTGCGAAGCCAACGCGCCGGGCACTCCCTGGGCAGCGCCGCGCAGCGTCACGATCACTTTTCCCTTGACGTCGAGTCCTGAAAAACCGTCATAGCCATGCTCTGGAATCGTCATCCCATAACCGACGAAAACCATTTCGGCCTCGACGGTCTCATCCGATACGCCCGCGCGGCCCAGCGTCGCCTGCTCGCCCAGCTCAAACTGAATGGTTGCGCCGCCGCGCACGAACTCGAGACTCGACGCCTCTTCGGCCAGCCGCCGCGTTTCGAATTCGATGGGCTGAAAGTATCCTTTCGTGCCCGCCTCTTCGAGCCCCAGCTCGCGAAATTGATCCGCAACGTACTGCGCCGCCTGCTGATAGCCTTCGCTACCGGTCACCCGGCCTTGGCGTTCGTCAGAGGCCAGATACTCGATGTGACTCCACCAACGCGCGGCGGCGTCCAGTTGCTCGTTGGGCGCGCTGCAGTGGGTCAGCAGCAGGGCCGCCAGCAGCAGGGCCAGCAGAAGAGTTGGCCGCAGCCAGCTTGGGGTTCGGAAAAATACGCGCTCGTCGTGGTTTGGCATGCGTTGTCCTTGCGGTGAAACCGCTCAGGATAGCGCATCCGTGAATCGGAGCTGTGCGCGTGCCCAGCGCGCGTGTCCCTGGTGACAGTCAGCCTTTTTTCGCGCGGCGGCAAGGGATTCGCTAGTTCGTGAATAACGCAGGCGCAAGCATCGCACAAGGGTCAATTCGGCAGGCAGTGTACTCCCCACGAGAACTGAAATGCCGGGTGTGGGCCCCGACGGTCGAATCGACCTGAGCGGCGTTATGCGGTCACGAAGAATCGACAAACTTTTCCGCCCATTCTTTCAATCACTTACCCCGTCAGCGGTCCAAAACCCTTGCTCGCCAGCCAGATAATGGAAGCGAAAGGTCGCCGCGCCATTCGCCGGCCGGAGCGAAAATTTCGAACCCGGAGAGTTGAATCAGGGGACGAACAGCGATGAAGAAGCCAGCATAAGCAAAACCATGCCAGATCATGCCAAACCATGCCAAAAACTGCCGAATCGTGCCAAACCATGCCACGCCCATCCGCCGAGCCCGAGGACCAGCCCGGCGACCTCAATCCCAACCAGCAGCGCGCCTGATCGCGCTGATAGACCGCCCCACATCCCAGCGCCTCTCTATGCCTGAATGAAGAAACCATGCTTGAATAAAGAAACCATGGACCCCCTAGTCACTCAAAGTTTTCAACTCTACGGCATCACCACGGCGCTGGTCGAAAAGGCGATTCGCGACTTCAGCGATGACGAGGCCGCAAAGCGCGTTGAGGGCAGCTCCAATTGCATGCTATGGCTGTTCGCGCACCTCACGGCAGTGCGTTGTTCGCTGGCTGGAATGCTGGGAGCCAAAAAGGATGTCGCCTGGAGCGAGCACTTTCGCAAGGGGTCGCCAGGAGATGACTTCTCGAAGTATCCATCGATGGCGGATGTGCGCCAGGCTTGGCAGGAGATCACGCCGCAATTGATGCTAACGCTGGAAACCGCCGGCGACGAGCAGCTATCGGCCCCCGCGCCGCGAGATTTTCCGATCCCCGACAAGAGCATGCGGGGAGCGATTTTGTTTCTCGCGTTTCACGAGTCCTACCACGCCGGGCAAATGAGCTATCTGCGCAAATGCATCGGCAAAGACAACCTCGTGGGTTAACAGCCTGGAGCGAATCTGTAGCAAAGCAAGCGTCGCCGGTTCCAGGAGTCCGCCAGAGCCTCAACGTCCAACGATCTCGGGTTGGTTTGCGCCGAGCGGAGGCTCGACGCTAGCCCATGGCTTCAGCCATGGGTTGGCCGCACTGCATGTACGGCAGGACCCCTTTTGCCTTTTGCACTTTGCCTTTTGCCTTGTTTTGTCTTTGCCCGGCCGCGAGTAAAATGGCCAAACTCGAGTGCGTCGAGCGGAGGCTCGACGCTGCAAGCTGAGAGCTCGCGCCACTACTGCTTCTGCTTGGCCAGCGTATCCAGGTAGTGTTTCTCGCGGTCTTCGATGTAGGCGCGGCAGCCTTCGGGGTCTACGAATGGATTGGGGCCGCCGGCCGCCATGCGCTTTTGCTTTTCTTCCATTCCGTAGTAGGCGCCGTGCGCGCCCAGGAAAATTTCACAGCGCAGCGATTTCAATACCTGGAACGTTTTTGCGAAGTCTTTGGCTATGCTGGGGTACTCCGCGTTGTTGACCAGTTCATAGCCCTCGTTCACGTTCGGACTGCCGATGATGACGGCGTTGTATGTTTTGCCGGCATCGTTAGCCTGCAACGTCCAGGTGGTGCAGCCTGGCGTGTGGCCGGGCGTCAGGCGCGCGGTCAGAGTTGCATCCCCTAGGGTGACCTGGTCGCCGTCCTTGAGGACGCGGTCGACCGGGCAGGCGGCCCATTTGGCTTTGTAGAGAAACTGGCCGGCGCCGCCGATGGCGATGACTTTGTAGTCGCCCTGCATCACGAAAACCTTCGCGCCGGTGAGCTTGCGCACGAGCGCGTTGCCATCCATGTGGTCGGCGTGCGCGTGGCTGCCGAGCAGGATTTTTACGTTGTAAGCGGCCTCGCCTGCTGACTGGCCGCCGCGGAACCGGCCCAGCGCCGGGAAATTCCGCTTGACTCCACCTTTCGGCGCGCAGTAAGCTACGGGACATATATATTTCAGTTACTGAAATAACTGTTTCAGCGCGGCAGAGTTCAGGTAACAGCATTCACAGCGAGGAGTCTCTTTCCATGCGACGAACATTGTTCTTTTTGGCGCCAGTAGTTTGCCTGTGCATTCTGCTGGCCGAGGTGAGTACAGGCGTGCTTTACGGACAGGCGTCTCAGAGCACGATCCTTGGCGCAGTCACCGATGCCTCCGGCGCATCCGTACCCGCCGCCGAAATCATCGTCAAGAACGAAGGCACCAACACCGAACGGACGATGTCCACCAACGAGTCGGGCGATTACCGCATAGCCGGTCTCGAACCCGGTTTCTACCAGGTCACCGTGCGAAGCGCGGGTTTCAAAACTTTCACCCGCACGCGAATTGACCTCAACAGCAGTCAGGCGAAGCGCGTCGACGCCATCCTTGAGCTGGGTGAGATCACCACCACCATCACCGTCGAAGGCGGCACGTCGCAGATCGAGACCGAGCAGGCCTCGCTCTCCAACGTCAAGACCGCCCGCGATTACAAGGAATTGCCACTGAGCATTTACGGCCGCGGCTGGGCCAACGTCACCAACGTGACGGCCGGCATTCAGTCCCGCCAGTGCTGTGATTTTCTGGTCAACGGCGCGCGCGGCTCGGCCAACAATTTCAGCGCCGACGGCATCTCTGCCAGCTTGCCGCTGCAGGCGGCGCAGGGCCCCAATGGATTCGTGGCCGGCGACGTCGAGAACATGCAGGAAATCAAGGTCATGACGGCCAACAACTCGGCTGAGTACCCCTCGGTCGCTCAGTTCGCCGGCGTGACCAAGTCGGGCAGCAATGAACTCCACGGCTCTTTCTACTGGGGCAACTTCAACAACAAGTTCACGGCCCGCAGTTGGCAAGACTCGGATAGCCCCGAGTTCACCAACCACAACATTTTCATGCTCAACAACGGTGGGCCGGTTGCGATTCCCGGCGTCTATGACGGGCGCGACAAGACTTTCTACTTCTTCTCCTATAGCGGCGCCCGCTATCGCGTCGGCGCCCGCCAGTTCATTTCCGTGCCCACGCCGGAGTTCCGCCAGGGCGATTTTTCGGCTCTGATGAATTCCGCGATTCCCGAGGCCGACCGGATTGCACTGACTGACCCGCTGTCAGGGGAAGCGTTCCCGAACAACAGAATCCCCACCAGCCGCATGAGCTCGGTTTCTCAGGCTGTGCAGGACATCATCTATCCCGACCCCAACACGGCGGGAGAAGGCGTTTACGGTCTCAACCGCAACTTCACCGGAGACCCCGGCGGGCGTTTCGATTCCGACACCTGGTCGGCGCGCATCGACCACCGCCTCAGCGATAAGAACAACCTCTTCGGTCGCTTTTCCTACGTGGTCAACAACAAGGATTCCTATCCGGGCGTGCTCAACCTGGAATACGGCCAAGACGCCTGGAAGGGGAATCACCCTGGCCAGAACATGGTCCTCTCCGATACGCACACGTTCAGCCCCAACGTGGTGAACGAGTTGAAATTCGGCTACACGCGCGATTTCGGCTTCTGGCAGGAACCGAACCAGGACGCCACAATCGTCGACCGGATCGGATTGCAGGGTATCGACAATCCCAACGGCCTGCTCGCGCTCGGCGGCATGCCGTCGTTCAATTTCGGCGGCGCAATCGGGTTCCATGGAACCGATACCTGGGCCACCGGCACCTACCAAGCCCAGAACACTTTTCAGATCGTCGATAACGTGTCCTGGTATCGCGGCCGCCACAACTTCCGGTTCGGCGGCGAGGTCCGCCGCTTCCAGGTGAACGACCAGCAAGCGCCGCAGTCGCAGCGCGGGCAGTTCGCCTTCGACGACCGCCTCAGCAACTTCGACTACTCGAACTTCCTGCTCGGCTACATGAGTTCCGCCAGCCGTAGCATCCCTCGCCCCAACGCCTATCCGCGGGGTTCGATTTTCGGCATCTACTTCCAGGACGACTTCAAGATCAGCCCGAGAATCACCCTCAACTACGGCATGCGGTACGAGTACCAGGCGCCGTGGACGGAAAAGTTCGACCGCATGTTCTCGTTCGATCCGAACACCGGCGCACTGGTCACGGCAGGCTCTTCGTTGCCGGCCGATCTGGTGCCGGCCGTTGTGGAGTCGCTCGAAATCATCCCAGCTTCGCAGGCGGGATTCCCGCTTCGCGCTCTGATGAAGAGCGACAAGAACAACTTCAGCCCGCGGCTCGGCTTGGCTCTGCGCCCGTTCGGCGGCACCAACACCGTGGTGCGGTTAGCCTGGGGTCTCTACACGACGCCCCTGCCGGGTTCGATCGGCCTCAACGCCACGGGCGGTCCCTGGCAGTCGACCGAATCGTTCCAACTCGAAAATGAAAACGTGCCGACAATCACTTTCCCGAATCCGTTTATCGCTACGTCGGAGTTTTCCGGCATCCAGAGCGTTTCGGGTAATAGTCCCTACTTTCCCAACGAGCGGACCCAGCAGTGGAGCTTTTCGGTCGGGCAACAGATTTGGGGAACGGCTATCGATATCGGATACGTCGGAACCAAAGCCTCGAACATCCCTTACACGGAAGACCGCAACCTGCTGATGCCCAGCACGACGCCATTCAGCTTTGACCGCCGGCCTTACCCGCGCTATGACGCCGCGACGCTTAGGCAGACGGGCGGCTCGTCGATCTACCACGGCCTTACGATCCAGGCGGACCGCCGCCTCAGCCAAGGGCTCTGGTACAACGTCAACTACACCTGGGCCAAGGCGCTCAGCGACGTGAACCTTGGCGGCTTCGCTCCGACCGCTCAGCAGAACCAGTACCAGCGGTTCCTCGAGCGGGCGGACGAGCAGCGCCATCGCCGCCAACAGCTCCGCTTCAGCTATGGCTACGAGCTGCCTGTTGGGCGGGGCAAACAGTTCCTGAACAGCATGCCCGCCGTCGCGGATGGCATTCTCGGTGGGTGGCAGGTATCCGGCATTACGACGATGCTCACCGGGCAAAGGCTGAGTCCCTCGTTCACCGGCAATGACCCCGCCAATACGAACCAATTTGGCGGCCGCCCCGATCGCGTGGGCGACGGCAACCTCGATGCCGGCGAAATGCGGGATAGCATTAAGGCTCGCAACCCGGTGCTCGACCCAGGCGCCTTCCTGCTGCCTGCAACCGGACGAGGTTTCTATGGCAATTCTGCCCGCTACATCCTCACCGGGCCCGGCGAAATCGTGTGGAACTTCGTACTGTCAAAGAACTTTTACATAGGCGAAAACGAGCGCTCCCGCCTGCAGTTCCGCTGGGAGATGTTCAATGCCTTGAATCGTCCGAACTTTAACAACCCGAACACCAACATCAGCAGCGGCAGTTTTGCGCTGGTAACCAGCGCCCAGTCCGGCCGCGCGATGCTGTTCGCGCTCCGTCTCGACTATTGATTTTCACGAGCCTGAACCACTCGTGATCGCACCTGAGCCGGGGTCTGTCGCCATGGACCCCGGCTTTTTTTTCTGATCCGCCGTCACGACACGGCAAGCCAGCGCCATCTACAATCACACCTCAGGAGGCCACCAGCGCATGCAACGCTCCTTCGCCGCTAATTCTTCTCGGATAGTCATCCTGACGGGGTGTACCGCCATCTTGGTCCTGCTCGCCGCCGCCGCCATCTCGCCGGCGCAAGAGGCCGCGAGCCGGCACAACGCGGAGCAGCGTTATGGCATGTTCCAACAGAATCTAAAACGGCGCGCCGCCGAAATCGCCCACAAGCACTTATCCGAAATCCAAACTCTCGCCGATTGGCGGCGCGAAAGGCCGCGCCGCAAGCAGCAGTTTCTCGCCATGCTGGGCCTGGATCCGATGCCCGCAAAGACTCCCCTGCAAGCGAAGACCACCGGGACCCTCGATCGCGACGGCTACCGCGTCGAGAAGGTTGTGTTCCAAAGCATGCCGGGGCTCTACGTCACTGGCAATCTGTATCTGCCGCCGAAAGTCGATAAGCGCCTACCGGCCGTGCTCTATGTTTGCGGACACTCGCCGGGCCCCTGGGGGGCCAAAGTCGACTACCAGCACCATGGCATTTGGCTCGCGCGAAACGGCTACGTCGCGCTGCTGATCGATACCGTCGAATTCGGCGAGCTCTCGGGCATTCATCACGGCACGCACGATCTCGACATGACACATTGGTATACGCTCGGCTACACGCCGGCCGGACCCGAAGTGTGGAACGCCATTCGCGCCATCGACTATCTCGAAACGCGGGCCGAGGTCGATGCCAAGCGCATCGCGGTGACCGGCATTTCGGGCGGCGGCGCCATTTCATGGTTCAGCGCGGCCGCGGACGAGCGCATTCAAGTTGCGGCCCCCGTCGCCGCCACATGGACGGTTGACCAGCAGGTGCAAGGCGACCTGCTGCACGAAAATTGCGACTGCATTTATTTTCCAAATACCTATCAGGCGGATCTGCCGCTAGCCGGCGCCCTGATCGCCCCGCGGCCGTTGCGCATCATCAGCGCGCAGCGCGATCCGATGTTCCCGCCGGTGGGCTATCACGCCGTTTATGAGCGCGTGCGCCGCATTTACGATCTGTACAACGCTTCCGAAAAAGTCACCGAATACGATCACGACGCGCCGCACAGCGACATCGTGCCCTTCCGCAAGATGGCGAATGAGTGGATCGGACGCTGGCTCAAGGACGACACGACGCCGTTTGACGAAGGCGACATTCAGAAGGAAAAGCCGGACTCGCTCAGGGTGCTCGACAGCTATCCGCCCGACGCAATCAACGAAAGCATCGACCGCGGCTTTATCCCCACGGCCAAAATGGAGCGGCCCGCGAACCTCGATGCCTGGAAGAAGCGCCGCTCCGAAATTATTGAAGGCCTCAAGGACCAGGTCTTTCGCCTGCTTCCTACTACCAAGGCGTCATTCGAGCCATGGAAAAAGAAACGCGGCGGCTGGAGCGAGCGCTACGCGGACCACTTCGACATCGAATTCAACACCGAGAAAGACGTGCGCGTGCAGGCCGAGCTGTTCGTGCCTTTTCAGAAGGCCGAGTCCTACCCGGTGCTGATCTTCGTCAAAGGCCCTGACGATGTTATCTACCCGGTCGATTGGGATCGCATCCTGCCCGCTCTCGGCAATCACGTTGTGCTGACGCTCTATCCGCGCGCTATCGACTACCCAATTGACAAGTACCGCCGCGCATCTCTCGAACGGACCGTCATGCTGATGGGGGGCACGATCGAGACCTTGCAGGTGTGGGATATTTTGCGGTCGATCGACTATCTCGCCGAAGTGGAAGGAATCCGCCTCGATTCGGTATCGCTGTTTGGACGCAAGACGATGGCGGCTCTGTCGCTCTACGCCGCTGCGTTGGACAACCGCGTCAGCCGCGTCATCGTGGACAATCCGCCGGCCACGCACTGGCACGACGTGCCGTTGCTCAACGTCCTTCGCGTCACCGATATGCCGGAAGCAGCCGGGCTGTTGGCCCCACGTGAGCTTGTGGCGCTTGGCCCGCTGCCCGGCGAGTACGATCATGCGCGCGCGATCTACAGCCTGTACGATGCGGCCGGTAAGATCCGCGCGGCTGGTGGACTGGGCGAGGCCCTAAAGGTGTGGGAGTATCCGCACGCCGTGGGTACGCCCGCCCCATAACCTGATCGTGACCGTTTCGGATTTTAACGGGCGCCGTTCTCGACGAGAAAGCTGACCACGGTGTCGTAGTTGAGAGCCTTGGCAGCATCCAACGCCGTGCGGCCATCGGTGTTGGCGGCACCTACGTCAACGCCCAGCTCCACAGCCAGCTTCACGGTTTCGAGCGCCAGAGATTCGCGATCCCCCGAGTCGTGCTGAACCCAGGCTGCGCCGCCCCCCATTCCCAACGCCGCCATCAATGCCGTCGTCGCTTCGACGCGGCGTCGAGTGCTTTCCCCGGCCATGTAATCGGCATGATGCACGAATAGCGGATCGGCGCCGCGTTTGGCCAACAGCCGCAGAATGCCCGCTTCGTTGACCCGGGCCGCGAGCCACAACGGCGAAGCGCCGACCAAGGCGGGTGGAAAATGGAAGTCGCGCGAAGAGCGGCGAGTGGGGGTCCAAGTCCTCAGCGGCGTATTCGGATCGGCGCCGCGGGCCAGCAGAGCGCTGACCATCTTTTCATCGCGGCGCATGATAGCCACGTGCAGCGCGCTAAAGCCGGCTTCCACCCTGTTCGGATCGGCGCCTTTCTCAAGCAGGAATTCGACGAGCTCCCGGTAACCGGAATGCGCGGCCAAAACCGTGGCGCTAACGCCCCAGGCATCCGCATCGTTGACGTCCGCCCCGGCCTCGATCAGCAGTTTCGCCGAGGCGAGATCGCCAGCGCGCGCCGCAAACAGCAAGGCCGTGTCACCGCCATGCGGGATCATCTTGTTGTAGGGAGCATAACCGTGCGGCGGCACGGCCATCATCTGGTTCCACACTTCGGAACGGGCGTGAACGTCGGCGCCGTGCGCGAGCAACACTGTTACAACGCCAGAGTGTTTCTGAGCCACGGCCCACATCAGCGCCGTCTGCTGGCGGGCGGCTCGCGCGTTCGCGTTGGCGCCCTTGGCCAGCAACTGCTCAACGATTTCAGGGCTGCCCGAGCGGGAGGCCGCCATTAGCGGCGTCTCGCCACTCTGCAGCGCCGCGTTGGGGTTCGCCCCAGCCTCCAACAGTCTTTGCGCTATCTCCGCGCTGGCGTTGAGGCTCGCCGTCCATAGCGGCGTGACCCTAAGATCAGTCGACACATTCACGTCGGCGCCGGAGCGGATCAGCAGCTCGACGCTTTCCACATCGTTGTGATACGACGCCCAGTGAAGCGCGGTGCTGCCGTCTCCTTCGGCGGCATTGACTTCGGCTCTCTCCGTCAGCAAAGCCCGCACCGCAACCCAGTCAGCGGTCCGCGCCGCGTCAACCAAAGCCGGCCGGCCGCCGGCTCCGAGCAGGACGCCGGCGCATGCCACCAAAATCAAGCGCTGCCAAACAGTCATCACGTGCTTCAACTCGCCCATCCGTTGCTAAATTCCGGAAAGCGTATCCAGCGGCAGCTTGCCCGTGCTGCCGCCGAGGCGTTCGACCGGCACGTCAAGCTTGTCCATGAGCGTCACAAGAAGGTTCGCCATCGGAGGTTCATTGGAGTAGGCCAGATGGCGGCCGCCTTTAAATCGTCCCGCGCCGCCGCCGACCAGCAGCAGAGGCAAGTTGTCGCCCGAGTGCATCGTGCTGTTGGAAATTCCGGAGCCGTAAAGGATCGTGATGTGGTCCAGCAGCGAGCCGTCGCCGTCGGGCGTCGCGGCGAGCTTCGCCAGGTATTGCGAGAACAACTGCATGTGATAGCGATTGATCTTGGACATCTGCGCGATCAGCTCGGGAACATTGTTGTGGTGCGAAAGCGGGTGGTGCGCCTCGGGCACGCCAATCTGCGGATAGGGCCGCGCGCTCTGCTCCTTGCCGAGCATGAACGAGATAACGCGCGTGAGGTCGGACTGAAACGCCAGCAACTGCAAGTCGAGCATCAAGGCCAGGTGGTCTTCAAAGACCGGCGGCGCGCCTTGCGGCTGCTCCATCGCCGGCAGCTCGACATCGCGCTGCTCCTCGGCTCTTCCGATGCGCCGCTCCACGTCGCGAATCGCGTCAGTGTACTCGTCGATCTTCACCAGGTCGCGCGGCCCGAGTTCTTTCTTGAGATCCGCGAGCTTCCCGTTCACCGAATCGAGAATGCTCCGGTGCTGCCGCAGTCTCGCCTCGCGCGCCGCCGGTTCGGTGCTGCCGCTGTCGCCGAACAGCTTCTCGAACACCGCGCGCGGGTTCCACTCCATCGGCAACGGCTGCGTCGGGCTGCGCCACGAGAGCGTGTGGGTGTAAACGCAACTCAGGTTGCCCGTGCAGGCCCCTGCGTTCGCCGGAGCGTCCATCGAAAGCTCCAGCGAAGCTACCTGCGTCTGTTGGGCGAAATGCCGGGCGAGGATCTGGTCCATCGAAACGTCGGCGACAATCTCCACCTCGTTGCGCCCGCCGCGCGCCGTACCGGTGAGAAACGACCCCGATGCGCCCGCGTGGATGTAATTCCAATTCGCCTTCAGGCCCGACAGCACAAGCATCCGGTCGCGGTACGCGGCAAGCGGCTCCAGGATGGGCGACAACTCGAACCCTGCGCCCTCGCCTTTCGGCGTCCAGTATTCCATGGCCATGCCGTTCGGCACATAGAACGCCTGAAATCGCTGCACTGGCCTCGCGGCAGCGCGCGCCCGCTGCAGCGCGGGAATCATGGCATCGAGCAGCGGCAATCCGACCGTCACTCCCAGCCCCCGCAGGACCGTGCGCCGCGACAATGCTTTCGTCAAGAACATAGCGGTCGTCCTCTCGTCAATCCGACGCCGGCTGCGATCTCCCCCTTAGGAACGTCGGACTTTGCACGATTCCGAGAATCATCGATGACCAACGGTAGTCGTTGGCGGCGGCCGCGCGCACGATTTGCCGGACCGCCGGCCGGTCGAAGTGTTCGAGCCGGCGGCCCAACGCGTAAGACAGCAGCTTCTCGGCCACCGTGCGGGGAAAGAGATCGCGTTGCTCAAGCAGCATTCCACGCAACCCGGCCAGACCCTCAAACTCCGCCCCGCTTGTCAGGGACCCTTTCGCATCGACGGCTTGCCCCGCCTCGTCGACGCTCCGCCAGCCGCCAATCACATCGTAATTCTCGAGCGCGAACCCCAGCGGATCGATCACCGAATGGCAACTGTTGCAGGCGGTGTTCTGGCGATGCTGCGCCAGACGTTCACGCATCGTCTCTGGTTTGACGCCCGGTTTGCTCTCGAGATTCGTATCGACGCCGGGAGGTGGCGGCGGCACCGGCAAGCCGAAGATATTATTGAGCAGCCACTTGCCGCGCAAAACCGGCGAAGTGCGGTCCGGATACGATGTCGTCGCCAACAGCGCCCCATGCGCGAGCAGGCCGCCGCGCTGATCGTGGTTCGGAAGAGCGACTCGCCGGAAGCGGCTGCCGTATATTCCCGTGATGCCGTAATGCCGAGCTAACCGTTCATTGACGAACGTGTAATCCGCATCCAACAAATCGAGAACGCTGCGATCCTCGCGCAGCGTGCTGGCGACGAACAGCTCCGTCTCCCGTTCGAACGCCTGCAGCAGGCTCTCGTCGTAGTTGGGATAGCGGTCCGGATCGACTACCACTTCTTCAATGCGGCGGAGATTCAACCACTGCGCGGCGAAGTCGTTCACCAAAGCATCGACGGCGCGCGCGTCGGCCAGCATGCGCCGTACTTCTTTCTCCAGGGTCTGCGAATCGCTGAGCTGCCCGCGCTCGGCCAGCGCCAGCAGACGCTCATCCGGAATGCTGCTCCACAGAAAGAACGACAAGCGCGAGGCCAATTCGAGATCGCCGAGCCGATACGTAGATTGCGCTGCCCCGGCTTCACGAGGCCCGGGAGGTTCGCGATGAACACGCAGCAGAAAGTCGGGGTCGACCAGCATTCGCTCGAGGGCGAACTGAATTCCGTGGTCAAAACTGCCACCCTCGCGGCGTCCGCTCTCAAAGAATTCGAGCAGCGTACCCTCATCGGCGTTCGTCACGGGCCGCCGATAGGCGAGCCGGGAGATTCTCGAGAGAATCCGCGCGGCGCAAGCCCGCTCTTCCGTTTGCGCCTGCGGTTGGCAAACAAAAATCGCGCGCCGGCTGGGAGTATCCTTGGCCGGCCCCTCGATCCGGTAAGGACCTCCAATCTGCACCGAGCCTACGTTGGCGTAGCCCATGTAGACCTGGTCATTCGTGATCACACGGCCTCTTTGCAGCGGCTGTGGCAATCCTTCCGGTTCCCAAAATTGCCGCACGAAAGAAACGCCGACGATGCGGGGGCCCGCCTCGACCGGCACGCGAACTTCCAGCCCGGCGTCTCCTCCCACCTGCATGTATTCTTCCCATTCGGCGTCGCCGGCAAAGCCAGGTTCGCCGTCCCCGGCGTAACTCGCCCCGGCGGGCTTGCCTTGGGCGCCCCCGCCAACGGTGAATCGCTTTAGCAGCCTGCCATCGAGCCGAACGTCGAGTTGCTGCTGCCAGCCCATGCCTTTGATGTAATCCTGATATTGCCTCTGAAGCCGCACTCTAACGAAGTACTCGCCGTCGACGGGAAAGTTGTAGCGGATCGCAATCCCGCCGCGCGATCCCAGCGGCAGGTCTTCGCTTTGACGGTCGTCCTGCAGCACATGCAGCGGGATCTCGAATCTTTCGATCTTCGGCGATGAGGGAGCGATCCCGGTGGCGAGCCGCGTGACCTGACGAGCCACCGAGAGGTATCGATCGAGGTGGGCCGTCGAAATCGAGAGCGCCTCGGCGAAATTATCGAAACTGCCGTCGGCTGTTTCGTCTCCAGGAAGCAGCGGCTTCACGTCGAGATCGAGCGCGAACAGGTCGCGAATCGCGTTGTTGTATTCGGTGCGATTCAGGCGATGCACCGGACTGATGGCGCCTGGATTCGGGCTCTTCAGCCAGGCGCGGTCCAATTCGTTTTCGAGCGAGCGGGTGACGGCGCGATAGGTGGCCGCTTCCGGCCGCGGCATGCCGGGCGGCGGCATCGAGCCGGCCCGAAGCTTCTCGATCACGCGCTCCCACACGTCGAAATTGTCGCTAGGCCGGGAGGCGTCCAAGCCGTCGAGCGCAAGGCCGGCGGTCCGGGTTGTCTGGTTGTGACAAGCTATGCAGTGGGTATCGAGAAACGCGCGGGCATCGACGGCTGCCGCGTTCGGCTGCGCACGGCTGGGAGGCGTCTGGGCGGAAACAACGGCGCCAACGCTTTCGAGCAGAAGCGCGAAGGTGTACGCGAACACCTTCCCGAATCGCCGCCTCGACATAGAACGCGTCTCCCGTCCGAAAGGCCGCTTTCCGCTGATGACCCGGCCAGATCGCTCTTGGGCCAGGCCGAATTCTCGTGGGCCTAGCCAGATAACCGATGCGCTCCCGGACAAGGGAAGTATACACCGCATTGTCAGGCCGAAGACGAGCAGGACAGGTCCCCACGTTGCAAACAAGGCCTTCCAAACAACCTCTCGGCCCAACCAACAACATGACACTCCAGCCCGGCCACTCTCTCCGCACGATTCTGCTCACGG
This sequence comes from Bryobacterales bacterium, assembly GCA_040902925.1. Taxonomy (GTDB): domain Bacteria; phylum Acidobacteriota; class Terriglobia; order Bryobacterales; family UBA6623; genus JBBDWJ01. The sequence continues at coordinate 42,929 of JBBDWJ010000321.1, read as the reverse complement.
CGCTGACAATGGTTTGCTTCGCATCCAATTCCTTGCTGGCTCGACTCGCCCTGCGTGAGAACGAGATCGACGGCGCTACCTACACCGCGGTACGAATCTTCGCGGCTGCCCTGATGTTGTTCCTGGTTGTTGGCGCGCGCGGACGGGCGTTGGCCACACTGAGAGAGAACGGCTCCTGGACCGGCGCAGCGGTCTTTGCCGGCTACGCTATCGTTTTCTCGTTCGCCTACGTCTCCCTCAGCGCGGGAGTGGGGGCTTTGATTCTTTTCGCCGCGGTGCAGATCACGATGATCACCGTGGGAGTGATTCGCGGCGAACGCCCAAGACCTCCCGAGTGGATAGGCCTGGCGCTCGCCTTGGGAGGCTTGGTGTATCTCGTCTCGCCGGGCCTGGCCGCTCCCTCAATATACGGGGCGGCGTTGATGACCCTGTCCGGTGTGGCCTGGGCCTGCTATTCGCTAGCAGCAAAGGGAATCCGTTCTCCCATCGCCGAAACAGCGGGAAACTTTGCGCGCGGCGTCCCGCTGGGCGCCGCTATGCTGCTTGTGGTCTGGCTGGTCAGTCAGCCGCGCGCGAGTTGGACTGGCTTGGCGCTAGCCGTGGTTTCCGGCGCCGTCACCACCGGTCTCGGATGCGCCATCTGGTACACGACCCTGAAGGAATTGACCACGACTCAAGCCGCCATCGTCCAACTCACCGTACCGCTCATCGCCGCGCTCGCGGGCGCGGCCCTACTGGGCGAGCAGTTGACGTGGCGCCTCGCCATTTCCGCAACAGTGATCCTCGGAGGCGTGGCCCTGGCCCTGCTCGGGCACAGGCTGGCCGCGCCCTCCGCGAGCATCGGCCGTTAAAAAAGCTGTCGAGCCTCGCCACCACTCCCCCGACCTTTCCCGTTCCGCTCTCCTTTGGCCGGCCGGGCCCGAATCTTAGCAGGGCCGCCAAAGTGTATACTTTCCTGATGCCGGAGCGCGTCAGTTCAAGTGGTCCGGTTGTTAGTGTTTCAGGCAGCCCATGCGCGCCCTTCCTTCCTTAGGATTCAGGAACAGGATTCGCATTGGAGCCAGGAGAATAAAATGGCGCTCGAAGATGTAGCAAAGGGACTCGTGAAGCTCTGCCGCAAAGGCAAATTCATCCAGGCAATCGACAAATACTACAGCGACGATATCGTCAGCGTCGAGCCGGTTGGTAATCCACAGATGCCGGCCGAAGTGAGCGGCATCGACAAAATTCGTGGAAAGAACGAATGGTTCGAGGGAACCTTCGAAGTGCACTCGGTGCAAGTCGATGGCCCGTTTTTGGGCAAGGGACAGTTTGCGGCCCACTTCGCCCTCGATGTAACAGAGAAGGCTTCGGGAAAGAGATTTCCCATGAACGAGATGGCGCTGTATACCGTGAAGAAGGGTAAGATCGTTCGCGAAGAGTTCTTCTACAACGCCATGAAGCAGTGACGGTCCCGGCTGCAGACAGTTTTGCGGGCCCGACCAGCTTAAACTCGCGCTCAGGCGTCCGGCTGTCTGAAGTGCGCGCACTATTTCCTCGTATCGTTTAAGGCCGCTGATCGGGTGACCAATCGCGGCTTTGGACCAGGATGAAATCAAGAATCCACGCTTCGCCTCAAGCGGGCGGGGTCACAGGCTATTTGTGTAACAGGCCTCAGCACCCCGTCACGCTTCGCTCTGCCATGCTCGCGTGAGCTGGGACAGCCGTTTTGCCGGCCGTTCCGTTGGCTCCAAACCGCATCGGTAAACTTTAACCCCTCCCTTCCCCGATTATTCATGTGTTCGTTACTTGTTCACAACATTGGCGCGGTATCCTGGCGGCCTACGTTGTCTCTCGCAATGACCCCGCTTATGAACTTTTATCGATTTGCTTTAAACACTCTTTTTGTTTTGTTGCTTACCGTCATGGTACCGCCCCTCGCGGCTCAGACGGGAGGAAATACAGGTCTATCGGGCACTGTTACAGACCCCTCCGGCGCCGGCATATCGAACGCCTCGCTCAATATTGCGCGCACGGAGACCGGCGAGGAGCGCATCTTGCGGACCGACGCTTACGGCAACTGGGAGGCGCGCTACCTGACCACCGGCACGTATACAGTCACTGTCGAGGCGGAAAACTTTCAGGCCCTCACCGTGGATGGCGTTCAAGTCAAATCCGGCGAGGTCGCCACCCTGCCTCTCCAGCTCGGAATCGGCCAGCAGAGCGAGTCGGTAACCGTGACCGCGGACGCGGAAATGGTGTCGCGCACTTCAGCCGCCATCGTCCGTGAGCTCGACGCTCGAGAGCTGGAAAACCTGCCGACTTCGTCCAGGAATTTCACGCAACTATTGCTGATCGAGCCCGGGGTGGACGCCAACATCAGCTCCCTGCTCTCCAACGACAACGCGAACGTGAGCCCCAGCGTCAACGGGCAGCGCACGACCAGCAATTCCTTTCTGTTCAATGGCGTCGACGCCACGAACATGCTGTGCTGCGATTCGCGGATCAACCGCGATCGCGGAACGATCGAGGGCGGCGGCGGCTCGTTGTCGCGAAATATCGCGCCGGCCCCCGAGACGCTCGCCGAGGTAAAGCTGCAAACCAGCTTGTATGACGCCTCGACCGGGCGCAACGGCGGCGGCAGCTTCCAGCTTGTCTCCAAGAGCGGCTCGAACCAGTTCCACGGATCCGTCTATCACTTTTTTCAGAACGACAACCTGATCGCCAACGACTTCTTCTTCAATCGCGCCGGCCTCGACAAACAACAATTGCAGCGCAACGAGGGCGGCTTCATCATCGGCGGTCCTATCGTTCGCGAGAAAACGTTCTTCTTCGGCTCCTATCAGCACACCAAGGCCAACACCGCTTTCGTCGACGAAGCCAGTAACACCGTGCGAATGCCCCAGGCGCTCAGCAGCGACCGTTCCACGGCCGGCTTGCAATCCTTCGCCGATGCCCTGGGCGCGAACCCTGACGCCCTGAACGCAACCAGCGTTCAACTTCTGCAAGCAACATTGCCCGATGGCTCCCCGCTGATCCCTTCGGGCGCCGGAGGCCGCAATTGTGAGGAAGACGATGAAGGCGTGAGCTGCCAAGTGACTTCCGTCAGTCCGGCAACGTACCGCCAAGACCAGTTCAGCGCGAACCTGGACCACTATTTCGAGACCAACCGTCTCAGTGGGAAATTCTTCTTCGCCAACCAGCCGAGCCGCGATCCGTTCTCCGACTCCACGGCCCTCAGCCGTTTCGAGGAAGAAGAGAATACGCGCCAGCGAGTCTTCTCCGTTACCGACACCCATTTCTTTAGCCCGACTATCATTAACGAATTTCGCGGCGGCGTTTTCTTCAACCGCAACGACACCACGCCCGTCGTCTATTTCAGCAACGCCGAATTCGGCATCAACAGCCCGCTCGCCGGCGAGCGCCCCGAACTGGCGAGCTTCGTGATCGAGCCCGAAGACGTGGGCAGCGATTTCATCTTTGGCACTCCCGAGAATCTTTCCGAGGACAAGCAGACGACTTTCACCCTCGGCGACACTCTCTCGATTCAATCCGGCCGCCACTTCCTTCGCTTCGGTGGAGAATACCGGCGTCACCGCATCGAGGGCGATTATCAGGAGACGAAGAACGTTCAATACGGCCTCGAGAGCTGGGCCCAGTTCCTGACCGTCGGCGAGCCCGACGACGGCGACGCCGGCGAACAAATTGCCGAGTCTTCCATCAGCTACGGTGAAACCTTCCGGGACTTCCGCCTCAACGACGTTTCGTTCTTCATCGCCGACGACTGGAAGGTCAACTCCAAGCTGACGCTCAACCTCGGCCTGCGCTACGATTTCTTCGGTTGGCCCACCGAGGCCAGCGGCCTGATACCCAACTTCGACCTTTCGCGAGCCGCGTCCGGCGCCGGCATCGCCGGCGGCTACATCTTCGCTGGTAATTTCGATTCGAATATTCTGGGAGATACCAGCGGCCTCAACCGCGCGGATACCAACTCGACCTTATCGAACGACACCAACAACTTCGCGCCCCGTATCGGATTTGCCTACTCTCCGTTCGCCAGCAAGGGGTTCGTCATCCGCGGTGGTTATGGCTTCTACTACGACCGGCCGACCGGCGGGTTCATCAACGCCCTGCGACGCGCGCCGCCCTTCTTCCGCGAGCAGGAGATCAACGACGTCGACGACTGGAACGTAATTCCCGTCGACCGCCAAACCTTCCCGTTGCCCCAATTCCAGGTCGGCTTCGATGACGGCGAACCCTTCCTGGCGACCGCCGCCAATCCGGACGACGAGTTCGAGGCCCTCGAAGCCCACATGATGGACCTCAACCTGCGCATGCCCTACATCCAGCAGTGGAACTTAGGATTTCAGGTTCCGCTGGCCAGCAATACCGTGCTCGAGCTCGGCTACGTTGGCACCAAGGGCACCCGGCTTTTTCAGCGCCTCAACAAAAACGTTCCCGTGGACGTGAATGCCGTCGGCTTCCTCGAGCGCCCCGGCGTCCCCGGCGGCGGCTTCACTTCGAACTACTTCGATATCGTCGACGACGAGTTCGTCCCAGTCCCCGAGCCGCCCTGCGATGTATTCGACGACTACGAGGACTGCACCATCCTGCCGGAGGTCCGCGGCCCGATCCTCGGCTTCGACGAAGACGAAGGCCTCAACATGGTCACATCGGATTCGAACTCGACCTACCACGCTTTGCAGGCCAGCCTGAGCCAGCGCTACACGGCGGGGCTGAGCTACAAGATCAACTACACTTGGTCGAAGGTCATCGACTACTTCTCCGACGAGGGTTTGTACCAGGCGCAGCACGACCAAAGCCGGGTCTTTCTCAATCGTGCGGCGGCGGATTTCGACCGCACGCATCGGCTGGTCTTCAGCTTCACCTATGACCTTCCGTTCCGCGGTAACGCTTTCGCCGAAGGCTGGTCCTTAAGTGGCATCGGTACGCTGCAAACGGGCCGGCCTTTCTCCATCACCGATAGCGCTGACTTCAGCGGTTTTCTTTCCGCTTCGACCGAGCCGAGGCCAAACATCGTTTCCGGTGCGACCTATGAAGATCTTGAAACGTCCGGTTCGGCATCGCAGCGGGTCGGCAACTACATCAACCGCGACCTGATCGAGAGCAGCGGCGCGCACTTTGGTAACCTGGGCCGTAACATCCTGCGAGCCCCGTCGCCAGCGGCGGCTCGATCTTTCGCTGACAAAAAGCACGCGCATCAGCGAGCGCCTCGCACTGGACTTCCGCGTTGAGGGCTACAACATCACCAACACAACGAACTTTCGCGCTCCGCAGGCCAACATCGACGAAGGCGACTTCGGGGAGATCCTTTCGAGCCTTGGCGGACCCCGTGTTTTCCAATTGGGCCTGAAGCTGCGATTCTGAACATGATTGCCATCCCGCAACGTACCGCCATCATCTGGCTGGCCGCGGCCGTGCTGTGTTGTTTCTCCGCCTGCTCTGCGCGGCGGGACGAAACGGTTGGGCCCGTCGAGAAAGCCGCCTCCAGTGGACCCACGATTCGGGTCAAGCCGGCCCGGGCAACCGAAATCGCCGGCGCCGATGCCGACGATCCCGCGATTTGGCTGCACGCTGAAGATCCCGCGCGAAGCCTGCTCCTGGGCATCAACAAGGCTGCGGCTCCAGCCGGCGCTTTGCTCGTGTACGACCTCGAAGGGAAAACCCTTCAGAAGATCGAGGGACTCGACCGTCCGAATAACGTAGACGTCGAATACGGCCTCGCTCTTCAAGGAACAACCACCGGCTTTGCCATCCTCACCGAACGCTACCGGCAGCGCTTGCGGGTTTTCGCCATTGACGCTGAGACCAGGCGTCTCACCGACGTCTCTTCTCCCGAAGGGCTTCGCGTATTCGAAGGCGAGCCCGGAGAGCGCGCCGCGCCAATGGGAGTCGCGGTTTATCGAAGACCGGCGGACGGTGCGTTGTTCGCGATCATCAGCCGCAAGGAAGGACCTTCCGGAAGCTATCTCTGGCAATACCGCCTCGACGATGACGGAAAAGGCCGCGTGAAAGCGACGAAGGTGCGGGAATTCGGCGCCTTCAGCGGATCGGGCGAGATCGAGGCGGTTGCGGTTGACGATGAACTAGGCTACGTCTACTACGCCGACGAGGCAATCGGTGTGCGCAAGTGGCACGCAGACCCAGATCATCCCGATGCGGGACGCGAGCTTGCCGTCTTCGCGCAACATGGCTTCCAGGGCGACCGCGAAGGGATCGCCATCTATTTCGAGCCCGGCGGCAGCGGCTACATTCTCTGCACCGACCAGATTCCCGGCAACAGCGCCTACCACCTGTTTCGTCGCGAGGGGTCGGCCGGAGACCCCCACGACCATTCCGAACGCGTCGCGACGATTCGCGGCGGAGCGGATGCGACCGACGGAATCGAGGCCACTTCCACCGCGATGGGGGAGGGTTTTCCTGCGGGCCTCCTGGTGGTGATGAACAGCGCTGGCAGGAACTTTCTGGTCTACAACTGGCGGGATCTCGTTGTCAGTTTGCCAAGAGGCGCTGCTCATCAGTAACCCGTTTTCTTGATTGTTTACGTGCCCGCGCGGCGCCTTTATTGGCGCCTCTGATAGATGATTTGGTTTCACGGATCGCGCAGCCTGGCCGCCGATGTGGGAAACCTTACGTCCCTTTGCAAGCGCAAAGCCTTTTAATGGATCGGATAGGACAATCACCCAAGGTACCGACACGAGTTTTTACCTTAACCAACGAATAACCTGGTACTTTTACCAGCTTGCGTAGGGTCCCGCCAAAAGCCCAAAATATTTCTTGTATGAGTATGGGTATGAGTGCAGGCGCAACTCGCCTTCATCGGGAAGCCGACAACGCTGCATCCGCATGGCTAAGCGTCCTGGCGCAGGTGCCAACGGTTTTCGGCAAGCTCCTCTGGGTAGCGTCGTTTCGCTCGGCCGGCTCGAATCGATACTGGCATCCGGCCCTGGGGTACATGTTTTCCCCGGAAGTCACCAGTCGAGTTCTCGAGGAAAGCCATCGGCAGCATTTCGACATCTGGCTCAACATGGGGCTTCAAAAGCAGTACGACGATTTCGCGGAATATATTGGCATCCTTCGTTTTATCGAACACCCAAAAGATTTTCTGCAAAACGTGGGACCGAAGCTCATCCCCCCTTCAGCTATCGAGCCCCAACAGCTTCCTTTTGACACCGACCTGGCGGTCGTCCTCGAGCTGCTCGACTAGTAGACGATAGCAGCGATTATCGGCACAGAAGCCGCCCTCTAATTGGCGCGTCCTTGGTGGAAAAATTTGGGCCTCGATGGAAGAGATCGAGAGAGCGCCGCGGCACGGCGCGCCCAGCGTGACGCGCGGTCTCTGTGTCTCGCGCGCAACTTTCACGACGCTTTCGAATCTCGTTCCCCACCGCTACACTGAAGCGATGCGGTGCTTGAGGCTTGTGCGAACTCCGGTCGGGTGGATCGTTGCAGCCATCTCGATCGTCCTCAGCGCAGCGGACCCGCAGAGCCCGCCAACCGACGCCGAGCAGCGCGCTGTCGCCTACCTTTCCCAGGAAGTCCCCAACTGGCCCCGCCAGAACCACTGCTTTTCGTGCCACAACAACGGGGATGCCGCGCGAGCCCTCTATGTAGCCCGCGCGCTTTCTCACCGCGTGCCGCCCGATGCGCTACAGCAAACGACCGCCTGGCTGCTCGATCCTCCCGCATGGGACGATCCAAAGGGCGACCCAGGCTTCAGCGACCTCAAGCTGGCGCGCATCCAGTTTGCCGCCGCGCTCACCGAGGCCGTTCAGACCGCCGCGGTCAACGATAAGAAAGCGCTCACGCTGGCCGCGGACCGCCTGCTCATGGACCAGGAAGACGATGGCTCGTGGGATGTCGATGTCCCCGGCGTCGTCGGTTCGCCCGCGACGTACGGCGACGCTCTGGGAACCTACATGGCGCGGCGAACGCTCACCGTATCGGGCGAATCGCGCTTTGCCGACGCCGTCGCGCGCACCGACGCCTGGTTCATGTCCGCTAAGCCCGCCGCCACCGTCGATGTGTGCGCGGTTGCGCTGGCGCTTGCCGACCGCCTGAAGGGCACGGCCCAGTTCCCCGCCCCGCCCGAACCAAACGCGTCCCTGCAGCAGAAACACCACGGCCTGATCGAGCGCCTTGTTGCCAATCAAAATAGCGACGGAGGTTGGGGCCCTTATCCCAAATCGCCCTCGGAGCCTTTCGACGCCGCGGTGGCGTTACTAGCGTTGGCAGCGGCGTCCGGCGTGAATGCGATAGATCAAGAGGCGGCCGAGAAGGCAATCGCCCAGGGGCGCAACTATTTGATCGGCGTGCAGCTTCCCGTCGGCGGCTGGATCGAGACGACGCGGCCGTCCGGTTCCCAAAGCTACGCCCAACATATTTCAACGAGCGGCTGGGCGACGCTTGCCCTGTTGAAGACCAGAAATCACGAAGACGCTAACGAGCCACGGTGAATCGCAGCGTTCTGCTGACCCGCTCGACGCGCTCCTCCACCTTCTCGAACACATCCACCTCGAACGGCCGCGCCAGGCTGTTGCCGGCCAGGTCCTCGAGCAAAGTCGCGGTATCGATCAAATAGTCCCCCGCTTTCCAGGGCTCCTCGGGACGAAATTGCCAACGGGTTTCCTGCTCATCGACCCCGATGGAGCCTGCGAGTTTTTCTCCCGCGGGCGTTTTAATATCAATCACACGGACCAATAGCGCCTGATCCATCGGCTCGGGAAAACGCACCGCCAGAGGGTCCTGGGTGCCGGCCTTGGGCGGCTCAATCCGCCAGCTCTTTTCACTCGGCGTTTCGTGATCCGGTGGACCCACTTCGAATGACTTGCGAAACGCCGCCCTCAACGGGCGTCCGCTCGCATCGAGCCAGCCGCCATCAACCACAAGCACATAGCGCTCCCCTTCGCGGAGCGGCGAGCCAACCTCGCGGTTGGGCAGCAGATCGCGCTTCACCCGCCCCGGATCAAACAGCAGTGTGAGCCGCCGGCCCTCGGGGTCCCAAAGCTCCTGATCCAGTTCCAGAAACGGAAAGTCGATGCGCGTCCCCGTGCTATCCAGCAGCGAAGCCCGCTGGTAAGCTTCCCCGCGGCTCATCGGCGCCGAAAAGTGGATATAGAGCTTCAGCAGATTCTCGGGAAGCCTGTTTGCAGTGGGGTAAACCTGCTCGACAAACGTTTGAGGACCCGCATCCGTTCTGGGAATCGAGAAAGTCTCGACCAAACCCTCGCCGCCGGGCGCACCGCCAGCGCCGGAGAACACGGCACGGTAGCTGAGCCCCGGCTGAAGCGGATAGCGCGGCACAAAGAACAAAGTCGCGTCCCGCAGATCGTAGGCCCCTGAAAGCGGCGGAACTTCGGAGCCCGCATCGGCCTGCGCGACGAAGACAGCGAAAACGAGTTGCCACTGATCCCGCGCCGAGGCGTTCGGCGGCGTCACTGGGCTGGCGTCTTTCCAGCCGCGCAGCTCGAACACCGGCTTCGCGGCATCACCGTTGAAATGGATGGCAGGGGGTTGTTGGCAAAAAGCGGCGCCCGACAGCGACACAAAAACAGCGAGAGAAGCGAGAACGGAACGTGATCCCATGGGCTTCGCAGACATTTCCGTCGAATCGTCGCGCGAGGCGTTGGCGGCGGTCGAGCATATCGACTGGGGTCGCCGCCTTCGAAGCGCGCCACGAAACCGCCGGGCTCAGGGTTGAGCGCCTGAGCCCGGACCCATTCCAATCGCGCGGGCCTGCGCGACGCTATGCTCCACTCCGCAACTCGCCGCTTGCGGCAAACGCGAACCTAGGGCAGCGGAATCGTCTTCAGATCAAGCGATCCACTCTCGGCGCGCGCCAAAATCACCACGCTCGTGTCGTCGAGCTGGTCGAGTTGCTCGATACCTTTGAGTTGCTCGATCGTCTCGTACGGCAGTCCGCTTTTCTCTTCCTTCACCGGCTCGGTGATGGCATCGTACTTGCCGACGTCCGTCATCGCCATCTTCATCACGCCGCGGCTGCTATTGGTCATCAGCAACTGATCGACGCCGCCCTGCTTGTAAACGATCATGTCGAGCGGCCGGTTGCGGTTGCCCAACTCGGCGATCGTCGTGCCGACGACTTTGGTCCCCGGTTTCAGCTTCGATACCGGGAATCGTACCAGCGGCGTGCAGGTATAAGCGGCCAGCAGGTTCGTCTCGGCTTGCACTTCATACGGCACAAAAGTGCGAACCGGCGAGTTAGTCTCCCAGCGCCCGTGAGCGCCGTGGAAAATCTCGACGCTCGACCCTTTGTCGGCCGTCGCGAATGGGAAAGACACCGAGCGAAGGTTCGATGAAAACTCTTCATTCGAGAGGCCGGCAATAAACACCTGGCCATCGACGTAGTGCAAATCCGTGATCGCCTGCATGCGCAGACTGTCGCCGCGGCGGTCCTTAGCGTCAGCGCTCACCGCGTTGCCGATCTCGACGCTGTCGTGCTTGATGTTGTCGAGTGCAAGCTCTTCGATTTTGCCCGCCGAGCCCACCCGCAAGATAACCGGTGTCGCATCCGGCCCCCGCCCACGCGACACGGAAAAATACACCTTCTTCGAAATCGGGTTGACCGCCATGTCGTTGATCAGCACCTGATCGGCGGCGGTCCCGAGCATCGCGGCAACCTTTTCGTTGATGCCGGAGATATTTACCTTGCCCGATCCGGCGTCGCGATCAGCCGTGTCAAGCGCAAATACCTTCGCGCCCTGTGAATCGCCGACGAAAAGAATTCCGTCAGGCCCGAACGCCAAAACGCCGGCTGACTGCAATGCCGCTTTGCCGCTTTTCAGCGTGGCAAGCCCTTCGTGGGTCGCGGCTCCAGCAACGCAAGCCGCCAAAAGTATCATCAGGCACAATACCTGAATCTTCAGTCCTCTCATCTTTCCTCCTAGAAAGTGATCTCGCTCCCAAGAACTCCTCATCATGGTTCTCCTCTAGGGCGGTACGCGGCCCCCCTGGGTTACTCGAATCGCGCCAAAGTTACGTTAAGGAAGGGCATGAATTGGAGCTTGGGCCTAGCACTCTAACCGCTCTAACGGCGCTCAGGAACTTGCAGCGCGCCCGGCTTAGAAGCACGACTCGCCGAAATTATCCCACATTGAAACCTCTGAGGCGCCGCCCAGGCTTTCTGACGGGTCCCCGGTGCGCGGTCAAGGCTGTGGCTTTCCCTCCACCGCGCTTGGACGCCATCTCCGCGATTCTGAGAAAATCACTAAGCTCCACAGACCCCCTTGTCCTCGAAGGACTATCGTTGGCCCTCGCCACAGCCGCGATGCTCGCAAGCTATCTACCCGCCCGCCGCGCCACGCGCGTGCATCCGGTGAACGCATTGCGGTATGAATGAAGGAGTCCGTGGCGCAAGCTCTCAGCTTGCACCGTCGAGCCTCCGCTCGGCGGGACGCCCTACCCCAATCTCGCAAGCTGCTGACTTGTGAATAACGCCACGCGGCGACTATCGCTAAGCGCACGCGGTCCAAGCGCGCTCAACCTGCATGCCGAAGCCCTCCAAAGCACAATCCTACGGAGCGATCGCTCTTCTGTTCCTCGCCGTCGTCCTGCTCACCGCACCGCAATCCTACAGCGATACAAACATGTACGCGGCCGACATCCAACACGCCGCGTCGATCACTGAGCCGCACCTGTGGGATTTTGGGCACTTGCTATGGCGCCCCACTGGCTGGCTTGCCAACGAGTTGACCGAACGCTGGACGCGCCCGCGCATCGGCCAAAGCTACTTCGCCGTCTTTCCCCCGCTGATCGCCATCAACCTGGCCGCCGGGCTGGCAAGCGTTCTTCTGGCCTTCTTCCTCGCCGAAAAAGTCTCGGGCAGCACAACAATAGCCTTCGCCGTCAGCACTGGTTTGCTGGTGAGCAGCGCTTTCCTCAACATGTCGCAAACCGGCACGGCCTACGTCCCAGGCCTTGCCATGCAATTAGCCGGCATCGCCCTAGTCGTCTCCGCGGCAAAAACCGGCCGTCTCACTTGGGGCGCAGCCTGCACCGCCGGAGCCGCACTCGCCGTTTCCTGCACTCTGTGGGTGGCCTATCTTTTCTCGCTGCCCGGCGCGGCCGTGCTCGCCATCGTCTGGCGCCGTGATTCGCTGGCGTTGAACACGGCGGAAGGCCGCCAGCGTCTCGTGTTCGTCGCGCGGTTGACCGTCGCCACATTGATCATCGGGACGTTGCTGTACGGCATGGCGGCGGCTGTTCTCCATGTCGATTCCGTGGCCGGCCTGCACGCATGGATCTCCGACGCGGGTCACGGCTATGCGCAAACACGCAACTGGCTGCGCATCGGCGCCGGCATCCCGCGCGCCTTTCTGGATCTCGGCAACGATGGCATGACGATCAAGCGCTACATGCTCGGCGACCCCTACGCGCAAACCACTCTGTGGGACCTTCTCACGGCAAGCCTATGGAAGATCCTGCTCGTCCACTGCGTTCTCGGTCTCACGCTGTTCGGCCTCGCGACTACACAAGCGGGCCGCAAACTGCTGTTGCCGCTCGCCGCCTCCGCCGCCGGGCTGCTTTCCTTCGCGCTGGCATACGAAGCCGGCAGCGCCGAGCGTTACCTTCCGCTTTACCCGATGCTGATCGTTGTTGTGGCCTATCTTTGCCGCGACTTTTCCTGGCGGCGTCCCACGCAGGCGGCGCTAGCGATCCTGCTCGTCGCCATGATTGGCGTCAATCTTCCCAACTACGCGGTCGCCACAGCCCGGCAGCAGTTCGAGCCGGACATCGATCGCATCGAGGCCGCCAAACAAGTTCTGCCGCCGGCGAGCCGCGTCGTGTTGCTTTCCTTCCGCGACGGCATCCACGATTTCTACCACCGCTTCCCGTTTCATCCCTTGGCGCTCGAAACACAACTACCCGTCTACTATCTGACCGATCCGATGGACGCCCAGGCAGGCCAGTGGCCGCAGCGTGTTTCGCAAGCAATCCGGCGCGCATGGGATCAAGACGGCGAGGTGTGGGTTTCCAAGCGCTTGTTCGCCGATAAGCCGCAACCCGAATGGGGCTGGGTGGAAAAGGACAATCCCGAGCTAATCTGGAGTGAAGTGGTCGAGTACTTTCAGAAGCTCGAGACGGATAAGGAAATCGGTGGGCCCGACGGCTTCCGCCGCCTCCGCCCCAAGCAGTGAGGACCGGCACGCTTGGCGGTCCTGTTCTAGATGACCAGATGCCTGGAAACCCGATCGGGCCGCGTCATTTCCCCATCAGCCGCTTCACTGGCTCGCGGATCGCATCCGCCCAAATCCCATAACCCTTCTCGTGGGGATGCAGCAAGTCCGGCATGATGTCGGCGGGGATATTCCCCTCCGCATCGAGAAATTTCGCGCCGATGTCGAGGTAGTGGACGTGCGAGCCGTCGTGCAACTTCGCGATCTGCTTGTTAACCTCGGCAACCTGACCGCGCTGCAACGAGTCCTTCTCGCCGCGCGGAAAGATGGCAAGCAGCAGAATCTTCGCATCGGGAAAGTCTGAGCGCAAATCCTTGACGATCGTGGTAACGCCTTCCACGATCTCAGACGGCGTATTGCGCGGCGTCGTCTTGTCCCGTTCGAAGCCGGTATTGTTCGTGCCGATCATGAGCACAACCAGCTTGGGCTTATAGCCCTCGGCCTCGCCATTGCGCAGCCGCCACAGAACATGTTCGGTGCGATCGCCTCCGATCCCAAAATTCGCGGCGTTCAGCGGCGTATACTCACGATCCCAAACCTCTTTGCCCCGCGTACGCCAGCCATCGGTGATCGAGTCCCCGAGAAACAAAAGGTCGATGCCGCCCTTCTGGGCCTCAGCAACAAAACCCTCATGCCGCCCCACCCATTTCTCATCTCGAGGAACGGGCTCGATGGCCGTGTTCGCAAACGCAACACCTGCGAGAAGCAAGAAAGCCAGGAAAGTCTTAACAGAGCATCTCATGACCCAAGATGGTAGACGAATCAGCCGCGAAAAGCCACCAGTCTCGCGGGTTCGCGGGTTCGGCCTTGTTGACGGTGCAGCGACGGACCGTTGCTACTTGGGATTCAAAAGAACCTGTTACTGACCCACCGGCTCGCATTTGCATTCAACGGCAACTCCTCGCTAGATTGTTAGGTCATTGAGCTCTGCTGAGTCGTTGAACTTCAGGAGTAACCATGCCCGCTTCCTTCGATGAAATGATCGCTTTTCTCCGCCAGGCAGCCGCCGCCGATGTGCCGCACACGGGCGGCTCCTACTTGGGACATATTGTGTCGGTCTATCGCGACCTGAAGAAATGGGGTTACGACGACGATGTCGCCCACGGTGGGCTCTTCCATTCGATCTACGGCACAGGACTTTTCCAAAAGTTCAAGCTGCCCTTGGAGCGCCGCGCCGACGTGCAAGCGCTGATCGGCGAGCGGGCCGAGCGCCTAGCGTACCTGTTCTGCGCCGTCGTTTACGACTCGCTCGATCAGGAAATCGAGCGCGGCACTCCTCCGTACCAGATGACGGACCGTCTTACGGGCGAGCCGATCGCGATATCGGAGCAGGACTTCGACGATCTGCTTCGGATCCAGTTGGTTGATCGTTTGGAACAGATCCCGCGGTCGAAGGAATGGGACTTTCGCCGCGACGCATACCGCCGCATGGCCGAGCGGCTGGGTCCGCACGCCGTCGCGGAGTTCGAACGCGTCTTCGCGCTGGAAACAGAACCGGCGTAGTTTAGCTTCGCTGCCGATGCGGGCGTAAGTGCGCGATGGGGACAGTCACCCGCCCTCCGCACCTTCGACCAAATACCCGTGTTGTACGGCGGGTGACTGTCCCCGCCCCGCACTTGTCCGCGCCCCGCAGTCCCCGCCCCGCACACAGTACCTGCCGCGGGTGACCCCACACTGAGGTAACTGTCCCCGCCCCGCACAAGCCGCGACCTGCTTCAAGGCGCGACTGCCTCAAAGTGCGAAATCGCCAGCGTGCTCTTGTTCGGGACGAAAAACCCAAACTTTCCATCGGCCAGGTTCGCCCCTTGCGAATCCCAACGCTCGAGCACCACCCACTGCCCGCCGCAGAGCGCTTTGTTCGTCACCGCCCGCGCGGACACTTCCACCGTGATGGAGTAGTACTCCGATTTCGGGCACTCGTGAGCGATCTTGACCGTCTCGCCGCGCTTGCCGCCGCTCACCAGAGTCCGCGACAAGGCGTTCTCGCCGAACTCGAACAAGACGTAGTTGCCGGCGTCGGTATAATCGACAACCCATTGCAGTCGCGGCTTGCCGATACCCACGTGGCGCAGTGAAAACAGACCGCCACCACGAACGTTCGCCGTAAACGTGTACGACCCGCCGGAAGGCGTAAACGGCAACAGTGCTACGTCGCCGCCGTTGCGCACCATGACGCCCTTGATGTTCTCGAAGCCGGGGATCTTCGCTAAATCCTCAAACGCAAAACGGCGGCGCGCCTGCTCGACCACCGCGCGCCGCAGCGTCAGGCGGAAAACAGTGGTTTGCCCAACAGTGACACGCCGGCCGTCTTCCGAAGGTTGAAAACCCGCAGCGGTAGCCGAAACAATATAGTCGCCCGCCTCGCGGTAGTGCGTGCCCGCTTGTGCCGGCTGCGCGGCGCCGCCTTCTTGCCTGATGGTGATCGACGCTTCGACGCCCTCGGGCTCGACCTGAATCTGCACTTTACCTTTGACCGCGCGCAGCGGAAGAGTCTCGCCGCTGAAGGCAACCGTGGCTCCTTCGGCAAAACTCTTCTCGATCTCTTGCGAAGCGTACATCTCGGGCAGATTGCGCAGCGCGACACGGTGCGATCCCGCCGGCACGCTCGTGCCGAACGCTCCGCCGCGATCCACCTGCCCGATTCGTTTATCGTCGAGCCAGACCTCGGCGCCGGCCGGCGCGCCCGCGATTTCCAGCCGCGCCATCTGCGGCTTCACCGGCAGCTCAAAATCGAGCCGCGTTTCGTCGCCTTTGCGAATCGTAAAGGCCTGCGGCGCGGCCGATTCGTGGCCGTCTTTGACGACCGAAGCGGTGTATTCGCCCGGCGCGAGCCACAATCGAACACGGCCGCTGCCCGCGGTCTGCTTGCGATAGCGCCCGTCGTTGATCGACACTTCCGCTCCCTCGACGCCGGCTTCCACAAGCAAGCTGCCGAGGTTGCGGTCGGTGATCAGCACGGCCGTCAGCGCCGGCTCCTCGCTGATTTCGAAACTGCGCCGGATCTGCCCCTCCGCGGTCGTGAATGTCAACTCGTGCAGCCCCGTGGAAAGCCCTGCCAGTTGCAGCACGCCGTCGGTTGCCGCCCCGCGTTCCTGTCCATCGACGTGCACCGCGACGCTTGCGGCGCTGCTTCGCAACTCGGCCGAATCGCCAAAACTCGCCACCGCATATACCTGAAACTCGCGCGCCTGGATCGCTTCCCCAAAACGCGGCGCCCGCCCCGGCGCGACATCGACAACCATCGACGCCGACGACGAACCGCTGCGCACCTCGACCGGATACACTCCCGGGCTGAGAATCAGTTCGAGAAACCCTTCCTCAACCGGCGTCGCGATCTCCTCGCCATCAACGCGGACCGAAGCGCGCTGCAGGTCGCTGATCAAGCGCAGCAAGACCGGCAGTGCCTCCAAAGTGAACGCCAGCGGAGCCGGCGACCCTGTTTCGATCGAAACCGTCTCGCGCACCGGCCGGTATCCCGTAAGGCTTGCGGTCAATGTATAGTCGCCGGCCGGCACGTTTAACGCGCAATCCGGCGCTGTGCACTCGAAATTTTCGCCGCCGCCTGCCAGGACGACTTTCGCGCCGGCCGGTTCGACTCTCAGTTGCACCGCAGCTAGCGCCGCGG
Organism: Bryobacterales bacterium; assembly: GCA_040902925.1. GTDB lineage: Bacteria > Acidobacteriota > Terriglobia > Bryobacterales > UBA6623 > JBBDWJ01. The sequence continues at coordinate 26,108 of JBBDWJ010000321.1, read as the reverse complement.
GCTCAGCAGCCGGCGGCGTGCGCTTCAGAAGGGCCGCCGCAACCAGGGCGAGAACCAATCCCAGTACCGCGGCCGCCGCCACCCAGACATAGACATTGCGCACGCCACGACGGCTTAACAACGCCGCGGCCGATACAACGTTGAGCAGCCAGGCTTGCGTCTCGCCGGCCTGCCTGGCGGCCTTCGGCGCGGCGGTTTGCTTCGCCGCTCCTGCACGTTGAACGGAAGGCGCTGTGTTGGACGCAGTTTTTGCGGGCGCGCGCGAACCACCCGCCTCGCCGGCGAATGTGCCGTAACCCGGAGCGTCGGTGCCCGGGGCCTCCCTGCCCGGAGCCTCAATGCGCGGCGCGTCTGTCACAGCGCCGCCGTAGCTAGCTGCAACGGCATGCCGTGCGGCGGCAGCGTCGGAAGTTGCCGGGCTCGCTTCCACTTCGCCGCTCGACGTCACGGCGCGGCCAAAAGGCTTGGCCGGAATCGCTGCGAAGTCTGGATCATGCTGCTCGCGAAGTTGTCGATACACCTCCGCGGCCCGCGCCGCAACTTCCGCATCCCCCGGCCAGTTTCGCTCAATGGCCTCCGCTCTGGCCTCCAGTCCCCCCGCAACGCCTTGGCCGCCGGAATGCCCCACCTGGTGGGCGATCCGTTGCAACTCTTCCAGGTCGCGCGCCTTGGCCGTATCGGCGCCGGGCCTCGTCCCTAAGGGCCGCAGCGTTTCGCGCAACTGCTCCAGTCGCGACACTCCTGGATAAGTCTCGAGCACCCGTTCGACGAGCTGAAAAGCGTCTTCGGCCTTCCCTTCCCGTTGCAGTTGCCCCACCTTGGCCAAACACCACGAAACCGCTTCTTCGCGCTTGCTGTCATGGATGAGCGGCCGCACACTGCCGCTCCCCGCATGGTCGGGCCTCCCCGCACGGTCGGGCTTAGCTTTCGGCTCGCGCGCCCGTACAGGCTGATTCTCGCGCTCGTTGACCTGCGCCAGCAGCCGCTGCGCCTCCGGCTGGCCCGGCTGCGCGTCAAGCACGCTTTGCAGCACCTTACGCGCCTGCGCGAACGCCCCGCTCTCCAAGTGCCGCTGCGCACGGCTCATCCAGTCGCCGATCTTGTGCGGCAGGCTGGCCGTTTCAATGCGTGCCTTCAGCGACAACACATCGCCGTCGTGCGGATCGAGGTCCAACGCCTCCTGCACCTTGCGCAGCGCCAAGGGGTATTCCTGCTCCTCGAGGCACCGCGCCGCTCCCTCGATCAACGTCCGAATGCAGTCTTTGCGCTGCCGCTCGATCAGCTTGCGCCGCAGCAGCGTGATCTCCTGATCGAGGCACCCTTCGCCTTCGAGCTCGCCGAGCACTTCGGAAGCAAACGCGAAATCTCCGCCCTCAAAGGCCCGCTGCGCCCGTTCGATGCGCGGCTGGATGCGGCTCGGATCAAAAATCTCCAGCGGCTCGTTGCGCATCACTTTCTGCAGCGCCTCGCCGAACTCGCGCGCACTGCTGAAACGATGCCAGGGGTGTTTGGCCATCGCCTTGTGCAGCACCCGGCTCATCATCTGGTCGATCGTGGGATTGATGTCCGAAGCGGACGGCGGAATATGGTTCAAAATCGCGTCGGCGATCTCCGCGTCCGAGGACCCTTGAATGGGACGCCGCCCGGTCAGCGCCTCATACGCCACAACACCGAGCGAATAAATGTCGGTAAGCGCGGAAGGCCCCTGCAGCCGGATCTGCTCGGGCGCCATGTAGTATGGCGTGCCCTTCAGCCCGGTCGTGCCTTCCTTCCCCACTAGGTGCGCCACGCCGAAGTCGATAATCTTTACCGAATCGTCGTCGAGCACCAGAATGTTGCTGGGCTTGATGTCGCGGTGAACCAGCTTGGCGTCATGCGCCGCCTGAATCCCGCGGCACGCCTGGCAGATGATGTCCACCGCGCGTGTGATGGTCAGCGGGTGGCTGCTGTCGTAGATCAGCTTGCTCAGAGTCTCGCCCGGCAGCAGCGGCATGACGAAGAACGGCACCGTTTCGCCGTGCGCTTCAAACTTGCCGACGTCGTAGACCTGAACGATGTTGGGATGAACGAGCGAGGCCAGTACACCCCACTCTTTGTAGAACAGCGCGAGCGCGGCCGCGTCCCGGATGTCATTGAGGGTCTTGACCGCGACCGGCCGCTTGATGAGCGCGTCGTAAGCCTTGTAGACCACACCCATCCCGCCTCGGGCTACGACCTCCCCGAGTTGGTAACGGGACGAAATGGCCCCTGGCTCCCCCAACGTGTCATGATTCTTGCACAATTCTAAGGGTTTCGGAAGTAGGAAATTAGGTGGGATACACTAGGGTACGAAGCCATGGTACGAAAAGCCCGCCGGAACATCTGGTACGGCAAAAAGTACTGGAACCTCATGGAACGCCAAGCAGCGGCCTGCAAGCGAATCCTCATCATCAAACAGTTAACCGATTGAAAATAAAAGACAAACCATCACAAGACGCTACGGCGCGGTGATCCAGCCCTGGTCCAGTCCGCATTGACCTGTTCTATCCCCTAGATTGTCCGCGGTCGTTTTTCCGCTGCGGGCTAGGGCGAGACCGCACCCTTCCTCGACGTTTTAGCGGCCGCGGTTGTGTTAGAACGGGAGCAAAGCAAACCCGTGCGTCCGCCCCCCCGGGATAGCGCGTTTGGGGAGTTCAAGATGCAATACATCATGTTCCAAGCATCCGGAACGCCGGTGCGCGCCACCATCGTCGTCCAGAACTGGGTGCTCGACTGCCGATTCCAGCCCGGACCCGCGCGCCCGAGGCCCCATCTTGCCGCTCACGAGCTGGTCCATGTGGTGCAGCAGGGTGTCACCGTCCGCGGCTGGGATATTGCCAAAAAAGACGCCATCATCGGCCCGCGGCCGGCGCGTCCCGGAGTTCGGGTCGCCGGCGCAACCAGACAACTGCTGCCGGAAGTCGATGATGAAGTTCTCGTCAGCTTCGAATGCGCGACCCCGCGCGCGGCCGCCATCATTTTCAATCCAAAAGAGTTCAGCTTGGCGAAGAGCGCGCCCTGGCAAGCGGATCGCGGCGACGTCGGCATGATCCGCCAGGGCAACTACACCATCGTGGTCCAGCGCCGGAACGCCATCCAACCTCTCCAACTGGCTCTCGCTCTGGCGCCGGATGCAACCATGCGGCACAACGTGCAGATGTTTCCCATCGGCTGAGAGGCCGAAAGGCATGGCTTACCGGTGAAACCTTTGGCGGGCCGTTTTCGCCTTCAGACCTTTGGGATGATGTTCTGAACAGGGGGGAATCTGAACCCTTCGCCGTTAAGTGAGGGAATCATCCATGCTGAGGTGCGGCCAGTGCAGCGCCACGAGTGGGTGCGCGCCATGTGGTTAGCGGAACGCGTTCCGGGCGCCTGCGAAACAGGTCAAGCAAAAATGTTCACTTCGTTAAGATTGCGCTTGGGCGGCCATGCGGCGGCGTTAATCAGCGCAGCCTCCGTTCTTTCGCTGTGCTTCTTGTCGGGCTGCGAGGTTCGTTCGAGCGCCATTGCGGAATCGAGCCGTGAGGCCTCGGGCCAGCCGCCTCGCGAGGTGCAAACGGTTGTTGCCGTCGAAGAGCAGGTAACTCGCGCCATCGGCGCCACCGGCACTCTGGAGCCACAGGATCAGTTGGCTTTGGCCATCAAGGTGAGTGGACGCATCCAGTCGCTGACGGTGGATCTGGGTGACGCCGTTCGCAAGGAACAGATACTCGCCAAACTCGAACCGACCGATTTTCGGATTCAAGCCGAACAAGCCGCGGCTGCCTTGCAGCAGGCGCGTACGCGGCTCGGGCTGCTGCCCGACGGCCCCGAGGAGCGCGTCGACCCCGAACAGACCTCGACCGTACGGCAGGCCAAAGCCATGCTGAATGAGACGAGGCTGAAACGGGATCGGGCACAGCAGCTTTTTGATGACAGTCTGGTCGCGCGCTCGGATCTCGATACGGCCATCGCCTCCCACGCGGTCGCCGAAGGCGCCTACGAGAATTCGATCGAAGAGATCCGCAATCGCGTGGCGCTGCTGGCGCAGCGCAAATCGGAGTTGGATCTGGCCCGCCACCAACTCGACCAGACGGTGCTGCGTTCCCCGATCGACGGCGCGGTCGCCACAAGACATGCTTCCGCGGGCGAGTTTGTCCCCGCCGGAACGCCGGTTGTCACGATCGTGCGCGTGCACCCGTTGCGCCTGCACCTGCCGGTCCCTGAACGCGCCTCCTCCGACGTGTATGTCGGACAACAAGTGAAACTCAAGGTAGAACGGGATCTCCACCAGTACTACGGCCGGGTGACGCGCCTCAGCCCCGCGATCGACCAGGCCAATCGCACGCTGTTGGTCGAGGCCGAAGTGCCCAACGAACAAGGCCGGCTGCGGCCGGGAGCGTTCGTCCGCGCCGAGCTGGTTGCCAAGGCAGGGTCGCCGGCGGTGTTTGTGCCCGCCAAGGCCCTGGTAACCTTCGCGGGAATCGAAAAAGTCTTTGTAGTCGAACAGGGAAAAAGCGTCGAGAAAGCGGTGCGGACCGGACGCAAAGATGTCGAGAAGGTCGAGATCACCGCGGGCATCAAGCCCGGTGATGTTGTGGTGACCGACCCCGGCAACCTGGTAGCCGGCCAGCCGGTGATCAGCACGAACTAACCGAACTGGGCACGAACGGACCGCATCGGGTTGTTATGCAGAAACTAGCTGAAATCTGTATCCGCAGGCCGGTTTTCGCGGCCATGCTCATCATGGCCCTGGTGCTGGTCGGGTCTTCCAGCTACTTCCGCCTGGGTGTCGATCGATTTCCGGAGGTGGACCTGCCCACCGTGGCGGTGCGCACCTCGCTGCCGGGCGCCTCGCCCGAAGAGATCGAATCGCTGGTCTCCGACGTCATTGAAGAAGCCGTCAATACTGTCGAAGGAATTCGCGAATTGCGCTCCATCTCGCGCGAGAGCAGTTCCTTCATCATTGCCACGCTGGATCTGAGCCGCGATGTCGACGTAGCCGCCCAGGATATCCGTGACCGCGTCGCCACGGTGGTACGCAACCTGCCCGAAGATGTCCTGCCGCCGGTCATCTCCAAGTTCAACAACGAGAACTCTCCGGTCATGACGATCGCCCTGGCCGGCGATCGATCGTTGCGCGAGCTGACGGAGCTGGCCGACAAGATCGTCACGCCGCAGATCGAACGTTCCCTCGGCGTGGGAGAAGTGGCCATCGTCGGCGGGCTGGAGCGCGCGATCAACATCTGGGCCGACGCGGACCGGCTGGTCGCGTATCAGATTCCCATCACCGCCGTGGCCGATGCGGTGGTCCGCCAGAACACCGACGTGCCGGGTGGAAACGTCACCGCCGGCATCCGCGAGGAGACCTTGCGCACGGTGGGCAGGATCGCCGATCCGAAGGCATTCGACGATCTGGTGATCACGACGGTCAACGGCGTGCCGATCCGCGTCGCCGATATCGGCTACGCCGAGGACGGCACCAAGGAGCAGCGCACGCTGGCTCGCCTCAACGGCGTGCCGACTGTGACGATGCTGGTGCGGCGTCAATCGGGCGCCAACACGGTCGCGGTCATCGACGACGTCAAGGCCAACATGGCTCGCGTGGTTCCGCAGTTGCCGCCCGACGTGCGCATGGAGATCATTCTCGATCAGTCGCGCTACATCCGGGCGGCGCTTCACGAAATCACGACTCACCTCGTGCTCGGCAGCATACTGGCCTGTCTGGTGGTGCTCGTGTTCATGCGGAGCTGGCGCAGCACCCTCATCGCGGGCGTCGCCATTCCGGCTTCCGTGATTTCCACTTTTGGCGTCATGGAAGCGCTCGACTTTACGCTCAACAGCGTCACCATGCTGGCGCTGGTGCTGATGGTGGGCATCGTGATTGACGACGCCATTGTAGTGCTCGAGAACATCTTCCGTTTCGTCGAAGAAAAGGGCATGAACTCCTTCGATGCTGCGCGCGAGGCGACGCGCGACATCGGGCTCGCCGTGCTGGCCACGACGCTGAGCCTGGTCGTCATCTTCGTGCCCGTCTCGTTCATGTCGAGCGTTTCGGGCCGCTTCCTGTACCAGTTCGGCATCACGTCGGCGGTGGCCATCCTGGTCAGCCTGCTGGTGTCGTTCACGTTGACCCCCATGATGAGCGCGCGGTTGTTGCGCGGCGAAGACTCTCGGACCAACCATGGCAGCGGCTCTCGGGGCGGCTTCTATGCGCACGTCGACCGTGTGTATGGCAGGATGCTGGCGTTTTCGATGCGCCATCGAGCAGCGGTCTGTGTACTGGGCCTGCTGGTGATTCTTTCCGCCGTTCCCCTGTATCAAGCCGTGCCGCAGGATTTTATTCCCGGCGACGTCGATGAAGCGGAGTTCGAAGTCCAGGTCAACGGGCCGGAAGGCATCAGCTTCGCAGCCATGAACGGAGTGATGGAGTCAATCGAGAAAGAGCTTCGGTCAATGCCGGAGGTCAGGACCACGCTCACCAGTATTGGCGCGGGTCCGGGCGGCGGCAGCAGCGGCTTCGGCGGCAGCGTCAATCAAGGCGAGGTCTACGTGCGCATCGCTCCGCACGAAGAGCGTATCTTCTCGCTGTGGCGCCTGGTGCAGGAAACACTGCGCGGCCAGCCCCTGGAGGCTTTCCGCAACAACTACAGCCAGCGCGATGTGATGAGCAGTATCCGCCGCATGCTGGCCCGCTACCCCGAGCTGCGAGGCGGCGTTCGCAACCTGCGGTCGTTCAACATCGGCGGCGGACCATCCGAGATCGATTTCGTCATCCGCGGCCCGGAACTGGAGTCGCTGGCGAGCTACTCCGAGGATCTGCGCGTCAAGTCCAAGGATCTGGGCGTCGTGGACGCCGATACGACCCTCAAGCTCGACAAGCCGGAGCTACGCGTGGAAATCGACCGCAAGCGGGCCGCGGATTTGGGAGTCTCCGTGCAGGATGTGGCGCGCGCACTGCGCATCATGGTGGGTGGCGAAGAGGAGCTGAGCCGCTTCCGCGACGTGCTGGTCAACGAAGACTACGACGTGCAGTTGCGCCTGCAGCAGCAGTTCCGCGAAGACCCGGATACGATTTTGCAGCTCTACGTGCCTCGCCAGGGAGGCGGCATGGTGCGTCTCGACAATCTTGTCGAGATTCAGTCTTCGATCAGCCCGACGCGCATTGATCGGCTCGACCGGCAGCGACAAGCCAGCGTGCGCGGCAGCGTCGCCCCGGGCTTCGCGCTGGCCGACCGCCTGGAAGCCTTGCGTGCGGCGGCCGCCGAGATGAACATGCCTCCTGCCTACTCGACGAGCATTTCGGGCCGCGGACGCGAGCTGGAACGCACCGGCCGCGAGTTTCTGCTGGCTTTTGCCCTGTCGGTGGCTCTGATGTACATGATTTTGGCCTCGCAGTTTGAAAGCCTGATTCACCCTTTTACCATTCTGCTCTCCTTGCCGCTGTCGATTCCGTTCGCGCTTCTTTCGTTGTGGGCGAGCAACAACACCTTCAACCTGTACTCCGCGCTCGGCATGCTGGTGCTGTTCGGGGTCGTCAAGAAGAACTCCATTCTGCAGATTGACCACATGAACAATCTGCGCGCCGCGGGCATGGAGCGGCTGGCGGCGGTGATGCAGGGCAATCGCGACCGCTTGCGGCCTATCCTGATGACGACGCTGGCTCTGGTGGCGGGCATGATTCCTCTCGCGGTGGGCGTGGGACCCGGCGCCGAGGAACGGCGCGCTATCGCGGTGGTTGTGATCGGCGGCCAGACACTGTCGCTGCTGTTGACTCTGCTGGTGACGCCGGTTGCCTATTCGCTGTTCGACGACATTGCGAGCAGCCGCTGGTTCAAGCGGATGCCCTGGCGCAGGGACCGTTTCCAGCCGGAAGACGTCGTGGAAACCATACCGGTTGTTGCCCGCAAGTCGGGTTGAAGGTTTAGTGGATAGGGAACAAGAGAAAGTCGGGACATCCTCGACTTTAATCGTCCATGGTAGCTGTCCCGGATCTGTCCCTATTCTCATTTAGTTCGCTACCGCGATCGTGACATCACTACGCGAGCTCAATCCGCCCGTCTCGATCAGCAACGGTTGCGCGTCGCCCGTCGGCGTTCCAGGCTGCACCACGATATTGATCTGATTCACGCCGACGAACTGCGGAGACATGCCAGAAAACGCGAGCGATTGCTCGACGCCTCCGATGGTCACTCGAGGCACTTCATCGCTGTCGCGCCGCACGAACGTGCCCATCTCGTCATAACTGTCATCGGCGGTCACTGCGGGCGGTGTGGTCACCCCAAGTCCCGTGGCGAGGATAATCAGCGCCTCTCCGATCCGGACCGGGCGCGTGGCGAATCCAGGGATGGAGCCATCGGGCTGGGCCAGCGAGCTGTCGGGGTTGATGGCGATGGCATGCCCGGGGCCGGCCTCGACGGTGAAAATACCCGGGGAAAGAGCCGCGACCGGCAACTCCACCGGATCGCTCGCAACACCATCGACCGTCACGACCGCCCGAACCAGCCCCGCGGAGATGTCCACCTCCCAGGGAATCTGCAGGTTGATCTGCCCGGGCGAGACGAACAGCAGCGGGGCCGCCATGGGCGCGGCTTGCGCTATGCGGCCGGACGCAGCCGCGGCGGCTACGTTTTCGAATGTCACGCTCACGTTGCCCAGTTCGGTCGGCAGCGGAATCGTCTCGGCGGTCGCCAGGCTGGCGCCAAAGTCGCCGAACAGCGATGCCAGCGCGCCGCCGGCGGGCGGCTTGCCGAATGCGGCCGCATCGGTGAAGCCGTCGGACGTAAACGCCGGCTTGGCGCCGGCGGCGCAGACCGCGTTCAAGTTGACGCCGCGCTGCACCAGTTGCGGGCTGAAGCTCGGATAAGGAACGCCGCCAGCCTGCGCCTTGCCGCTGGACAAAGCAGCGCCCGTCACCGCCACGGGAGCCGGTCCGGCCTCGACCAGCATCGTCCCCCCAAAAGTCTGCTCCGCACCCGACTCCTGGCTCAGCGCGGCTCGCGGCGTGCAAACCGCGCCAAAAGGAATGGCGTACGACTCAAGGCTCCCGCCGCCGTGCACGCCGCTGTCGCCGACCACTTCATAGACCAGTTGCGCCGCGCCGTTCTCGAGAGCAATGTTGGTCATGCCGCACGACGAAGCGAGCGTGCCGCCGGAGAAATCCGCCGCGAAGCCGCTTACCAGCCGCAGTTCCATCCCTAGCGCGCCCTGCGCCGGAACGCACTCCGGCGCCCCAAACGTGATCTCGGCGCTGCTGGTCTGGAAGCGAACTGAAAAACGCGTGCCGCTATCGGCCACTCCGATAGCATCCACGCTGGCGAGGTCCTGGTCGGCGGGCACGAATCCGCTTTCGGTGTAGTAGTTCATTCCCGGGACGTTTTGAGGCGCGGGCTCACCCTCGGGCTCCGGCCCGCCGGCCGTCTCGATTCGTTTCTTCGCTGCGCTTTCGAACAACTCCGCGATCGTCACGGTGAGCGCAGCGCCGGAGCCCTGCGCCACCGCGCCGGCCTGCGGCGCCTCGGCCGTGGCGGCGGTAAAGGAAAACGGCTCCGCCGCAACTTCGGTGAGCGAAATCGGGTCCGGATCCGAAAACGGCGCGCCGCCTTCATTGCTGCCTTTGAACAGAACAGGCACGCGAACGCTCTGGCCGGGCGCGGTCACCAGCGTCAAAGCCGTCGGCGGATTCGACAGGTCGATCCGCACGTTGGTGATGCGCGTCGTGAAACGCCCCTCGGCGTCAGCCACGATGGGTATCCGGCCGAACACGAGACTGCCCGGCCCAAAGCCGCCGGGCTCGCTCACAAATACGTTGGCGGTTGGGTCCGGATTGATGGGATCGAGCGGCGCGCGCTTCTGCTGCTCGGGCGCGGCTTCGTTGAGCAGGATCACGGCGTCCTGTAAACCGGAAGTGTAGGAAACGCCCGGGCCGGATTCGATCAACAAAACAGCCTCGGTGCCGAACATATTCGACGCCGGGTTGAGACACGTGAGCACGAAGTCGGCGACGAGTTCCGCAAGCCCGCCGCCGCGTGTCACGTTGGTTTCCGCTTGCGCGGTGCAGGGGCTCGTCGTCTGTGCCTGTGCGTGCCCCGCGATAAGCAAAAAAGCCGCGATGCACGCGGCCCTAAAAGAACACACAAATGTCTTCATGCCTTCACCCCTTTCCAGTTCAGTGCCGGACCGCCTGTCAGCCGCCCGAAATGGTGGTCGCTTTGGATTGTGCGTGGCCCGCCGGTCCGTCGACTTCGTCCGGCGGCACCGAACACTTTAGCGCAAAAGGGTTCGGAGGGTTCGGAGCATTGGGGGACAGGGCAATGGGGGACAAATCTTCGCCTAACCCAGCCGGGAAGCGGCCTGCTTTTCCCGTGATCGACCTTGGAGCGAAATCGAACCGGGGACCAGGAAATCGGCTCAACGCAACCCCGCGGCGGGTCACTGCACCACGCGCTCAAAAGGCCGGCCTGACCATCTCGCGGTCGAGTCGTTCCAACACAGATTTCAAACTCGCCGCGCGCTGGGCTTGTTCGGCAATGAGGTTTTTCGTTTCGCCGGGATCCGACGAGAGATCGTAAAGCTCCCAGGCCTCAGAGTCGGTTCGTGAATTGCGCAACAGCTTCCAATCATGAACACGCACGGCAATCCTTTGCCCCTGGCGCCAGAAGAGCTCCTCGTGCGGGCGTCCGGAGTTTTCGTCGGTGAGATACGGGGTTAAGCTCACCCCGTCCAGCGCTGCTTGCTCGCCGGCGCCGGCGACATTCAGCGCAGTCGCGGCGATGTCGAGCGAGATTACGGGCCGATGTTCTTCGGCCCCCTGAGGCAGCCGGGCCGGCCATTGGACCAGGAAGGGAACCCGCAGACCTCCCTCGTAGACGTCGCTCTTGCCGCCGCGCAGAGGTTTGTTGCTGGAGGTGAGCTCCCGTGTAGGCCCGCCGTTGTCGCTGAGGAAGAACAGCAGCGTGTTCTCCTCCAAACCCTGTCCGCGAAGAGCGGCGAGGATTTTACCCACGCCCTCGTCGAGGTTGGCGAGCATCGCCGCGAAAATGCGCCGATGGATGTCGGGGATCGATTCGAACCGCTGCATGTATCGATCGGCGCCCTGCAACGGACTATGAACGGCGTTGTAGGAGACAAGCAGAAAGAAAGGCTGCTCCGCACTGCGGCGAACGAAATCCACCGCCTCACGAGTGATCGCGTCGGTCAGGTATTCCTGTTCGGCTACGGGTTGGCCGCCGCGGAGCATCGGATTGTCGGCGTCATACGGGGGCTCGTCATGGCCCATGTGCGTCGAGTAGATGACGGACCCGAGGTGGGCGCGGCCGCGCTCGCCGCCGGGCAATGACTTGCGACGCAGCATGGTTGTAACCCCCTCCCACGGCGCCGGGACGAAGAAATGCCCTTCATGAAGGAAGCCATAAAAATAGTCGAACCCGCGGCGATTGGGATGGAACGGAGCCGTGCCGCCCAAGTGCCATTTGCCTACCAGCGCCGTCGCGTACCCCACGTCGTGGAGGCGTTCCACAAAACTTGTTTCGCGGAGCGGCAGCCCGACGCCGGGCTCCACGTTGCGCGCGCCGATGGGATTGAATTCGTGGCCGAAGCGCGTCTGATATCGCCCGGTCAGCAGACCCGCGCGCGAGGGGCTGCAGTTCGGAGCGGAGACATATCCGTTGGTGAACCGCACGCCGCGTCGGGCGATCGAATCGATCGACGGCGTAGGGATCTCGGGATTGCCTTGGCAGCCAAGCTCGCCGTAGCCGAGGTCGTCAGCCAGGATCACGACGATATTGGGCTGGTTGCGAGCCGGTGGTTGGGCAAGAGCGCCGGGGGTGAGATGAGAGAAACAAAGCAGCAGTGCCGCCGGCCACACGGCCTTCAGGGCCGCAAGCAATCGAGGGCAACAATTTCGATGCGGAAGCACGGGTTAGCGCTCCATTACGTCGTCAGTTTGCGCCGCGTCTGGTGAACACCAACGCACGCTTTCCTTGTTGGTTGGGTATAGGGTCCGGCATTCGGCCCCGGTTTGTCTAGCGGGACGGGGCAGAGAAAGGCGTCAGAGCGAAAGCGCCGGGATAAACCGGTGGCCTGCGTCTTTTCCGCGAAGACCTCAACAATGACGACAGCCTGCGGCGCCAAGTGATATATGAGTGCCATTGAGCATACCCCAGCGCCGCAATTGAGGGCCAGGCGACGCCCCATCCAGTCCCGGCCCGACCACCTTGTCCAATCAACAATGGCTGTTAGAAGGGGGAGGTTTCCCCCTCGATTCGATATTTTGTTGGATCGTTTGTTGACGCCAGGTAACGGTGAGTCTAGGCCGGACTGCCGCGCTGGTCCTCAACGAGCCTGCTCAAGGGTTTCGAACTTGCGCCGTTCCGCGCCCTGGCCGTGGCAAACGACGCAGGACTGGCCCCCGACGGCGTCGATGTCGGAGGCAATGACGTAGCTCAGGCCATCGTCGACCCAGCCGATCAGCTTTAGCCCGTCGACCGAGTAGAAGTGGAAGTCGAGATTGCCGGAGCGATAGACCTGGCCGCCGACCGGCTCGCGGCCGACGGCGGAGGCCACCAGTAGCGAAACCGGTTTGTCGTACATGGTGTACGAGAGGAAAGCGACGTCGTCGTCCTGATGGCGGAGCAGCCGCGCGCCCACCAGCTCGTAGGCGTTGTCCCCCGGCGCCGCTTCGGGATAAGCGGGCACCTTCAGGTGGAACGGCAGATTGTCTTCCAGCCAGGCCGAGAGCACGGCCGGGTCGCCGGATTCGGCATCGAGGCTCAGCCGGCCGCGGGCATATCGCAAGTGAGACTCGGCGGCGTAAACCCGGAAAGACTCGCCGTCCTGGCCAAACCAGCCCGCCAGCCATCCCGCCATCCCGCCGCCGAGCAAAATGGCGATGGCTGCGGCGCGAGCCCAATGCCAAGCTCGCTGGCGGCGCTCGGCTCGCTGGAGCATCTCGCGGACGCGCTGCTCCGATGCCGGCGAGGGCCGATAGGCTTCCTTTGCGCCGCGGACCGCGTCCGCCACTTCCTGCCAACGGCCGTGATCCTCGCGGCAAGCGGCGCAGTCGAGCAGATGCGACTCCAGCCTGGTGATCTCGTCTTCGGGGAGCTCCCCGTCGAGATAGCGGTGCATCGCGTCGCGGACATCGCCGCAGTCCATCATGGATGAGCCTCCCGCCTGGACTCCCGCCCGACAACCTTCGACAATATCTCGCGCAAACGCGTCCGGGCGCGCGCCAAACGGCTCATCACGGTACCGACGGGGCAGTCGAGCACGCGGGCGATTTGTTCATAGGGCAAGTCTTCCATGTCTCGCAGCACGATGACCTCTCGATGCGCTTGGCTGAGGGAGTCGAGGGCCGCCCGAACCTCGATTTGCAGAGCGCGCCGCAGCAGCCCGCTCTCGGGCGAAGAGTCCACCGCAAGCGGCTCGGCCGCCTCCAGGCCGTCCTCCCGGCTGCGCGCCCTGCGGTCATTCTTCCAAACGTTGCGCAGAATGACGAACATCCAGCGACGCACCTGCTCAGGCTCACCGGGAGACGGTTTACGCGCCGCGCTCAGGGCTCGCCGGTAGCAGTCTTGAACGAGTTCCTCGGCGTCGGCCGGGTCCCCGCTGAGCGCCCGCGCATAGCGAAACAGCGAGTCGTGGCAGGCCAGCATGGCCTGGTGCATCTCAGCCAGGGCCGCTTTCCTCTGGAAGGTCAACAACGCCATCCCTAAAAAATTCCGTTGCTAGGGAATAATTCTAAGGCGGCTGTGTTGACAACACAACAACGCGCATTTCGAGTTGGCATGAGGACGGCGCCCGTGAAGCTCCAAGTGGCCGTGAAGCTCCAAACGGCCGTGAAGCTCCCGGCGGATTGCGACGTGGCTCGCATCCGTCGCTGTCGAAGCCGGGTCGCGGTGTGGTTCATCCAACGTCAAACTTAACGTCCTTCCGCTCGATCAAGGAGAAACGAATATGAAAAGGATCCTCATGGCGCTGCTCGCCGCTGTCGCGGTTTGTGCGGCGTCTTTGGTGCTAACGGATGCACTCAGGGCTCAGGAGCCGAAGCCAAACCAGTTCTGGTGGCCCGAGCAAATCGATCTGTCGCCGCTTCGGCAGAACGCCGCCGAGTCCAACCCGATGGGCGATGACTTCGACTACGCCAAGGAGTTTTCGAGCCTCGACCTCGATGCGGTCAAGGCCGACATAAAGAAGGTCTTGATGACCTCGCAGGATTGGTGGCCGGCCGACTACGGCAACTATGGACCGTTCTTCATCCGCATGGCGTGGCACAGCGCCGGCACCTACCGTGTGAATGACGGGCGCGGCGGCGCCGGCGGCGGTCAACAGCGATTCGACCCGCTCAACAGTTGGCCGGACAACGCCAACCTCGACAAGGCGCGGCGGCTGCTCTGGCCGGTCAAGCAGAAATACGGCAAGAAACTTTCCTGGGCCGACCTGATCGTCCTGACCGGCAACGTCTCGCTCGAGGCCATGGGATTTAAGACCTACGGCTTCGCCGGCGGGCGCGAGGACGACTGGGAGCCCGACCTGGTCTACTGGGGCCCCGAGAAGATTTGGCTTGCCGATGAACGCTACACCGGCGACCGGCAACTGGATAAGCCGCTGGCGGCTGTTCAGATGGGCCTGATCTACGTGAATCCCGAAGGTCCCAACGGCAAGCCGGATCCGCTGGCGGCCGCCAAGGATATCCGCGAAACCTTCGGTCGCATGGCGATGAACGACGAAGAGACGGTTGCGCTCATCGCCGGTGGCCACACCTTCGGCAAGTCGCATGGCGCTCACAAGCCGGCCGACTGCGTGGGACGGGAACCCGGAGGCGCCGGGCTCGAAGACCAAGGGCTCGGCTGGAAGAACAAGTGCGGCGGTGGCAAGGGAGGCGACACGGTCACCAGCGGTTTGGAAGGTGCGTGGACGGCCACTCCGACGATGTGGAGCTCGCAGTACCTCGACAATCTGTTCAACTACGAGTGGGTGCAAACCAAGAGTCCCGCCGGCGCTACTCAGTGGATGCCCGCCGAGGGGCAAGCGGCCAACACCGTACCCGACGCGCACGATCCGTCGAAGCGGCACGCGCCGATGATGTTCACAACCGACCTGGCGCTGAAAGCCGACCCGGCCTACCACAAGATCGCCAAGCGCTTCCAGGAAAACCCGGCCGAATTCCAGCTTGCCTTCGCCAAGGCGTGGTTCAAGCTGACCCACCGCGACATGGGTCCGCGTTCGCGCTATCTCGGGAAGGAGGCTCCGGGCGAGGAGCTGGTTTGGCAAGATGCGGTCCCCAAAGTGGATCATCCGCTGGTCGACGCGAAGGACGTTGCGGAGCTGAAGTCCAAGATCCTCGCATCGGGCGCGACGGTCCCGGAGCTGGTCCGGACGGCCTGGGCGTCGGCGGCCACATTCCGCGGCACCGACATGCGCGGCGGCGCCAATGGGGCGCGCATTCGCCTCATGCCACAGAAGGATTGGGCAGCCAACAATCCGCGTGAGTTGGCCAAGGTGCTGGAGCGTCTGGAGAAGGTCCAGAAGGATTTCAACAAGACGCTGTCGGGCGGCAAGAAGGTGTCTCTGGCGGACGTGATCGTGCTGGGCGGCGTCGCCGCGATCGAGCAGGCCGCGAAGAAGGCGGGGTCCGACGTAACCGTTGCGTTCACGCCGGGGCGCACGGACGCTTCGCAGGCGCAGACCGACACGATGTCGTTCGCCTTCCTGAAACCGACGGCGGACGGCTTCCGCAACTATTACCAGGAGCAGCGTCTGTCGCCGGTGGTGATGATGGTCGAGCGGGCGAACCTGCTGACCCTGACCGTTCCTGAAATGACGGCGTTGGTCGGCGGCATGCGCGCGCTGAACGCCAATGTCGGGGAAGCCAAGCACGGCGTGTTCACCGATCGCCCCGGGACCCTGAGCAACGACTTCTTTGTGAACCTGCTCGACATGTCCACCGAGTGGAGCAAGTCGGCCAAGTCCGAAGGCATCTACGAGGGACGGGATCGCGCGACCGGCAAGGTCAAGTGGACGGCGACGCCCGTTGACCTGGCGTTCGGCTCGAGCGCCGAGCTGCGCGCCTTGGCGGAGGTCTATGCATCGTCCGACGGACAACAAAAGTTCGTCGACGACTTCGTGAAGGCGTGGGCCAAGGTGATGACCCTCGACCGCTTCGACCTGCACTGAGTGTGGAGCAGGGCGCGCTGACGCAGGAAACGCGCCGGCGTCCGACGGCAACAAATCGGATCGGATCAACGAAAGGGCGGTCCGGTTTTTCGCACCCTGAACGGCGGCGTTCGATACGCCGCCGTTCTATTTCCTGTCAATTTCTATTCGACTCAGGGCTATGAGGGTCGAGCGTGTCTTGGCTGGAGTCCTTTCGCAGCGAGCGCTCGACAAAGAAACACGGTAATAACGCTGTAAAGTGATGCAATTTTCATCGCCGAATCTCCCATCGGCTCCGATGGAGTTTTGGGTGGGCCGGCGCAGGTACCATGGCCTGCACGGTTCGTTACGGGCGATGGGAGTAGTAGGCTGCATCCTCGCCTGTCCCCAACTTTCCAACTTCCGCTCAAACGTTTTTCCCAATAGCGGGCCGCAGAACAGGTGCATTACAAGCCGCCCCGTTGTTGGGAACATCGGTCAATTCGGTATGCCGCCCCGCAGCTCGGCCTGCATGTGCGGATCGGCGTTCAGCTTTCGGCTTGCCCTCCGCCGCTCTTCATCGTCCACTTCAAACCAGTTCGCGTCGAGTTTCGCGCCCGCCGCAACGAGCATCGCGACCACCCCGTAGTCGTCACGCCCGCTCTGCTCATTGGACACGGTCTGCTCATGTGAATTGCCCCAGGCGTACACGGCCCATTCGAGCGCCGTGCCATCGAAGCTCTCGTCCCTGGCGCCGACCGGAGCGCCGCGTTCGAGCAAGAGTCTCACCGTATCCGCATGTCCGCCGTAAGCGGCCCAATGCAACCCGGTCTGTCCGTGATGCGGGAGTTTCGCATCGATGCCTGTTCCATGCCGCAGCAGGAAGTCGACGACAGCGGTCCGGCCGAACTGGCAGGCCCAAGCGAAACCGTCCTTCATCTGCTTCGGTGTCGCCGGTGGCGTGAGGCTGCCATCCTCGTTGATGAAGCGCTGGACCACGTCGAGACGGCCGACGCCGGCCGCTCCCTCCAGGTCCAACCGCGCGCCGTGCCTCGCCAGAAACTCAGCGGCATCGCCGCGCCCGTTCCGCAGGCAGCCGACAACCGCGCTGGCGCCGTCGGGGCCATCGATGACCGCCCCGCGGCTGATCAGCAGCTCCAGAAGGGGAAGCTGCAGGCCGGCCTTTTCCGGGTGCACACTCGTCGCCGTCAGGCCGAACGTTGTCGATCGGCCGCCATACGCATCCGACTCCGCATTGACGTCGGCGCGCGCATCCAGCAAGAGCCGCGCGATGGCCACGATGTTCGCGGGCGTTTTCTGCCGGAAATCCTCGATGCCGTTCGCGGAAACATAATGCAGCAGGGTCGAGGCGTGTTCGCGCGTCGAGCGCGCCCGCGCCAGCTCCGGGTTCTCGCGCAGCAGCTTCTCAAGCGAAGCCAAGTCGCCGTTCACGATCGCGTCGGCGGCCCGTTCGAATTGCGATACCGGGGAATTCGCGCGCGCCAGCGCTTCGAGGTGCTCCACGAATTTCGGCCAGCTCGTGAACCCGTGGCAGCGCGCCACCAGAAACTGCGCGCCTGACAGGGTGCAGCCGGCCAAGCCTTCATTCGACGTCCGGAGCTTGTGCCATTGACGCAGAACGCGTTCAGCATCCCAGCCGATCTCCCGCTGCACGCCGGGGGTAGCGGCCGGCCCGTTCAGGCGGGCGAGCGTTGCGGCCCAGCGTGCGGCCCAGTTTCGGATGGCGCCCTCGTCGCCTGACTGGCAGGCATGCTGAAAGTCCTTGGCGAGCTTCTTGTATTGCTCAAGATTGGGACGGGGCGGTAAGGCAAGTGCGTCGGACATACGAATCTCCTTTCATTTGAGCCTGGAGTCCGCACTGGATCAGGCTGAAAGAAGGTTCGTACCTTCAGGCTTCTGTTTCTAGTGGGTGGGCACGGCCCTTTCCGCGGACTGGATGCGCCCCGCGCGCACCCTTTTTGTAGCACAGTCGCGGTCGAAGAGGAGCAAAGAACGCGGAAAAGGGGGACGCATCTGGAACCCGACGCAGCTGGGGCGCAGCCCTTTTTAAGTCCTGTTTCGGGTTTCCGGACCGCGACTCAATGCACATGGTTGGGCATCAGGCAGTAACCGGCCACGCGCTAGCCGTAGCGCCGGCTGGTCGCGGCCAGCCGATACACAACCAAGGCCGCGCACTCTGCTATATATCAGCTAGTGTCTTACCGGGCGTTAGCCGAACTCGCGCCAGTCGTGGCAGCGCTCGTAGTCGTCTGGTTGTTCCGCGCATTCCCAACGCGAATTTACGCCCTACCGTCGCGTGTGCTGACGCGCCTCGCGGGCAGCCCGAGGCGGGCCATTCTGACCGCCGCCGCATTGACCTTTGCGTCGTGCGTGGTCATCAATTGGATCAGCCCGTATGCGCCGCTGGTTCCGGATGAATTCAGTTATCTTCTCGCTTCCGACACCTTTGCGCACGGCCGGCTGACCAACCCGCCGCATCCACTGTGGGAGCACTTCGAGGCATTTCACGTAAACCCTCTTCCCACCTATCAATCCAAGTATCCGCCTGGGCAGGGCTTGTTCATGGCTGCCGGACAAGTGTTGACCGGGTTCCCAATCGCCGGCGTTTGCCTCAGCATGGCCGCGGCTTCGGCGGCGCTTTGCTGGATGCTGCTCGCCTGGGTTCCGCCGCGCTGGGCGCTGTTCGGCGCGCTGCTGCCCGCGCTTCGATTTGGCTCATTGCCCCAGTGGGACGAGTATTGGTTTAGCTACTGGTCAAGAACGTTCTGGGGCGGGGCGGTTGCCGCCATAGGCGCCGCTCTGGTATTCGGAGCGTTGCCTCGGATACTCCGTTCCGCGCGGCGACGCGACGCGGCCTTGCTGGCATTGGGAGTGATCGTCCTCGCCAACAGCCGGCCCCTTGAAGGGCTTGTCGCCACGCTGCCGGTGGCGGTCGCGCTGCTGGTTTGGGCTTGGACGCACTGGCGCGACGCTTGGCGGGTGGCGATACCCATGGCAGCGGTACTGCTGACCGGGATTCTGGCGATGGCTTACTACAACTATCGCGGCACCGGTGATCCCCTCAAGATGCCTTATGTCGTCAACATGGAATTGTACGAAGTCGCTCCTGTGTTTATCTTTCAGAGTCCCAAAACGGCCAAGACTTACAACCATGAACCGCTGCGCGCCTACTACTTCGATTTCATGCTGGAGGGCTATCACGAGAAACGAAACGGCTCAGGCTTCGCTCCACAACACTGGACTTTGATGCTGCAGTTCTTTTTGGGATTTGCCCTGTGCCTTCCCGTGGTCTGCGCCTTCGGCCGCCCCTACCATCGCTGGGCGATCTTTGCCGCCGGGACCATCATCCTGGAGATCCTGACGAGCGCAATCAGCTCTTTCGCTAACGTCCTGCGTCCCCACTACGTGGCTCCGGTTGCACCGTGGTTTGTATTCCTGGCCGTTACCGGTCTGCGGCGATTGCGGACTTTTCGCTTGGGCTCGCGCTCTTTCGGCCGCCCTCTTGCGGAATGCATCATCGCCGTTGCGCTGTTGTCCATCGTGATGGCTTTGGGCCTTCGACTCACGCGTGAAGTGAACTACAACAGCATCTCATTTGTGAGAGACCGTCCGGCGATAACCAAACAGCTCGCGGCGAACGGATACAAGAACCTGGTTCTCGTCAGCTACGGACCGAAGCACAATCCGCACCATGACTGGGTAAGTAATGGCGCCGACCTTGTTGGCGCAGCGGTCATTTGGGCGCGCGACATGGGCCGCGAAAAGAACGAACGGCTGCTGGATTACTACCGTGACCGGAAAGTCTGGCGACTCCATGTTGCCGGAATCAAACCTGAGCTAACACCGTACAGGGAGCCCCTCACAGACCTGTCCGCTCCAGCTTCCGATGTCCCGGGTAGAGACGTTCATTGAGCGATTGCCGTCAGCGCGCCGCTGCATCGCACCTTGCAGCCCGTGTTTAGAACCACTTTGGGGTCCGTGGAGCAGTCCCAAGTACTGCCAGGCAAGCCGCTTGCGCTGAGCTATACTGATAATCCGTGCCGGGCGGGGCTTACGAATCTCATTCGTTCCAATGGTAGCGGCGGCGTCTCATTTTTTGACTCGTGGCGATTGCAACTGGAAGACACCACGTTGCCGAGGCCGATATCGATCCGGCAGCGCTCGCGATGGCTTCCCTGAATCTCGCGGGCGTTTAGCCGAGGCTGGGCGGACCTAACATTTTCGGGGACCCACACATCGACTCCTTACCACAGATCCGCGCCATCGTTACGGACGTTGATGGGACGCTCTACCGTAATAGCATCGTTCGCCGCCGCATGGCGTGGGAACTGTTGCGCTCCTGCTTTCGATCGCCGCGTTCGGGCTGGCGCGCCGCGTGGGCCATCCGCGTCTACCGCCAAGTTCAGGAAGAACTCCGCGCGGAGAACTTCATTGGAGACGTCGCGGCCGAACAACTGTCGCGTTCATGCCGGCACCTGGGGTTTTCGGCCGACTACTTAGCCGGTTGCGTCGAAGAATGGATGAACAAAAGACCGCTCGACCTGTTGGCGCCGGCGGCCTTCCCTGGAACTAAGGATTTCTTTGCGGCCTGCCGCGAACGAGACATCTTACTGGCGGCTGTCTCCGACTATGATCCGCGCCTGAAACTCAAGGCGCTTGGGTTGGATCGCTTCTTCCAGGTTGTCGTTTGCGCCCAAGATCCTGAGGTCGGCCGCTTCAAACCCGACCCGCTGATTCTCAGAGTCGCCGCTAATAGGCTGGGGGTCAAGCCCAACGAGGCGCTCTATATTGGAGACCGCGAGGATGTGGATGTGCCCGCGGCGCATGCGGCCGGCGTTGCTTACTGGATGGTTGCTACTTTATGGCGATCAAGCGCTTCGCTGAATACCGCGAAATTGGCGATCGCAGTGTGAGTTCCGCTTATCGCCGCTCGTTTGCGTACTACAACGAGCCGCGCCTGCTGGTCTCCATCACGTTCTACGCGGCCTTCGGGATGCTCATGTTCGGCGCATTCATCGTTCGCTATCGCCTGGAGTGGATTCTTGCCGTTCCCTTGGTGTCGGCGGTGATGGCGCTTTACCTGCACCTGGCGTTCCAGAAAGACAGCGCGGCCCAGCATCCGGAAAAGCTCTACACGCAGCCGCTGCTGATGGTCACCGTGTG
This sequence comes from Bryobacterales bacterium, assembly GCA_040902925.1. Taxonomy (GTDB): domain Bacteria; phylum Acidobacteriota; class Terriglobia; order Bryobacterales; family UBA6623; genus JBBDWJ01. Next base: position 4,793 of record JBBDWJ010000321.1, on the reverse strand, counting down.
CTTGTGTGCGGTCGTCATGGGCGTTTGTCTTTTTGTAGACATGCCATGGTTGCATTACTTTTTCTCTCCACTCGAATTTGGCTTGCAGCCGCAAAGCCTTTTGCAATAACCATCGCCCTGTTCGTGTTTCTAATCGCGCACCGGCCTAAAACCAATCGAACTTCTTGAGTACGATGAGCACGCCCAACGTGGCTACCACCATCAGTCCGGCGGCGATTCCAGCGCCATGCGGAGAGCCGATCCATGGCAATCCCTTGGTGTTCATGCCGTAGAAGCCCGAGATTACAATCGCGGGTAGCGCGATCGTTCCCAGCACCGTGAGCACTTTCATGACCTGGTTCGTGCGATTGGCGACGCTGGAAAGGTAGATGTCCATCGCCCCGGTCAGAAGATCGCGCTGCATCTCGACCATGTCCAGGTCGCGTGCCAGGTGATCGTACACATCGCGCAAAAACGGCCACAGATCACGCTGGATCAATTCGGTTTCGAGCCGCTGCAAGTGACCGGCGACATCGCGCATGTTGCTCAGCACGCGCCGCAGCTCGATCAAGCCGCGCTTGGCCTCGAAGATGCGTTGCAGTGTCTGCGGCGACGGCGTCTCGAGCACCATATCCTCGATGCCGTCGATGGCCTCATTGAACCAATCCATCACGGGCGCGTAGGCATCGACAGTGCCGTCTATGACTTTGTAGAAGAGCTGATCGGGACGCGCCTGATCGGGACGCGCCTGATCGGGACGTAACTGAGCAGCGACGGCATGCATCCCGTCCAGGTGCTGCCGCACCGCGGGGCACTCGCCCTCTTGCACGGTGATCAGGTAGTCGCGGCCCAGAAACAGGTTGAGATCCGTGATCCGAACCTCGCCGGCGTCCGTGATATGTACCGCCTTCAGAACAACGAAGGTGTAATCCCCACCTTCTTCAACCTTGGCGCGCTGGTTGCCATGGCGGCAATCCTCCACGTGCAATTGGTGAAGGTGATAGCGCTCGGCCAAAGCGTCCAACTCCGGACCACTCGGATCCCGTAAATCATGCCAACTCACAGATGCTCATTATATGGCCGGCTCGGCCGATAGCAGATTCAGGAAATGAGCGGCTGGCCACAGGTGTCCGCTGCCGCGCTGGGTTTCTAGAATCAGCCGTTAAGGATTCTCCAGATTCTCCGGCGGAGGAGCAACCCGGCAATCCAGAGCCATCACCGCCCAGATCAATCACCGCCGAAAACGTTGTAGGGTTGCAAACAAGAATCATTATCGTTTAGGATGATATCTCCAATGGGCGCGCTAGGTCAGGAAATCGAGGCCCGCATGGGCGAGTTCACGCGGCGCTGCAAAGAAGCCGGCTTGACGGCCACTCACCAGCGAACCGTCATCTACCGCGTGCTGGTCGAAAGCCGCGACCACCCCAGCCCCGAGCTTGTCTACGAACGCGTCAGCCAGGAAATCCCGGAGATCTCCCGGGCGACGGTTTACAAGAACATCCACACGTTCATCGACGCCGGACTGCTGCGGGAAGTCAGCGAGTTGCACCAAACCAACCGGCTCGACGCCAACCTCGAGCGCCATCATCACTTGATCTGCACGCGTTGCAGGAAAGTAGTGGACTACCACGACGATAAGCTGGACAGCGTCCGGGCGAGCAAACGGAACCCGGACGGGTTTCAGGTCACCGAGTACCGTGTTGAGGCTCGCGGGCTTTGCCCGGCGTGCCGATAGCAGCTTCACAGGAGAAACAGGAGGATTCCATGGATAAAGTAGCGAAAGAAACGGCCGAGCAGGCCGGTGTTAACGGAGGCAAGTGCCCGGTCATGCACGCCGCTAACAGGCACACGGCAATGGGTGGCTGGTCGAACGCCAACTGGTGGCCCGAGCAGTTAAATCTAAAAATTCTCCGCCAGAACTCTCCCCTGTGCAGCCCTATGGGCGAGGATTTCAACTACGCCGAGGAGTTCAAGAAACTTGACCTCGATGCCGTGAAGAAAGACATCTTCGAGCTGATGACGACCTCGCAGGACTGGTGGCCGGCCGACTACGGCCACTACGGGCCGCTGTTCATCCGCATGGCATGGCACAGCGCGGGCACCTACCGCATCGCCGACGGCCGCGGCGGCGCGGGCTCCGGCACACTCCGCTTCGCCCCCCTCAACAGTTGGCCCGACAACGTGAGCCTCGACAAGGCGCGCCGGCTGCTGTGGCCGATCAAGCAGAAATACGGCCAGAAAATCTCGTGGGCCGACCTGATGGTCTTAACGGGTAACTGCGCCTTGGAGTCCATGGGCTTCAAGACGTTTGGTTTCGGCGGCGGGCGCGAGGACGTCTGGGAGCCCGCACTCGATATCAACTGGGGGCCTGAGGACAAGTGGCTGGAAGACAAGCGCTATAGCGGCGATCGCGCACTCGCCAATCCTCTCGGCGCCGTCCAGATGGGCCTGATCTATGTGAATCCGGAAGGGCCGAACGGCACCCCTGATCCGGTTAGGGCAGCCCGCGACATTCGCGAGACGTTCAGCCGCATGGCCATGAACGACGAAGAAACCGTCGCGCTCATTGCCGGCGGACACACCTTCGGCAAAGCGCATGGAGCCTGCCCCCAGGCCGAGAACGTCGGCGCGGAACCTGAGGGCGCCGGCATCGAGGATCAAGGCTTCGGCTGGAAGAACAGCTTTGGCACCGGTGCCGCCGCCGACGCCTTTACCAGCGGCCTCGAGGGCGCCTGGACCACCAACCCGGTCAAGTGGGACAACAACTTCTTCGACAACCTGTTCGGCTACGAGTGGGAGCAAACCAAGAGTCCCGCTGGCGCGACGCAATGGAAACCCAAGCAGAATGGGGCGGCAGTGGCCACCGTGCCCGACGCACACGATCCGTCCAAGACACACCCGCCCATGATGTTCACGACGGACCTCTCCCTCAAGATGGACCCCATCTACGCGTCGATCTCGAAGCGTTTCCACGAAAACCCCGATCAGTTCGCCGACGCCTTCGCCCGCGCCTGGTACAAGCTGACGCACCGCGACATGGGCCCCCGAGCGCGCTACCTCGGCCCGCTCGTCCCCAAAGAAGAGCTGCTGTGGCAAGACCCCATCCCCGAACTCGATCACGAATTGATCGACGCGAACGACATCGCCGCCCTGAAGAGCAAGATCCTCGCGTCGGGACTCTCCATCTCGCAGTTGGTCACGACCGCGTGGGCGTCGGCGGCGACGTTTCGAGGCACCGACAAGCGCGGCGGAGCCAACGGGGCGCGCATTCGCCTCGCGCCGCAGAAGGACTGGAAAGTCAATCAGCCGGCCGAGCTCGCCAAGGTCCTACCGGTTCTCGAGAAGATCCAAAACGACTTCAACAGCGCGCAGTCCGGCGGCAAGAAGGTTTCGCTTGCCGACCTGATCGTGCTGGGCGGCTGCGCGGCCATCGAAGCCGCTGCGAAGAAAGCCGGTCACGACGTGACGGTTCCCTTCACCCCCGGCCGCATGGACGCCTCGCAGCAGCAAACCGACGTGGAATCCTGCGCCGTCCTCGAACCGAGCTTTGACGGCTTCCGCAACTACCTTGGCAACGGCCACAGCCTCCCGGCGCAAGAGTTGCTGCTCGAACGGGCCTTCATGCTGACGCTGACCGCGCCCGAGTTGACGGTTCTCGTCGGAGGCATGCGCGTTCTGAACACAAATGCCGGCGGGGCCAAACACGGCGTCTTCACCAATCGGCCCGAAACTCTGACAAACGACTTCTTCGTGAACCTGCTCGACATGAAAACAAAGTGGCAGGCCGCCGCAACCGAAGGCGTCTACGAAGGGCGCGACCGCGCAACCGGAGAACTCAAATGGACCGGCACCAGCGTCGATCTCGTCTTCGGCTCGAACTCGGAACTCCGAGCCGTAGCCGAAGCCTACGGATGTGACGACTCGCCGCGGAAGTTCGTCAGCGATTTCGTGGCGGCCTGGGATAAGGTGATGAACCTCGATCGGTTCGACATCGCGTGATCGCGATCGCTTTGAAATCGCCGGATCGCAGTCGCCTGATCGCGATCGCGTGATCTCGATCGCCTGATCGCAGGGGAAACGTCTTCTGCCGGGGTTTGCATCCGTGGTCCCATGGCCGGAGTACTGTCGCAGGCGCTCCTCCGCGAGCGCCTGCCCCGATCACCCGCCGAACCGCCCGTCACCGAACTGCCGTATCAACGAACTGCCGTCACCGAACTGCCGTGTCCCCGAACTGCCCCAACTGCCCAGATCGGGGACAGGAAGCCGTGAAAGACTCGACTTCTTCTCCAAAAGCCCCGCAAGGGGCGGCATGCCAATAGCCCGGGGCGCAAGCCCCGGGATCTTATCCCACGCCTATTTTCTTCACGTTTTGGGACTCCGGCCGGAAGCAAAGCTTCGAGGCGGAGACCCGAAACGCGATCTCCCGGGTTCAAGCTCAGGCCGGCCGTATCCCACCATCCCGCCCCTCGATTCCCAAGCCCCGTTCACGGGGCTTCTAGGCAGGCGGTTTACCGCCGATCCCCCCTTTTGCCTTTTGCCTTTTGCAATTTGCCTTTTGCCTTGCTTTGTCTTTGCCCCGCCGCAAGTAAAATGGCCAAACTCGAGCAAGCCCCGTTCACGGGGCTTCGTCCGGCGAAGCCGGCTTAGGCCGGACCGTTTACGGCCGGTCACGCAACTCCCTCGACCGACCCAGCCCGCTTTAGCGGGCTTACCTGCCTATCCATTTCGGCTTGGTCTTCAAACGGGAAGGAAGAAAAGGGGACAACGCCCGATTTAGCTGGACTTCTGAGCCGCGATGCGGCGTGGGACAATAG
>JBBDWJ010000320.1:0-12775 GCA_040902925.1 Bryobacterales bacterium | reverse complement strand
CCGGCCATGGAAGCCAAAGCAAAACCAACCGAAATCTCGAGTGACGCTGAAGAGCTAAGCCCGGAACCAACGGGAACGGTGCTGTCGATTTCGAGCCGGAGGGCCGTTGGTTTGACGCCCAAGCGAAGCAGTTCGACCGCCACGCCGGCCACGTAGTCGCTCCAATCCCCACGCGGCTTGACGCTGGGAAGGTCCCCGAGTGCCCAGGCGCTCTGCTCGCCGAAGTTCGCCGATCGTGCCGTAAGTTTGCCATCCGTGGCGATTTCCGCCCGCACGTCGCAAAACAAATCGAGCGCCGCGGGAAGCACAAAACCGTCGTTGTAGTCGGTGTGCTCGCCGATGAGATTGACACGCCCTGGGGCGCGAAAGGTGCGAATCACAGCCCGGTCCCGGGCTTGCCGCTGGTCTCGGCACGCCGCGCCAGCCACAACATGACAACGCCGAACACGAGCATCGGCAGGCCCGAAAACAGATTCACGTTCACCGCCGCCATCACCGCCCTCTCGTCGGGCCGTATCAAGCCGTAAACCACCAGCAGTACGCCGAATGTCGTAAACAGCATGCCGAGCGGATATCGCAGGTCCAATCGCATAATTCAGCCAGTTCCGTTCCCAACCAACGTCGCACCGATCAGAAGAAGATGATGTTGAGAGCCACGCAGCCAACCCCGACCACAACCGCCAGTACGTCGGGGCGGACATACCACGGCACGGCGCTGCCATCCTTCGTCTTCGGTGTCAGGCTATAGACCAGCCCCACCATTTCCTCATCGGGGCGCGGCTTGGTGACAAGGCTGACGAGAATGGTGAGGCAGAAGCAAACCGTCCAGGCGATGATGGCGAGCCAGAAATTTTGCGCCATCGTCGAGGGAAACTCCTGCAGATTCGCGATCCAGGCGCCCTTGCCTTCCGCCAAGGTCAGCCCGTGCGTGGCCGCGGCGGCTCCCGTGCCGGCGACCAGTCCCCAGAACGCGCCGTGCCCGGTAGCGCGCTTCCAGAACATGCCGAGCAGGAAGGTGGCAAACAGCGGCGCGTTGACGAAGCCGAACACCAACTGCAGCAGGTCCATGATGTTGTTGTATTGCGTCGCCAGATACGCCGTGCCGATCGAAAGCACTGTGCCAACGACCGTCGTCCAGCGCCCGACCGCCAGGTAATGTTCCTCGCTGGCGCCCTTGCGAATGTGCGCCTCGTAGATGTCGTAGGTCCACACGGTGTTTAGCGCGGTGACATTCCCGGCCATGCCTGACATGAACGCCGCGACCAGCGCCGTAATGCCGACGCCGAGCATCCCCGAGGGATAAAAGGTCGTCAGCAGCGTGGGCAGCGTCATGTCGTAGTCGTATACGCCGTCGGGCTTGAGCGGCAGCTCGAAGCCGCTGCCCGCCATGCCGTGCAAGGCCAGGGCGGCCATGCCCGGCACGATCACGATAAACGGGATGAACATTTTCGGAATCGCGCCCACCAGAGGGGTCGATCGCGCCGCCGCCATCGAGTTGGCGGCCATGGCGCGCTGCACGATCAGGAAGTCCGTGCACCAGTAGCCGAACGACAGCACGAACCCCAGCCCCGCCACCATCGTGAACGTATCGACGCCCATGGCGTTTTGCTCCGGGCTGCCCATGTAGCGCCAGGCGTGAACCATCTGCGGTTCAAGCCGCGCCGTCAAACCCTGCCAGCCGCCGGCGGCATCCACGGCCAGAATCGCCACCGGCAGGAATCCGAACACCATCAGAAAAAACTGCACCACCTCGTTGTAGATCGCGCCGGTCAGCCCGCCAAAGAAAATATAGAGCAGCACGACCATCGCCGAGATCAGCACCGAGGCCGTGAAACTCCAGCCAAACAGCAACTGCAGCAGGCGTCCCAGCGCGTACATCGAGATGCCGGAAGAAAAAACCGTCATGCCGGCAAAGGTCACCGCGTTGAAGGTGCGCGTCTTTTCATCAAAACGGTATTTCAGGTATTCGGGGACGGAACGCGCCTTGCTGCCGTAGTAGAACGGCATCATGAAAACGCCGACGAAGATCATCGCCGGAATCGCGCCGACCCAGTAGAAATGGGCCGTCATGATGCCGTACTTGGCGCCCGACGCCGCCATGCCGACCATTTCCTGGGCGCCCATGTTGGCGGCGACAAACGCCAGGCCGGTGATCCAAAGCGGGACCGAGCGCCCCGACTGGAAAAACTCGTTGCTCGACTGCACGCGCCGCCGCAGCCATAGGCCAATGCCGAGTACGAATACAAAGTAGGCGGCTAGTATGAGGTAGTCGATGAACTGGAGCTGCATGTGGGCACAAGGACGGGCGCACCGGGGCCGTCAGCGAGACAAGGAATGATTCGGCCTCGAGGCAGACCTTTAGGTGAGCGCGATTATAGCGAATCGCCATGGCGGCGGCGATTGGATTCGATCCGCCGGGGATGAGCTTAGGCGGCGCGCGCGCTGTCCGGACGCCGCCGTCCCGGGATCAGCGAGGCGAGCCGCTGTAAACGGCGGGGCTTCGCCGCAGGCTTCTCTTCCCGCGGAATCACCGCCCAGCACAGCAGGTAAGCGAGTCCGCCTGGCGTGAACGGCAGCATCGCCGAGCCAGCCCAGACCACTCGCACCAGCGATTCATCGACGTGGAAATGCTTCGCGACCCCGGCGCAGACACCGGCCACCTTTTTCTGGCCGGCCACACGCCGCAGGGGCTCCGAATTGCGCGCACCCTCCGCCATCGCGTGGCCGCACTTTCCGCAGTAGACGAAGCCTTCCTCCATGGCAAAGCCGCATTTTGAGCAGAACATACGCTTATGAGGCTAACGCAGCCTGGCGCGGCGCGCAAGGTGGTCGGCCGGGATTCCCGCCCATTACCCGGGGCCCCTGCGGCCCGTTCGCGGACCATTCCTGGCCCTTTTGCGAAGATAGTCTTCACAATGCGAGCTGTAATTCAAAGAGTCAGCCGGGCTCAGGTCACCGTTGAGGGCCAACTCCGGGGAGCGATCGGCAAGGGTCTGCTGGTGCTATTGGGGGTCGCCGCGGACGACGGCGACACGGATCTCGCCTACCTGGTCGAAAAAACCGCCGGCCTGCGGGTTTTCGAGGACGACGCGGGCAAGATGAACCGCTCGGTGCAAGAGGCCGGCGGCGCGTTATTGGTGGTTTCCCAGTTCACGCTGTTCGGAGATGTGCGCCGCGGCCGCCGCCCAAGCTTCGACAATGCCGCGCCGCCGCAGATGGCTGACGCGCTGTACCAGCGGTATGTGGAAATGCTGCGCGGCAAGGGCCTGCACGTTGAAACCGGAGTCTTTCAAGCGATGATGCAGGTCGAGTTGCTGAACGACGGGCCAGTTACGATCCTGCTCGATTCGAAGAAGCTGTTCTAGGCGAACCGGGCCTTTTGGGAACCACAGATGCACACAGATGAACACGGATTAAAGAAGGCGGTCTAACAACGGATGTCATTCAACCGCTATGCGCACACTTCGGCCGGCAACGATTTTTCGGCCGTCGTGACGACGCGGCCAATCGTTGCTGGATAAGCTTCGCTCACTTTTGCGCACGCCTTCCCGTCCGTCTTTATCGGTGTTCCTCTGTGTGTATCTGTGGTTCCAACCGGCTGTGGCGGTTTAGCGGTACAGCCCCGTCTTCTCGCGAACAGTTTTCATCGTCTCGGCGGCGATCGGCGCGACTCGCTCCGCGCCTTCGTTGAGAATTCTACGCAACTCTCCGCGGTCAGCCATTAGCTCTTCGTAGCGCTGCTGCATCGGCTCAAGCTTGGAAACGACCATCTCGCCGACCTGCTTCTTCAAGTCGCCGTAGCGCATGCCCGCGAAATGCGACTTGATCTGGTCGTCACTCCATTCGCCAAAGGCCTGGAAAATCGCGAGCAGGTTGGCTACACCTTCCCCGAGATCGTCGAAATCCACTCCGGGCTTCGAATCGGTGACGGCTCGCGCCAGCAGCTTGCGGATGCGATTGGGCGGATCGAGCAGGCCGACGGCGTGATTCGCCCCCGGCGCGGACTTGCTCATTTTTTGCGTCGGATCATCAAGACCCATGATGCGCGCTCCAACAGCCGGCAGCTTGGTTTGCGGCACGACAAAAGTCTCGCCGTAGAGCGAGTTGAAGCGCTCGGCGATGTCACGCGTCAGCTCCAGATGCTGCGCCTGATCTTCGCCTACGGGCACGATCGAGGCCTGATAGAGAAGGATGTCGGCGGCCATCAGCACCGGGTAGACAAAGATTCCCGTTCCCACCGATTCCTGCTGCCCCGACTTGGCCTTGAACTGCGTCATCCGCCCGAGCCAGCCGAATGGAGTAACGCAGGTAAACACCCAGCCCAACTCGACATGGGCCGGCACCGAAGACTGCGCGAACACGACCGAGTGCTTGGGATCGATCCCGGCCGCGATATACAAGGCGGCGACCTGCTCGATGCGCTCGTGAAGATCCTTGGGATCCTGGTAGGTCGTGATGGCGTGGTGATCGACGACGCAGAAAATCGGCTCGTAGTCATACTGGATCGATGCCCACGTCTTCAGCGCACCGAGGTAGTTGCCAATGTGAAGGTTGCCCGAAGGCTGCATGCCCGAGAAAATACGCGGCTTCATAGGTTGCGTGCTGAATATGTCATTCTATCGGCCACTCGCCGGGACAAACAACCGAGCGCTCCTTTTTGTGCTTTGCCGGCGGCCAGCCCAGGAGCGGCGTCGGGTATGCCGGCCCAGCTCCGTGGCGGCGCGCATTTGGCCCATTGGGCGGCGGCGGGCCTGGGAATGTTCGACGCGATGCAGTCGTTCTGGCACGATGACGGCACGCTCAAGCCGGGTTGCGGCCACCGGCGCCCGAAGAAGCAGGACGCCGAAACCTGGACCTGGGCCCGAGGCTGGGCCCACGAGACCAACCAGCGGGCGATCATCGATTTGCTAAGCGCCTAGCGCAGAGTCGTCCCCCCTTGAAACGCCGCGCTGGGATTTCATGACGCGTGCGAGGCTCTCCGCATAGATGAACTCCGGCGCCGGCAGCGCAACCGGCGGCCAGCTTCCCGTCGCTTTCGCTCGATCCAACCAGCGCAGCCATTCGTTCGTGGTGGCGGGCCCTACCGCGAGCACGCGGATTTCGAAGGCGTGGCCGCAATCGCGCGGCTCGCCGTAGGAAACGTTCGCCGACCAGCGGCCATCGGAAATCGGAACGGGCCCTGCTTGCGGCCACCAGCCCACGCTGTCGGCGCGCCGCACGAGCACCCACAGGCTGACGTTTGACGCCAACATTGCCGTCCCCTGGACCGTTCCGGTTGCCCCTACTTCTTCAGCGTTGGGCCGCACGATGCGGATTTCGCATCCGGGGTGGATGACGTGCTGCGATACGCCGCGCTTGATGCGCGAAAGACCAGCGCGCAGCCCCGGGGGCAGCAACGATTTCAGGCGTTCCCGCCAGACGTAGCGCAGCAGCGGCCTGCGGTTATATTCCTGCTCCCACCAGCCGTCCGCGGCCGGTGAAAACGTGGGCGCGTCCGTGCGCGTGAAGAAGGCCGTGGTGTGGACAACCTCATCGAGGCGAAACATGCGGTCGCGCCGCAGGAATTCGAACAGGTTGTGGACGCCGCGGATCTGGATGTCATCGACGATCAACAGCGCGCCGGTATCAAGGTGCGGGTAGAGGAAATAGTATTCAAGCTCGGGGAAGGGGTACGCGTGGGGCCCGTCCAGCAATACGGCGTCAAGTCTGTTCGAGAAATGGTGCGACGGCAGCGTTCGCTGCGTTGGCCCCTCGACGAATTGCACCACGCCAGGCCGCAGAAGCGCCGAGGACTCGACGTTGCGAACGCTGCCGCTGCCGGCGTCGTCGGCGAAAACGGTGTGGTCTTCCGAGAACTGGGAAAACAGCAGCGTGCTTGCGCCCGAGCCAGTCTCCGCCGAGTGGCGGACCGAACGCTGGGCCAGACGCCGCGCGATGGCGCGTAACACTTTTGTAGGGAATGTCGTGGCGGTATGGAGGCCGGGCGCTATTTCGAGAATGCGCTCGACGATTTCTTCCCGCTCCAATGTTGAGTCTACTCCAGGCCGCTCGTCCGGCGAAGCGGTTCGATGCGACAATCGGCCGGTGGCTCAAAGGTCCAAGACGTAGCCCTGCTTGCCCACGTTGCGAGCCGCGGTCTTGCCCAAGGTCGTCGAGCGCCCCGCCGCCTCGTGGATGTGCCCACAGAAGAAATGTTCCGGCCCGTGCTCCTCGATAAACGCACGCACGGCGCGGCTGCCGAAGTGCCCACCGCCGCCGTCATCCAGCGGCGTGTCGAGCGGCGGGGCGTGGCAAACCAGCACCAGCGGCTTCAGAGCGGCAAACTTCGACAGGTGTTGCGTCAACTCGTCTTCGGAGTATTCGCCCGGCGTGTTGAACGGCGTCGGGCTCGAATAGCCGAGCCCAGCGAAATGGCGTCCGCCGGCTTCAAAGCTTTTGCCGTGGAAGTCGCGGAACCCGAATTGCTCGCAGAACGAACTGATCTGCGCCGCTGTCTCGTGATTACCGGGTAACACCCAAAGTTTCTCCCCGAGCGGCTCGAGAATCCGCCCGCATTCAGGAAGGCCGCGCTCCCAACTCACCAGGTCTCCGGCGGAGATGTACAAATCGGCCGGAGTCTTCGCGAGCGCCTCGAGACGGCGCAGGTCATTGTGGATGTCGGAGCAGATGAGGACTTTCATAACCCACTGTGATCGGTGAACGTTCTTAGCGAAGACGGCGGCGAAGGTGGACCGGCAGGGATGGAAATCCGCCGCCGGAAAGGCTTCAGGAACGCCTATAGCCGTAGAGCCAACGCGTGGTCGTGCTACCGATGTTTCGCGCCGAATGAAGGGCTCCGGCGGGAATCAGCAATTCGTCCCCGGCCTGAGGGTGATGGACCGTCCCCTCGATCTCGAACTCCACGTCGCCTTCGAGCACCGTGACCAACTCGTCGGTGGCGTGCTGGAAGTCCTCCCAGCGCTGCCCCGGTGGGTCGGTCCACAGTTCACAACTGAAACCACGCTGTTTCCAATCTTGGGCAATCTGTTTGCGGTCTATTGCCGGCATCGTGATCTCACAACACTATTATTTATCATCGACACTCGCAGAGGCAGGAAGGCTACACGCCCGGCGCGAGCCGTCTGATAGGATTGCGATTTGCAGGTCGAGCTCGTCAAACGGCACGAAGCCAAACTCACCATCGTTTGCATGGCGCTGCTGGCGCTGGCGGCGGGGTATCTCCTTCTGACGCGCCCTACACACCGCGTTGAGGGTGATTTTCTCGAGCGCGAGGATCGCCGGATTGTCGACGAATGGCTTCTCTCTCAACTTGAGGTAACGATCGCTGAGCAGCGGGCACGGGCTTACCTGGCGCTGGGCCGGATCGGCGATCCCGCGACGCTGCCGCATCTGCTCGACGCCTTGAACGATCACGCGCCGAGCGTTCGCGCCGCGGCGGCATTCGCCATCGGCGTGATGGAAGACGCCGAGGCCCTGGCCGGCGTCGGCCGCCAGCCGCACCGTGAAGCCGCCGACGCGCTGCTGCCTTTGCTCGAAGACGACGAACGGGCCGTCGTGGCCAACGCCGTCGAGGCGCTCGGCAGGCTCGGATTCGCGGATCTTGCCGAGCGTTTGACCCAAACCGCCGCTCCCCACCCGGTTACGCTGACGGCGCTTGTCCGGCTTCGCGCGGTGGAATTGACGCCTTGGATCCAAGAGCGGCTCAAGTCCGACGACCAAGACAATCGCTGGGCCGCGGCGCTGGCGCTCAATGCGCTCACCTCCGCGGTGGACGACGGCATCAGCCGCTCGTTTCTGAACCTCACCAAGGACCGCGAAGTTCTCGTGCGCCTCGAAGCCGTCACCGGCCTGGGCCGGGCATCCCCCTCCGCCGAGGTGGTCGAGACGCTGGTTCGCATGTCGAGCGACCCGGACGCGAAAGTCCGCATGGCGGCATTGGGTTCGCTCGGCGCGCTGGGCCATCCGGGAACGCTGGAAGTCCTCGTTGAATCTCTTCGCGACCGCAATGAGAACGTCATTGCCGCAAGCATTCGTGCGATGGCAAAGCTCGGCGACCGCCGCGCGACGCAAATTCTCGAACCGCTGCGGTTTCGCGCCTCGATCGTCTCCTACGAAGCCGAGGCGGCGCTGGCCGCACTGGCCGGCGATGAGGCCGGTTGGATGGAAGGGCTATCGCCGCTGCCGCAGAGCTATCGCTCGCCGCAGGGAGTGCAAGCAGTTGCTGCCGCGCTCAGCCTCTCGCGCGCTCCTCAAGCGCTGGATTTGCTTCGAACGATGTGGAACGATTCGACCCCGGAAATTCGCGCTGCAAGGCCTGCCATCCTACGGGCGCTGAAAGAGCGCGGGGCCCCCGACTTGGATGAGTATTTGACGGCAGCGCTGGCGTCCTCCGACGCGGCCTTACGCTCGGCGGCTCTCGATCGCGAAGGCGGCGGCGCAAACGCCGATCCCGCTGAAACGCGCCGCGAATCGCAGGATTACCAGCGCATCGCGCGTACGTTGGGCCACCGCGTCCGGTTGGAAACCAGCGCCGGCATCATGGAGATCGCTCTCGATTATCGAAACGCCGCGCTGACCGCGGAAAACTTTGTCGAGCTCGTCGCGGCCGGGCGGCTTGACGGCCAACGTTTTCTGGAGGTGACGCCGGGGCGTGATTTCACATTCGAACCGTCCGCGGGGGAAGCGGCAGCCGGCCCGGAGCGCGTCTGGCTGCCGGAAATCAACGGCCAGCCATTTCTCCGCGGCAGCATCGGACTTGACGGCGTAAAAGGCGACTCAGTAGGCAGCCGGTTTTTTGTTTGTCTTACGCCGCTGCCCCTCGCGGGTGGGCGTCATACAAACTTTGGACGTCTCGTCTCGGGCGACGATCTGCTCGACGCGATCACGGTGGAAACGCGCATTCTCAAAGCGACGCTCGTGGAGTGACGCCCGGCGATACGCTTATCGCGCACCAGGAAGATCTCCCGCGCCATCAGCCCAGGCCAGGGCGACTTCGCCGTTGCTTGGGTGCCGCTCGGGGTGAGCAGTTTTGAGCGGTTTTGCCGATGTTTTTCCTGGCTTCGGTACTGAAAACATTGGGTTTCAGTTCTCGGGGCCCGCCATATTTTTGCCTATGGGCTCTCAGTCGCCCGCCCTCGGCGTTTGCGCGGGCCGGTCCAGATTACCCTTCCTCTGGTTGGAGGGTAGCACGCGGCTCCAAATATTTCGGGCGTTCCCGCTCGTATATCGTTGATTTTATGATACTGGCCCGGTTGTGACGGATTCCTAGCGGGCCACACCTTCCGTATCCGGCTCGGTCCGCTCGATCGCCTCGCTGGTTTCGACAATTACGGTCGGGTCCAGCGGATAGCGGCCGGTTCTCTCGCCGTACACACTCAGCCCGTGCGCCCCATCGCCCTCGGCGATCGTCAGAATCACACGCAAAGTCGGGTTGCGACGCAAACGCTCGACCAGCCCGGGATAGGCCGATAGGTCCAGCTCACGGCGCGCGAAAAATCCGTAGCTGCCGTGATGGAAATAGGCCTGGTGAGAAAGCACGCCGCGGGCGTCCGCCGGATCGTCCGGTAGATCGATAGGATCGACGTTTACGCCGCCGATGTTCACCTGCACGATGCCGGAGTACTTGTGAACGTCGGTCTGGGGATAGTCGATGTCCATGCGGCGAATCGGCCAGTCGAGCTTCTCGGCGCCTGCCTTGGTTGCCAGCTCCGCGAGAAATTCCAGCTTGACCGGGCCGGCCGCGAGCACCGCTGCGGGGACGTCAAAACGATACTCCACGGTGCCCGCCCCCTGGCCCCAAAACTTGCCGCGCCGGCCGAGATAGTTCGGTCCCAAGCCCTTCCAGGGTACGGCCGCAAACTCATCCGCCGCCGTGCGCAGGGCCATGCGCCGCGCGTCAAGCAGCTCAGTGCGCGGGCTCGACGCGCCTTGCGCTCCTTGCTGTTCCGCCGGCCGCACCACGATGTTCACGAAATTCGCGGCGATACGCTTGCCGTCGCCGTCCACTAGTTCGAACACAATCGCGCCGCTGAGATTACGCAGATCAGGCACGCTCATGCGGATAGGCTCTTGCTCGACGACGCGATACCGCTCCCAGCGGACCGGCTTTGGCGCGGCCTGCATATTGATCTCGCCGCCCTGGTCGTTGACCGCCGCCAGCCAGGCGTTGAGCGTCGGCGGCTCCTCGCGGCCGGAGAAATGACTCACGAAAACCGGCACCTCGACGACGCCGCCGGGCTCGGCCTCAATCACGGGCGGCGCGTCGAACCCCACGAAATCCTCGCCCTGCAAATCGGCAACCGTCATGCCGGGCGCGAAAGCGTCGTAACCGAATTCTTTCGCCGAGCGGTCGTAGTTGTAGATGCCGTTGTGCTCGAACTCGATATCTGAAAGCTCGGTGTAGATGTAGCCTTGGATCTTCTCGTGCCGCCGCAATTGGGTGGTGAGGTAGCGAAAGCCCCAAGAGATGTCGCGGTCGCCGCCGCCGGCCGAAACCGCTCCGTACTCGGAGTTGATCAAAGGCGCCGTATCCTGCTCGAACCCCTCGACGTAGTTGAAAGCGGAACCGGGCTTCGTATTCGCCACGACTTCTTCGATGTGGGCTCTCGACCGCTCGTAATCATCGATGTAGAAGTGCCAGGAGTTGAGATCGGTTTTGACGTGGTCGCGTTTGTCGGGCGAGTTGTCTTCGACGAGCCGCGAGGGGTCGATCCGCTCCTTCACCTCGCGCCACATCGCTAGCACCCACTGCTGCGTGCCGGTGTCCTGCCGGAAATCCTGGCCATAGTCGCGGCCGGAACCGAGCCCCCAGGTCTCGTTGAACAGGCACCAGGCGAAGATCGAGGGGTGATTGCGGTCGCGGTCGATCACGCCGCGCATCGTAGCCTCCCAGGCCCGCCGAGCGCGTTCACTTTGCTCCCACGTGTTCGGCATATCTTCCATGATCAGAACACCGAGCTTGTCGGCCCAGTAAAGCCGCCGCGGCTCGTCGGGCTTGATGTGAATGCGCAGAAAGTTCAGCCCGGCCGCCTTGGTCAGCTCCATATCGCGTTTCAGGAATTCATCGGTCGGGGCCGTGTAGACGCCGCGCGGGTTGAAGGATTGATCGAGCGCACCGCGCAGATACACCGGTTTGCCGTTGAGCAGCACCGATTCGTGCTCCGCGTTCCCGTATCTGCCCCGCCCAATCGTTCGCAACCCAAAGTAAGTCTCCACGCGATCCGGTTTGCCCGCTGAACCGGAAAGCTCGATTTGCAAGTCATAAAGGTGGGGATCGTCAGGACTCCACAGGCGGGGATTACTGACCGCCAGCTCCGTTTCGAAGCGCCCGCTGCCGCCACTCAGGTTGACGCTGCCGCTCTGCTCCGCCACCGACGAATCCGGCGAAGAAACGCGAACCTGAGCGGTGCCGTCAGTGCCGGCGGCTTCCACCGACACGCGCAGGGACCAGGAACCTCCCCGATTCTCCGGCACGAGCGAAAAGCGCGCCACGTGTACGGCCGGCCGCGCCTCGAGCCAGACCGTTTGCCAGATCCCGCTGGTGAACGTGTACCAGCGCGCGACCTGTTTGCCCGTGGGCAGGTGCCGGTCTGTGGGGTCAAAAACACGCGCCACCAACGTTGCGGTTTGGCCGGGCTGCACGAAATCGGTTACGTCGAACGCGAACGGCGTGTAACCGCCTTCGTGGCGGCCGACCTCCGCGCCGTTGATCCAAACCGCCGTTTCCCAATCGGAAGCCTCAAACCGCAGCCACACCCGCTGTTCGCTCCAACCGCCAGGGACCTCGATTTGGCGGCGATACCAGCCGATTTGATGTCCGCCAGTGTCGTGAATACCGGAGAGTTCGCTCTCCCAGCAGAACGGAACCACGATGCTCCGTTCGAATCCCGCGGCGCTAGGGCTCCACCACTCGCCGGCAATACCCTCGTCAAGATCATCGAATCGAAACTCCCACGGTCCGTTCAGAGTCACCCAATCCGCGCGGCTGAACTGTGGCCGCGGATGCTCGGGCCGCGGAATTTCCGGCACCGCTTCGGGGCTCGAGCACCCCAGCGCACAGCCGATGAGGAGAGCAAGCCATACGGACACCAGTCGGGTCATGTTGACTAGCGTAACAGCCGGTTCAGGCAGGTGGAGCCGTGCGGCGCGGCGCGGTCAGCCACCCCGTCCAGCGCCGTCTCAAAAGCGTTTACCCCTCGCCACGTTTCTGAATTCGTTACACTTAGGAGGAATCATCGCGCCCATGTTTCCCGAACTCGACGGGCTTATGAGCGGCGGTCCCACGGCCTGGCTGAAAGCCTTGGTCGAGATTCTGCTGCTTGCCTATCTGCTCTACGGTTTGCTCCACAGCATTCGAGGCACTCGTGCGGCTCCGGTTCTGGTCGGGGTGCTGATGGTGACCGCGCTGTACGTGTTCGCGGGATTTTTGGGGCTTGCCACGATTCGGTCCGTCATCGGCAGCGTCGCTCCCTACACTGCCATCGCGCTGATCATCATTTTTCAGGCGGAAATCCGGCGGGCATTGCGCTATTTGGCGCTCGAATTCGTGCGCAAAAAACGCCCCAGCGGCGCGATCCATTACGAATACGAAGACGTGATCTTCTCTTCGACGCAACTTTCGCAGAGCAAGGTCGGGGCTCTGATTGTCATTGAACGGGAAACCGGCCTGCGTACATTCATCCAAAGCGGAGTGGCGCTCGATGCCCGCCTCTCGTCGGACCTGCTGGTGAGCGTGTTTCAGCGCACCTCGCCGCTCCATGACGGAGCCGTCATCATC
>JBBDWJ010000319.1:0-12776 GCA_040902925.1 Bryobacterales bacterium | reverse complement strand
CTACCGCGGCAAGCTCGACAGCGAAGCCGACGAGTTCATGCGGTTTACGATCGAGGGAGCCGAACGCCTGCAAGCGTTGATTCGCGATTTGCTTTCGTACTCGCGGGTTGGGCGGGAGGCCCCCACGCCGGAAGCAGTGAATCTGGAGGAATGCGCGCGGACCTCGCTCACCAATCTTCAAGCGGCGGTGGAGGAAAGCGCGGCGCAAGTCGAATTGACGCCGCTGCCTGTTGTGCAAGGCCAGCGTGCGCAGTTGATTCAGCTATTTCAGAACCTGATCGGCAACGCAGTGAAGTATCACGGCGACGATGCGCCGCGTGTCCGAGTGTCGGCCGAGAAGCGCGGCGGCGAATGGCTGTTAACGGTGCGGGACAACGGCATTGGAATCGACCCGGAGTTTCGAGATCAGGTGTTTGAGATCTTTCGCCGCTTGCATGGCCGCAGCCAGTATTCCGGGACGGGGATCGGCCTGGCGATTTGCAAAAAAATCGTGGAGAGCCACGGTGGAAGAATCTGGGTCGAATCCGAGGCCGGGCGTGGAGCAACTTTCCAGTTTACGCTGCCGGCCCGGGGCCCAGCCTGAAGGGAGCCATGATTGAAACCAACACAGGGCCCACATCGAACACGGCACCGGTCCTGGGCAACAACACGGGTTTTGCTGGTGGAGGACAATCCCGCCGAAGCCCGCTTGATTCGGCCCCATTGGGCCTTCCGGCCGGTCAGGCGCCCCTGCTTGGCCACGGCAAAGACCATTTGGCCACTGCGGGGACAATACTCGCCGCCAGCAGAAACCACGGCCTTCTCACGCGCGCGGCTCGGAATGCGTATCTGCTGTATCTCGTTGATACCTAACTAGAACGTTAAGCCCAGCAGGACTTCGGCCTGATTCCTGCTCGAGTTAGCCGCGACGGTCTCGAAGGTTCGCCGGAACCAGCGGGTATACCGGAATTCGAGCTCCAGCTTGAAACCGACGTCGTCCTGGATCTGAATCCCTGCCCCGATCGCCGCCCCGCGAATCGAGCTGTTAGCTGATTGGACGTCCAGGGGCCCCGAATCGATGTCCCCATCGGCGTCGGTCGTTTGTACCGTGCCGCGCTCCTTGGAAAGCGACCGCAGCGCGAACCCGCCGGTAATGTAGGGGCGCCGTTTCCCAGGCTCTCCAAAACGGTATCGCGGAAGCAGCGTCAGGTCCCAGAATTTGGCCGTTATTGTTTCCGTACGTTCTGAGACAAATGCCGCGTCAGCCGTGCTGGTCGCCTCATCATTGACCGTTGTCGTAGCGTTGTAGCCGACGCTGCGGCGCATCAGATCCACGTTCAGGGAGATCCGCTTGGTGAGGTTGATCTGGACGACGGGACCGAAACCGAAGCGGCCCGAGGTCGACTCGCCGTTGGCCTCGGTGGTCCGGTCCGGGTTCAAGGTCGTGTCGGTAACGATAGAGCTGCCGCCCTCCATCAAGTCGCCGACCAGGATGCCCATGCGGACGCCGATGGAGAACGGACCGATCAGAGTAGATCGAGGACCGGACTGCGGCGGCTTCTCCGGCGGTTTTTGCTGGGTTCCCTCTTGGGCACGGGCCATCGAACCAAACAAGCTACACACTACCAGCAGGACCGCCGAGGCGGGCGTTCTGAGCGACGAATGCATCCACTTCTCCCTTGGGGCTAATATACCCGCCGAAACCCGGCGGCCTCAACCGAGACTAGCGCAGTCGGTGACTGAGAGCAAAAGGTTGATACGCAGGGGAGGTTGAGTTAGGGTCCAGAGGTTGTTCATAAAAGCCAAAAGAATTTTACATTGGTTGAGGGTTCGAGAGTACGAACCGATGCAAATCAATTATCGTCCTGCTGGAACGGAAGGTTGAGCTGGCCGGCGATGGGCTGCTGGCCTGCCCTTCCGGTCTGCCGAGGAGCCGGTTTCGCCGGGACCGGAGATGTTGGCCCCACCGGTGCGGACTGGCCGGTCCTGCCAAGCGAGGTATCTTCTTGTTCGTCAACGTGATGCGGCACTTTCGCGGGGCACAAGCCGCCATAGTGGGGGCATCGAAAACAATGCTCGCCGATATGAAGCGGAAAGTCGATTTTCGCCTGGGCTGCGAAAAATCGCCTCACGGCCTCTCGAGCCCGGTCCAGCGCCGGCGCGCTGAGATCGACATCGAGAGCAAGGTTAGGCCGCAAAAAATAGGCCGTGGCCTGAACGGGGCGCGTGCCGTTGGCTTGCTCGAGGGCTAGCGAATAGAGCTGGAGCTGCAAGCCGTAGGTTCGCAGCCGCTCCGGCGCCTCTTCCGTGCTGACCTGGTCGGTCTTGTAGTCGACCAGGGCGCTCCGGCCATCCTGTTCAAACCAAAGGTCGATTTGCCCGCGCAGCAGGTGTCCGCCGATGGCGAAGGTGAGGTGCTGCTCGCGAACGGCGGTTTCGGCGGCGGCCGCCCGCTTTCCCAGCTCGCTTGCATGGAAGGTCTCGACCAGGTGCAAGGTCTCGCCAGAGATGCTGTCGAGCGGCAGGGAGCCGGCCAGCGCGGCGTGGACCTGGTGGCCGAGTTCGGTGGCGTCGGTTTCGTCGGGTTCTCCCAGCAGGGCGTCGTCCGGAGCGGTGTTTTCGGCGGCGTGGCCGCGCGCGGGGCGGCGGGCTTCGGCGAAACCTAAGTAGCGGGAGAGGTAGTACCGGCGCGGGCACTCGGCAAACAGCGCGACCGAGGTCACCGCAGTCTCCGAGTCGGATTGATCGCCGGGCTCGGGGCGCTCGACCCAAGCGACGCTGCTTTCCCCCGGATGCGCCAGGACCGGCCGCACAGTGGCGGGGTCTTGAGCAGTCCGGAAGAGCCGGAACTGCCAGCCGTCGCGCTGCTCGATGATGGGCTGATCGTCGACTTGCTGGAAATCGATGGCGAGGCTGTCCCGCACGTACTTGGACCAGTGCTCGACCCGGATGCTCTCCTTACCCTTGGGCGAGAGCGTCGCTTTGAACGAAGCGCTCAGCACGAGATGCTCCTCGGCGCGGGTCATCGCAACGTAAAAGAGGCGGTCGGATTCGTTGCGCTCCTGGTCCTTGCGTTTTTCCCGGATCGCTCGATGAGCCGCATCGCTGAAGCCTTCGCCTTTCGCGGCATTGAGCCACGAAACTCCGATGCCGTCCGCGGGTGAAAAAAGCAGCGGGTCGGTGTCGAAGCGCTGGCCGCGGCTGATAGCCGGCAGGAAGACGACGGGGAACTCGAGGCCTTTCGCCGCATGCATGGTCATCAGATGGATGGCGTCTTCGGCGGAGTCCGGAACGGAAGCCTCCGTTTCCGGCGTGCCGACCTGCTGCATTTTTTCAAGACGTTCAATGAGCGCGGCGAAAGGCAGATCGCGCGCGGCAGGAAACGCCCGGATGATCGACAGCAGCTTCTGAACATTGGCGGCCTGTTGCAGCCCCCCCGGCTGGGTGAGCAGCCAGGCTTCGTAGCCGCTCTCGGCCAGTAGGCGGGTCAGCAGCAGATCGGCCGGCTGGTCTTCTCGCACGCGCCGGCAGTAGGCGAAGCGCTGACGGAAGCTTTCCAGCTTTTTAGCGTCTTCCCCATCGAGAATTGGCGGGTTGTGAAGGGCTTCGGCGAGATTGCGCGCCTTGAGCTTCATGCGCAGCAGGGCTTCGTCGCCCAGGCCGACGAGCGGCGAGCGGAGCACCGCCGCCAAGCCGATCTCGTCGCGCGGGTTGCGCAGAATTCGCAAGAAGTGCACCAGGTCGCGCACCTCCGGCGCCTGGAAGAAACCGCGGCCGGCGGAAAGCTGGTAGGGCGCTTCGGCGTCGCGCAACGCCGCCGCAAAGCGCGACACTTGGTCGTGCGTGCGGAGCAGGACCGCGAAATCGCTCCAGCGAACCGGGCGGGGCGGATTGCCAACGCGCAAGGTCTCGTGCAATTCGAAAATACGCGCCGTGACTAGCAGCATCTCGCGCCGCTCGTGGGCCGCGGGGTCTTCGTCAACCAGGCCTCGCGCCACTAGAATTTCCACGCTCGGGATGTCTTTGGGCGCGAACTTTTCGCCGGCCTCGAGTTTGTGGGGCTCGATGCCGCCGGCTCCGCTGAGGATGGTTGCGACCGCCCGCAGGATTTCAGGACGGCTACGAAAGTTTGTCATCAAGTCGACGACATGGCCTTTGTCGGCCTCGACCTGGCGGCGATAGTCGCGGAACACGTCGGGGTCGGCGTGACGGAAGCCGTAGATGGATTGATTGATATCTCCGACAGCGTAGAGAACGCGCGAGCCATCTTTCGACTCACCTCGCAGCAGCTTGGCCAGCTTCGCCTGGGAGGTGTTGGTGTCCTGGTACTCGTCGATGAGGATGTGGTGAAACTGGCTGCGTAAATCAGGTTGTGATTCGAGAAAGCGAACGGTCTTCTCGACCAGGTCCGGAAAATCGAGGGCGGCGTTGGCGCGTTTCCACGCGCTGTACACTTCTTCGATCCGCTCGACCACGCGGACGACCCAGCGCCGCGCCTTGCCGTGAGTCGCCGAAAGGCGGGCGCTTTGCGCGATCTTGATCAGATCCTCACCGGTTTTCTTTGGGAGGCTTTTGGCTCTCCCCAGGGTCGTCATGAACTCGATGTTCTGCTCGACGGTGCTGAGCCATTCAAGGTGCTCCGGAGTCAGCACGGGGCCGGCCGGCGGCGCGGACTGCGCCCAGTTGGCGAGCGGCTTGGAAGCGCGCTTTTCCGCTTCCGACCGCAACAGATCGAGGAGCTCACTATACGCCCCGGCCTGATCGGCTTCTTGCACGAACGGTTGTGTGTCCCACGCGCGCACGCCGAGGTAGAGCAGATAAAACTGGTCGTGGACATGCGAAATCTGGAACTCGTCAGCGTAGCGGTTCGAACCCGCGAAGGCGGCCAGAAATTCGTAGGTGGCCTCGGGGTCGGCCTCGAAAACCTCGTTCAACACCTCGCCGACGACGCGGCGCGTCTCGACTTCCTGCTCGCTGGGGTCGAGGATGCGAAATTCAGGGTCGAGCCCGACTTCGAGAGCGTGCTCGCGCAATAAGCGGTTGCAAAAAGCATCGATGGTGGAAATCTGGGCGCGCTCGAATTTCTCGCGCAGCTCGGGCGCCGGCGCCTCACGCACGAGCCTTTCGTGCATGTTGTTGGCGGCCTTTTCGGTGAACGTGATGGCAACGATGTTTTGAGGGCTGACTCCGCGGCGCTCGACCAGCCAGCGGAAATGCTCAACCAGCACCGTGGTTTTGCCCGAGCCCGGCCCGGCGACGACCGACACATCGCCGCGCTTCCAGCTCTCGATGGCCTCTCGCTGCTGATCGGTGAGATTCACAATTCCACCCGGCAGACAGCGCGGAAATCGCAGAAGCGGCTGCAGAATCCGCGATCCACGGGCTCGACTTCGATGCGCCCGGCGCGGATCTCCCGAATGGCTTGGAGCGCTGTTTGCACCGCGCGGTCGAGTTTTTCCTGGAACTGTTCCGCGCTCAGGGCCTCGTCTCCGGTAAGCAGTTGATCTTTCGGGAACAGGCCGTCGACCACCCAGCCCATCACCGTCGTCTTGCGGCGCAGGCCCCAAAAACGCATGCCGGCAGGACGGATGCCCAGATTCCGCTCCAGGCCGAGCAGATAGAGCGGCGCCTGTAAGCGCATTCCCTGGCCATGCTCTTTGACGATCGTTTCGACGCGGTTCTCGCTCGAATACTTGTAGTCGACGATCAGGCCAAAATTGTCGCCGAAGACGTCGTAGCGATCGATGCGCCCGTTGATGAAAAGCTGCTCGGTGTCGTCGATGACGTAGCGCACCTCGGCTTCGCGCTTCTGCCCGGCCGGGTCGCCAAGCGGCCGCGACAGAGTTTCGCTGACGAACCGCGCCAGATCGGTACGCAGGTTGTAACGCAGCATCTCGGTGTGGAAGCTTTTACGGATCGAGCGGGTCTCGAGCGTCTCGTCGAGCACGGCGTCGAGAGCGCGGTCGATCGGCTGGTCGGGGGTCGCACTCCAGTTAGCGATGGCGCGGTGAATGATCGAGCCGACCACGAGCGGATCGAGACGGCGCTCAGGGTCGTCCGGCGGACCTTTGAGGCGCAGCGTCTTGCCCGCGAAGAACTGAAACGGGCATTGCAGGTAGGTTTCGAGCGAAGACGGGCTGAAGCTCGCGTGGCGGGCGAGAATTTCCTGCAACAGTTCGGGGTGCTTGAGTGCCGGCGGTTTCTTGGGGTCAAATGACGCCGCTTGCTCGCGGACGCGCACCGGCGCCGTGGGGCGGTCGTTGTTGTAGTCGGCCGGCAGCAGAAACGACCGCAGCAGCGGTTGTTCACGTTCGTCGCGGCGGGCGTGTGTCAGCACGAGTTTTTCGGTGGCTCGGGTTGTGGCGATGTCGTAGAGAAAGCGCTCTTCCCTTTCGCGCTCACCGCTTGTTCGCAGTTGAAACCCCTGTTTTCGCAAGCGACGGCGGTCCTCATCGGGGAAGAAGAGATCTTGGGGATAGTAGCGGGGGAACTGCCGCTCGACGAGGCCACAAACGAAGGCGATCGGGATCTCCCACTGCCTGGCTTCGAATACCGTGACTACGTTGACGACGTCGTGGCGCTGATCGGCAGTTCGCAGCGCGGTTTCCAGCAGCACGTCATCGAGCACGGCAAGGTAGTCAGCAAGCGAGCAGACCTCGTATCCGGAAGGGCTCAGTAGATCGGCGGCCTCAACGGCGGCGTCGTCAAATTGCCGCAACGCGCGCGCCAACTCGCGGAGTTCCAGGGCTTGCGTTCTTTCGATGCGATCGTGGACCTCCGGCAAACGCAGCCATTCGAGCCGCAGCGCGCGGCACCGCTCGCCCCATTGGCTCGGTGAGGCTGATTCCCTGCCCCATTCCCTGAGGCCGCCTAAACGTTCGAGACAGTCTCGAACGTGATCGAGATCCTCGGCCTGCTCGAGTAAAAAAGGCAGCCCGTGATTCGGGAGTCTTTCCTGGACTCTGAAATCGAAGATGTCGGTTTGCGGGAAGAGGCCGATGGGAGAATAGGGCTGGCGCAGAGTCTCCAAGGTCTTCGCGCCGGGGAAACCTTCCGCGGCGGCCCCAAGCAGCCCGCTCAAAAAGCGGATGGCGCCATGCTGCGACAGGGGCCTAGGCGCGCGCAAGCGAAACGGCACGCCGAAGCGTTCGAAAATCGACTGAATCAGCGGCGCGTAGACTTCCAGCGAACGCACGATCAGCAGAAAGTCGCGATACGGACGGCCCGTCTCCAGAATCAGCCTGGCGATCTCTTCGATTTCGTTTTGCGGCGAGGCGGCGCTGACAACGGCAGGCGTTGTCTGCGGACGGAACCTGACTTCGAGTCTCCGTTCCGTCATTTTTCGGAACGGATGATCGATGTCTTGCGGCCATGTGACCACCGCAGTTTCAGCCGTTTCCGAAGCGGCTTCGATCAACTCTTTTTCACCTTGAGAAAAGTTTAAAAAGCCGTCGAAATACAGCTCGCGAACCGGATCTAACCGTTGTCGTCGGATTTCATTCGCCGCGCGCAGCAACCGCTCGTTGCGAGAGACGAGCCCGCGCTGGTCGAGCAGCGTCTCGTATTCGCTTAAAACCGCGCCAAAGGCGATCTGCTGCGGCGTGCGCAGATGCGCTTGTATCGTTGCGGCACTCGACGCGGCGGCCTGAAACTCCGCGATGACTGACGCGAGTTTTGACTTCAAACCGCGAGCGGCGGCGAGTTCTCCGAATTGGCTTGGGCCGGCCGACGCGATGGCCTTCTGGAGCAAATAAGACTCGAGGGCAACCGTAGGCTCGGTCAAATCGGGAGTGAAATGCGCAACGAAATCAGCGAGGGTCTGAATCAGCTCGCCCGGCACCACGCGGCCGCGCCGCGCCAGAATGTGCGTCAGGTGCTGCGCCATGCTGGCCGTGGGCACGACCAAACGCACTTGCGGAGCCCTTCGCTCCTGCAGCGCTCGCTCGAGCGCCGCGAGCGCAAAATGCGTTTTGCCGCTTCCAGGGGGGCCGATTAACAGCATGGTTTCGGTGGTTTCGGAGTCTCGGATCGCTATCGCCGAAGCGAGCCCTTCTAGTAATTAGACCAAAGACTGCATCTGTGGCGGGTTTCCGGCTGGTGCCTTTCGTGCTATACCGGGTGAGTCTTTCGATTCGCCTGGGAGGAAAATCTGATGCGCCGAGTACTATTGGCGGGGCTTGCAGCCACTTTGCTGCTTACAGCCGCAGCGGGCAAAACGATTCGCACGATCGCGGGCACCGGGCAAAGCGGGTATTCGGGCGACGGCGGCCAGGGCACAAAGGCTCAAGTAGCGAATCCTTACGGTTTGACGCTCGGCCCTGACGGCGCGCTCTACATCTGCGAAGAGGATGGCCATCGCATCCGGCGGCTCGACATGAAGACGGGCGTCATCTCGACAGTAGCCGGAAACGGTGAACCCGGCTATTCGGGGGATGGCGGTCCGGCGCTCGAAGCGAAACTGAACGAACCCTACGAGGTGCGCTTTGACTCGGACGGCAACATGTTCTTTGTCGAAATGCGAAACCACCTCGTGCGACGCGTCGACTCGAAGACTCGTATCATCAGCACCGTAGCTGGAACGGGGGAGCCGGGTTTCTCAGGCGATGGCGGCCCGGCGAAGCAGGCGCAGTTTCGCCAGCCCCACAGTATTGCTCTCGACGGGAAGGGGTTTTTGTTTGTCGCCGATATCGGAAATCATCGCGTACGCCGTGTGAATCTCGCGGCGGGCACGGTCGAAACTTTTGCAGGCATCGGCGAAAAGGCGGTGACTCCCGACGGGTCACCGGTTCGCGGCACTCCCCTGAACGGACCTCGGGCGATTGCTTTTGATCGCAACGGGGACATGTTTCTGGCTCTGCGCGAGGGAAACATGGTTTTTCGAATCGATATGGCGAAGCTTACGCTCCACCACATCGCTGGAACGGGTGAGCTGGGCTATTCAGGCGAGGGCGGTCCCGCGAAAACGGCGAAACTGTCGGGACCGAAAGGCATCGAGGTCGGCCCCGATGGCGGCGTTTATATCGCCGACACAGAGAGCCATACGATCCGGCGGATCGATTTACGGTCAGGCGTGATTAGCACCGTGGCCGGCGATGGCAGCGTTCACGATGGACCCGATGGGGATCCTTTGCAGTGCGGCTTGGCGCGGCCTCATGGCATTTTTGTCGATAGCGACGACCGGGTTTACATCGGCGATAGTGAGAACCATCGAGTGCGCGTTTTGGAGTGAGGTTTTTGGAGTGAGTCCTGGGAGTGAATTCGAGTTCGCCGCAAACTTAGGAGCTCACGCTACGGGCTGCCGGTCACTCTTCCACAGGCATTGCCCCAGGTTCAAGCTTCCGCAGGCTCACGCACCGGCTGGAAGCGGCCGGGGTCAAGCGCGGCGATGTTCAGTTCTGTCTTGCCTTGGGTGATCAAGTCGGCGATGATCTTTCCCGTCACCGGCGCCATCATGACTCCTTTTTTGAAGTGGCCCGCGGCGACGAACACGCCTTCGTGGCCCGGCACGCGGCCGATCACAGGCTTCAGATCTTCGATGAAGGGGCGGAAGCCCGACCATGCGTAGGCCGTGGAACGGGTCGCGGTAGCCGGAATCAGCCGGCTCATTTCCGCTCTGATGCCGGCCAGCGTGTCTTGCTCGACACCTTGCTCGAAACCGACGTCGTCAACGGAGCCTCCGCCGATGACCGGCCCCGCGGGCAACTGCGAAAAATAATACGTCTCGCCATTCAGCGTGTGGTGCAAAGTCTTCGGCATGGGTTCGAGCGCGAGCAGCGTGCCGCGGATCGGCTTGATAGGGGGCTGCCAGCCAAGCACGCGCGTGACGAGCGGGGTCCAGGCGCCGCTGGCGATGACCAGCGCATCCGCGTCGACACTTCCCTGGGTGGTTTCGACCTTTGGTTGCAAGCGCCCGACTTCGCAATTCAAACAGATCGGCACGCCGAGCGAACGCAGATGCCGCACCCACGCCGCGCCCAGCTTCGCGGGGTGCACGTGGCCTTCATCGGGATAGTAAAACGCGCCGGCCGGAGTGACGCCGAGCCCCGGCTCGAGCGATCGTGTTTCCTTGCCGCCGAGTTTTTCGACGCGGAACCCGGCGTCGCGAACCGCCGTGAGCTGACTGCCGGCATCGGCAGATTCCGCGAAGAGCAGATCCAACAGCCCGCAGCGCTCCAGGTCGAACGCGAACCGCGATCCGAGCGCGTCATAGAGGCTGCTGCTTGTTTTGGAAAGAGACGAAACGGGCCCCAACTCCGGGCTTTGCTGCGCGAACCACAGGCCACCGGCATTGGCTCCACTGGCCTCGCCAAGCGCCAGGCCGCGGTCGATGACGCAGAGGTCTTTGCGGCCGGCTTCGGTGAGGTAGTAGGCGATCGCCAACCCGATGAGGCCCGACCCGACGATGACAACGCCGGCGCTTTTCGGCAGCGGGTCGGAGGCGCGCAGAACTTCTTGGTCGGCCGCGTCAATCGTCTTGAACCAGATGGAATCGTGCATGTTCATGCCCATGGTAGCAGGCAGCCGGATGCGTGGACTTGAGCTTGCTCACCCGCGCGGCTCGGATTCTTCAGTCGCCCAGGCCCACCTTCGTCAGGATCTGCTGAAAGCGGGGATCGGGGCGTAGCGGGTCGAATTCAGGATCGACCTTCAGCCACACCAACAAGCCGGCTTGCTCGCCCAACGCCTTTTCGATCCAGGTCAAGGCGGCTTGATTCTCTCCCAAGCCGATGTGCACCAGAGCGATGCTCATTGATGAAACGTATTCTTTCTTCGAGGTCTCCAGCAGCTCGGAGAGTAGCTGCCAGGCCTGCTGGTTCTGCCCCGCCAACGCGTAAGCGTGCGCGAGCGCGGCGACCATGAAGGAATTGTTCTCGGAAAGCTCGCGGGCTTGCTGCAACGCGGCAATCGCCGGCTGGTACTGTTTTTTCTGAAGATAACATCGCCCCAGGTTCCAGTAGGTTCGGTAGTAGGTCGGTGAAAGAGCGCGGTTTTTCTCGAGCT
This sequence comes from Bryobacterales bacterium, assembly GCA_040902925.1. Classification (GTDB taxonomy): domain Bacteria; phylum Acidobacteriota; class Terriglobia; order Bryobacterales; family UBA6623; genus JBBDWJ01. Next base: position 1,796 of record JBBDWJ010000319.1, on the reverse strand, counting down.
GGGTGATGGCGTCGTCGTAGCGGCGGGCCATATAGTGGGTCACCGCCACGGCGTTGGTGATCGTCAGCGACAGCGGGTCGAGCTCGCGGGCTTGCTCCATCTCGTTGATTGCTTCCCGGTGGCGCCCGAGCCGCGACAACATCACCGCGTAGCGCTGCCGGGCGGTGGCGTCGCCTGGGTTCAACTCGACCGCCTTGCGGTAGGACTGTTCCGCCAGCTCCCAATTCCACTTGTAGAACGAGTACAGCAGCCCCATAGCGGAGTGTGCTTCGGCCAGGGTGTCATCGATCTCGAGCGCGCGGGTGGCGGCGGTTTCGGCCTTCGGCCAGACATCCTCGGGAGGCGCCATGCCGAGCACCGCTTGCAGCGAGTAGATATCCGCCAGTCCGGAATAGCCGAGCCCCGAATCGGGATCGTTTGCGACCACTGCCTGATAGTATTCGAGAGCCTGTTCCAAAGCCTCTTTGGTGCGGCGATTTCCGAGGTAGCGGCCCCGCAGGTAATTCTCATACGCGCGTGTTCACGGTTTGCGAGGCCGACAAGCGGACCTGTTCGGCCGGGGTGAGCTGGACGCGTACCTCGGCGGCGATGGCGCGCGCCACCTCGCGCTGCAGATCGAGGATGCCCTCAAGCGACCGGTCGTAGCTTTCCGCCCACAGGTTCTGCTCGCTGGCGGGATCGACCAGCTTGGCGCTGATGCGCACGCGCTCGCCGTCGCGGACCACCGAGCCTTCGATGACGTAGGCGACGTTGAGAGCAGCGGCGATCTCACGCAGCGGCGTGGCCGCGCCCTTGTATTGCATCACCGAGGTTCGGGAAATCACGCGCAGGCCGCGAATCTTCGCCAGATTGGTGATGAGCTCCTCGGTCATGCCGTCAGCAAAAAACTCCTGCTCGCGCTGCGGAGAGAGGTCTTGCAGCGGCAGCACGGCGATCGAGGGCCTTCCGGAAGATGCCGCCGGACGCTGGGGATCGAGGGAGTTCCGGCCAAGCTGCCACCACGCCAGGGCAGCCCCGAGCGCCAGGAAGGCCGCGAACCCCAGCCAGACCCGTGATGAGCCGTCGCCGCGCGCGCCGCGTTTTCCCAATGGCGAGACCATGCGGTCCCAAGTGGGGTGGTCGAGGCGCGTGCGAATGGCTCGCAGGTCGTCAACGAGCTCCGCCACGCTGTCGTAGCGGTCGTTGGGTTCCTTTTCAAGCGCCTTGTGAATGACTTGAACAACGCCTTCGGGCGCTTGCGGGTTAAGCGCATTGACCGGCTCGGGGTCATCGTTGCCGACCGCGTAAAGCACCGCCGCTTCGTAGTCACCACGGAACGGCAGGCGTCCGGTAATCATTTCGTAGAGCACGATCCCGAGGGACCAGATATCGGACCGCTTATCCCCCTTGTGGCCGCGAGCCCGCTCAGGCGCCATGTAGGCGGCGGTGCCCGACGGCTCGATGCGCTGCACGCCCGAAGCCGGCCGCTCGGTTTCGGCGATGCCGAAGTCCGTCAGCTTGGCCTGCCCCTTGGTGGAGACCAGAATGTTGGAGCTCTTGATGTCGTGGTGGACGATGCCCTTCTCGTGGGCTTCCTTGAGACCTTCGCCGATCTGGATGGCCAGATCGAGGAACTCGGGAACGCTCAATGGGTTGTTGCGCACTTTTTGCGAGAGTGTTTGGCCGTCGACAAACGCCATCGCCAAAAAGGGGCGTCCCTCCGCCTCGCCGACTTCGTAAACGGTGCAAATGTTGGGATGGTCTAGTGTAGTGTCCAACAAATAGATGGACAAAAGAACAGGGTTGCCGTATACTCG
>JBBDWJ010000318.1:0-12887 GCA_040902925.1 Bryobacterales bacterium | reverse complement strand
ATTGATTCCGCACCGGTTATCGACTGGTGAGAGATTTTAGCCGGACAGCAGTGAAATTCACACACATCGATTCACAGTCCCCCCTTAATTGTCGAAGCGGGGGAACTATGTCCAGCCTAAATCCGAGCGGCACACCCAGCGAGCCGGAATCGAGCGCCGCGCCGGATCTTCAGTTCGAGCAGGCCGAATACGATGAGGTAACCCCTAGTTTGGCCTGCGAAACCTGCAAACAATCCATTAGCGGCGAGTATTACCTGATTAACGGGTCATACTTCTGTTCTCCGTGCAGATGGGCTCGGGAAGGGCCGGTCGAGCCGGAGCGGTCCTCGTTTGGCCGGTTTCTGCGCGCCGTCGTTTATGGGACCGGAGCGGCAGCCGTTGGGACGCTGATTTATTTCGCGATTTCGTGGGCTACAGGTTACGAATTTGGGCTGATCGCCATTGTCGTTGGTTGGATGGTCGGGAAAGCGGTGATGAGCGGCTCAGGGAATCGCGGCGGCAGAGTCTATCAGGCGTTGGCGGTTTTTCTGACGTATTGTGCGATCGTCTCGAGTTACGTGCCTCTCGTAATCAAAGGGTTAACAGAAGCCTCCGAGCAGGAAACGGCGCAGGGTGCGACCGAAGCACCAGACAGCGGCGCCGCGACTGGCGTTGCTGGTGGCGAGCCGCCTTCGGATACGGTGTCGATGGCAAATGCAACGCCTCCGGTCAATCCGCCAGTGCCTCAATCCAGCGACGCTGAACCGCAACAGACTACCGGCCCGGCGCCCGAAACGGTAGACCTTACATCGGCGAACGTCGGCCAACTGTTAGCTGTCAGCGCGGTTGTCCTCGCTATCTCGTTTCTTGCGCCGTTTCTGGCGGGTTGGGAAAACATCTTTGGTTTGGTGATCATTGGCATCGGGCTTTTCGAGGCTTGGAAGCACTCGGCCCGCCGCGTGGACACAATCGAGGGTCCGTTCTCCGCTGGGTCGCCCGCCCCGGCCGCAACGCAAACGGGGGCGGCCTGAAGATGGCTGAATCCGCCGCTCTGAGCCAGTCCTCACCCGCTGCCTGTTCCGCCTGCGGATGCGAGCTGGCGCGGAAGGCGGTGACCTGTCCGCAGTGCCACAGGCTTGTGCACGGCGAGCGCCTGCGGCAACTGAGCGCCGAAGCTGAACAGGCGGCTTCCAGCGGCGAAACGGTCCGCGCCCTGACGCTGTGGCGGGAGGCGCTGGAATTGCTGCCGCCGCAATCCCGGCAGTACAAACTCATTGCCGACAAGTGCGCGGAACTGAGCAGGCACGCACCCGCTGTGCACGACGAAACGGCCCGCGGCGCGCAAGCTCCCGCTTCGGGTGGCTTCGGATGGGGAAAGGCAGGCGTGGCGGCCGGGTCGCTGGCGCTGCTGCTTTGGAAGTTCAAATTTGTCTTCGCGTTGCTGCTGAGCAAGGGCAAGTTCCTGCTGCTTGGGCTCAGCAAGGGCAGTACGTTCCTGTCGATGTTCCAATCGTTCGGCGTGTAGTGGACGGCGTGGGGCTGGCAGTTCGCTCTCGGGCTGGTGGGCTCGATCTATGTTCATGAGATGGGACACGTCGCGGCGCTGCGGCGGTTCGGCATCAAGGCGTCGGCGCCGATGTTTATTCCCGGATTCGGCGCCATGATTCGCATGAAACAAGCGCCGACCAGCGCCCGTGAGGATGCGCGGGTCGGGTTGGCGGGTCCGATCTGGGGGCTTGGCGCGGCACTGGCCGCCTATGCTGTTTTCCTCGTGACGGGGTCGGCGATCTGGGCCGCGATCGCCAAATTCGGGGCCTGGATCAACCTGTTCAACCTGCTGCCGGTGTGGCAGCTCGATGGCAGCCGCGGGTTTCGTGCTTTGAACCGTGGGCAGCGCTGGTTTCTGGTGGCGGCCGTCGGCGTTGCTTGGTTTGTCTCCGCGGAAGGTCTGCTGCTTTTGATTGGGGCAATCGCCTTGTTGCGGCTGCGCGGCGAAGCGCCCGACAAACCCGATCAGGTGGCGCTGGGTCAATTTGTTCTTCTGATTGTTGCCCTTACGGCGCTGGCCACACTGTCGGTCCCGCCTCCTGGGGCCGAGCCCGCCGCCGCGGTAGTGACCGCGCCTTAGCGGCGATCGTTCGTCCCGCTTCCGGCACACTCCATCCCAGGAGCGAACGGGCTGGCAGCGAAACAATTGCTTAAAAATTAGTAGGTTAACCGCCTTTTCGCAGCGGCATGCTTCTTGCATTGCTTGCTGCGGAATTTTGTGGCCGGCCAGGTGGGCGTATGAGATCCATGTGACGGGATTTGGCGTGCGTTTCGGGCTTCCATCCGAAATCCAGGGTTACTGCCGCAGCGGTGTTGACGCGGCACGCGGCGCACGCTGATCCGATGACGGCGCTGCGGTATGAGTAGTGGCACAGGCAATCCTGCCTGTGGGGCACAGATTGTCTGGTCATCAGAGACAAGATTGTCTTCCTACTAAGAGGTATTCCATGCAAAGCATGCTGCAGGATGCGCGTTACGGTTTGCGGGCGCTGGCGAAGTCGCCCGGCTTCGCCGCCGTCGCGGTTTTGACCCTGGCGCTCGGCATCGGCGCGAACACGGCCATCTTCACCGTCTTTGACGCCGTGCTCTTGCGAATGCTGCCGGTCCACGAGCCCGAGAAGCTGCTGCTGGTGGCGCAGATGACACGGGAAGGTTTCGACAACCTCACGTACCCGATCTTTCGCGAGCTGCGTGACCGCCAGACGGTGCTTTCCGGCATGTTTGCATCGGCGGGACAGCACACCATTTACAGGGCGGCACGGAGCGGGCCGGGCGGCATGGCGCCGATCGATCCGCTGAACGTGACGATCGTCTCGGGCGAATACTTTTCCGTGCTGGGCGTGCAGGCGATCGCCGGGCGTGTCTTTGCCAGAGAGGACGATCGCGTGCCGGGCGGGCATCCCGTGGCGGTGATCAGCCACGGCTTCTGGGAGCGGCAGTTCGGCCACTCGCCCGAGGCTGTCGGCGCGCAACTGCAACTGCGCGAGACGATGTTCACGATCATCGGCGTCACGCCGCGCGGGTTCTACGGCGAAGCGGTGGGCGAGTCGCCGGACTTGTGGGTACCGACCATGATGCAACCGCAACTTGCCGGGCAGGACTTCCTCGACAACGACGCCGCATCCTGGCTGAAAGCCTTCGGCCGGCTCAAGCCGGGAGTCGAGCTCGAGCCGGCGCAGACCGAGCTGACGGCTCTGCTGCAACAGATCCGGACCAGCCCGGATGCTCCCATTCGGTCCGGCCTCGCCCGCCCAACCGACTGGCGCATCGAGCTGCAGCCGGGTGGGCAGGGCTGGCACGGCTGGCGGCGCGCTTTTTCGAAGACGCTGTGGGTGCTGATGGGAATAGTGAGCCTGGTGCTGCTGCTTGCCTGCTGCAACATCGCGAACCTGCTGCTGTCGCGGGCGACGGGCCGGCGGCGCGAGATCGCCATTCGCCTCGCGGTGGGTTGCGGGCGCGGGCGCCTCGTGCGGCAGTTGCTGACCGAAAGCGTGCTGCTGGCCCTACTGGGCGGAGCGGCAGGGCTGTACCTGGCGTGGTTCGGCAGCGGGTTTCTGGTGCAGCTTGTTTCGGACCCGAATGAGCCGTTCCTGCTGGAGCTGCAGCTCGACGCCCGGCTGCTCGCCTACACGGTGGGTGTCTCGATGCTGACGGGCGTGCTGTTCGGATTGTTGCCCGCGCTGCAGGCCCGTGCGGCGAGCCTCGACGCAGTGCTGCGGCCGGCGCGCGGAGCGGGGCAGGGATTCCGCGAACAACGCGCCACGCGCGCTCTCGTCTGCGGGCAGGTCGCGCTCTCGCTGTTTCTGCTGATCATGGCGGGCCTCTTAGTCCGCAGCCTGCGGAATCTTCACGACCTGGACCCGGGCTTCGAGCGGCATCACGTATTGCTGATTGATGTGCACGAGGGCACGTTGAGCAAGGCCCCGCCTGAAGCTCACCGGCCGCTGGAAGAGGCGCTAGGGCGGATTCCAGGTGTCCGTTCGGCAAGCCTGTCAATGATCGGGCTGATGCAGCAGGGTTCCTGGACTTCCATCGTCACCGCGCAGGGATTACAAAACGAACAGGGCGAGCCGGTCCGGATGCTCCTGAATGCGGTAACGTCGTCGTATTTCGAAACCACCGGCATGCGCATGCTTGCCGGCCGCGGTTTCGAATGGAGCGACACCGAACAGGCGGCGCAGGTTGCCGTGATCAATGAGACTCTGGCGCGGGAGCTGTTTGGCCGGCAGGACCCCCTCGGCAAGCTGGCTTCGCAGAGCAAAGAGTTCGATCCCGCGAAGGCCTTCGAAGTGGTGGGGGTCGTTGCGGACGCAAAGTATCACAACCTGCGCGAAGAGTCCCGCGCCATCGTTTATTTTCCGCTGACGCAGGCCGGGCACACCTTCCTCTCGGTGGAATTGCGTACCGCGGGCGAGCCGTTGGCGGTGGCTCAGGCTGCGCGCGAGGCCTTGCGCGAGCACGACATTCTGGTCCGCGAAGTGAAGACGCTCGAAGAGCAGGCCGGCCGCACGATTTCGCAGGAGCGCATGCTAGCGAGCCTGGGTGGGTTTTTCGGATTGGTCGCGCTGGCGCTGGCGTCGGTGGGTCTTTACGGAGTGCTTTCGACCGCGGTCGCCCGGCGCACCAACGAAATCGGGCTGCGGTTGGCGCTCGGCGCGCGGCGCGGCGAAGTGCTCGGTTTGTGGCTGCGCGAAGCGGGCGTACTGGTAGCCGTCGGAATCGCGCTAGGACTGCCGGCAGCGCTGGCGGCTACGAGCTGGATCGAGAGCTATCTGTTTGGGATGACGTCGACCGATCCACTGACGATCGCGGGCGCGGTCGTTGTGCTGGCTGGAGTCGCGGCGTTCGCCGCCTACTTACCCGCGAGACGGGCGGCGAATCTCGATCCGATGGAGGCGCTGCGGTACGAGTAGCGCGTGGCACAGGCAATCTTGCCTATGCGCACAGACAGGATTGTCTGTGCCACTGGAGAACTGCCATGACCCGACTCCGCTGGCTAGATGAATTTTTGCAGGATGTCCGCTTTGGTCTCCGCAATCTTACTCAGAACCCCGGCTTCGCGGCGATCGCCGTACTGTCTCTGGCGCTGGGCATCATGGCACCACCGCGATCTTCAGCGTCGTCCACGGCGTGATCCTCGATCCGTTTCCCTACAAAGACGTCGACTCGCTGATGAGCATTCGCGTGCAGGAGCCCGGCGCGCGCTTCGGGCGCACTTACTACTCGACCGATCAGTATCTGGAGTTCGCCGAACGCACTACGATCTTCGAGGGCGTTGTCGCCTCGACGATCAGCGACGTCCTTTGGACCAGCAGCGGCGAGCCGCAACGCTTGCGCGGCAACTACGTCACCACGAATACTTTTCCCGTCATGAGGGTGCCGCCGCTCTACGGCCGCGCGATCGCTCCCGCCGATGGCGCCGATGACGCGCCGGCCGTCGCCGTGCTCGGCTACAAATTCTTCCAACGGCAGTTCGGCGGCGATCCCAAGGCCGGGGGCACCGAGCTTAATCTCAACGGCCGCATCCGCACGGTCATCGGCGTCATGCCGCCGCGCTTCATGTGGCGCGGCGCCGACGTCTATCTGCCGATTGTCTTCCGCCGCGGCCAGATCGTTGAAGGCGTCCAAAGCGTTCATGTGCTCGGCCGCTTGAAACCCGGCATCACCGAGGCGCACGCGGAAGCCGACCTGCAGCCGATCGTCGCCGACCTCGCCGCGCGCGAACCCGGACAGTTCCCCGAGCAATGGCGTGCCGGGCTGCTGTCGTTCAAAGAGACTTTTCCGAGCAGCATTCGTCAAGCGCTCTGGATTCTTTTAGGGGCCGTCGGACTGCTGCTGTTGATCGCCTGCGCTAACGTCTCGAATCTGCTGCTGTCGCGCGCCGCCTCGCGCCAGAAGGAAATCGCGTTGCGCGCGGCGCTCGGGGCCGGCCGGCTTCGCCTGGCGCGTCTACTGCTGACCGAAAGTCTGGTCCTCGCTCTCGCCGGAGCGGCCTGCGGCGTTGCGCTGGCCTTCATTGGCCTCGATGTTATTCTGGCCCTCGTGCCTCCCGGCACCATTCCCGACGAATCCGAAGTCGCCATCAATCTGCCGGTGCTTGCCTTCACGCTGGCCGTTTCGATCTTCACAGCGTTGCTGTTTGGGCTCGCCCCCGCGTTTCACGCTTGCTCCGGTAATCTCGCCGAACCGTTGAAGCAAGCCGGGCGCAGCGTGAGCAGCAGTCTTCGCCAGAAGATTTTGCGCCACGGGATGGTGGTCGGCGAAGTCGCGCTATCGCTCATGCTGCTGGTCGGCGCAAGCTTGATGATTTGGACGTTGATCGCGATGCAGAACGTCGACCTCGGCTTCCAGCCCGAACGCATTCTGACGATGCGCATCCCGCTGTCCGAGCAGCGCTACCCGGAGGCAGCGCAGCGCAACGCGTTCCTGCAGGAACTGCTCGGACGCGTCACGGCCATTCCCGGCGTTAGCGTCGCGGCCGTCAATACCTGGATGCACCCGATGGGCAACTGGAACGTCAACGTGGAGGTCGATGGCAGCGCCGCCGCCGATCAACGTTCGGTGCAACTCCACCAGATCAACGAAAGCTACCCGGACACCTTCGGCATCGCGCTGCTCACCGGCCGCGGATTCAGCGAACAGGAAATTACCGCCCGGCGGCAGCTCGCGCTTGTCAACGAATCGTTCGTGGGCCGCTATCTCGGCGGGCGCAACGCGCTAGGGTCTGTCGTGCGCATCCCGCGTGTGCGCGCGGCGCCGCTCAACATGGCCGACGACGCGTTCGAGGTGATCGGCGTCGTCGAAGATGTGCCGAACAGCAATCGGCCGGATGAGATGATTCCGGAGATTTATGTCCCGTATACAATCGCGGCCCTGTCGGACATGCTGTTGGTCAAAACACAAGCCGACCCCGTGACGTTGATCAACGCCGTGCGAGACCAGGTTTACGCGGTGGACGCCAGCCAGCCGGTGATGCAAGTGCGATCACTCGAAAGCGCGCTCGATGAGCTCATCTTTTCGAGGCGGCGATTTAACCTCGTATTGTTTTCCGTATTTGCCGCGCTGGGGCTGGCGCTGGCTTTGATCGGCGTTTACGGAGTGATCTCGAAAGCCGTCGCCGACCAGACGCAGGAAATCGGAATTCGCATCGCTCTCGGCGCGGGTTTTGGAAACATCGCCGGGATGGTGATGGGAAACGCTTTGAAGCTGCTGCTCGCCGGGATCGCGTTGGGGCTGGTGGGAGCATTCGCCACCACGCGCCTGCTTGCCGAGCAGATCTGGCGAGTGTCGCCCTTCGACCCGCTTTCGTTCCTTGTGGTATCGCTGCTTCTTCTGGTGGCGGGGTTGCAGGCTTGCTTTTGGCCGGCCCGGCGCGCCGCGCGTTTGGATCCGATCACGGCGCTGCGGCACGAGTAGCGGACAGTCGAGTGCGTTAGCTGTGACGCGCTCGCCCGAACCGTTACAATAACGGCCTTGCAGTTCAGTCCTTCCACAGCCACGGCATCGGACGCCCAGCGCGACGACGCCATCCGCTTCAATCGCAATGAGCTGTCGGGCGCTTTCGGCGATCTGGGCACCGATCTTCCCCTTGTCGTTGGCATGATTCTGGCGGCCGGTCTCGACGCCGCCAGCGTGCTCACCGCTTTCGGGCTGATGCAGATTCTTACCGCCCTACGCTATCGCATGCCGATGCCGGTGCAGCCGCTCAAGGCGATGGCCGCACTGGTCATCGCCCAGCAATTGCCCGCGGCGATGCTCCACGGCGGCGGCCTTGCGATTGGCGTCTGCATGCTCATCATCTCGGTGACCGGGCTCATCGAATGGATCAACCGTGTCGTGCCGAAACCGGTGGTGCGCGGGATTCAATGCGGCTTGGGGTTGCAGCTTTCCGGCATTGCGCTCGGCGACTATATGCAGCGCGACGGCCCGCCGGGTTTATGGCTTGCCGCCGTGGGCTTTCTTCTGACGCTGCTGCTCATCGGGCGTAAAAAGGTGCCTGCGGCGGTTGTCGTGATTGGCCTGGGCATCGTCTACGCTCTTACGTTTCAGGTCGACGGCTCGACGCTATTCCAATCGTTCGGCTTCCACCTGCCAAAGTGGAACGTCCCGACGACGAGCGACATCTGGACCGGCTTCCTGGTGCTGGCGCTGCCGCAGATTCCTTTGTCGATCGGCAACTCCGTGCTCGCGACGCGCCAGCTCGCGGAGGACTTATTTCCGGCGCGAGGCATTACGGCGAAACAGATTGGATTCACGTACTCATTGATGAATCTTGTAAATCCGTTTATCAGCGGGATTCCCGTTTGCCACGGCTCGGGCGGCATGGCCGGCCACTATACTTTTGGCGGGCGAACGGGCGGCTCGGTCATCCTCTATGGCGCGTTCTATTTGGCGCTGGGATTGTTTTTTGGCCCTGGCTCGGAGACCGTGATCCGTGTGTTCCCGATGCCGATTCTCGGCGTGCTGCTGTTGTTTGAAGGCCTGGCGCTGCTGGCGCTGCTGCGCGACCTGACGGCTCGGCGGGCTGATTTTGTACTCGCCGTGCTGGTGGGCTTGATCGCCAGTTCCCTGCCCTACGGCTACCTGCTCGGGTTGGGCGTTGGCGTCCTGTGCTTCCACCTGATCCGGCGCGGAGCGGTGCGATTGGACGGCTAGCCCGCATGTTTCACAAGGGGCCGCAGCGAGAGGCGTCAGAAGCCCGTGGATACAAGGCGCACGAAGCTTGGCGCGCGGAGGCGTACTTAAACAGTACGGTGAGCACGGCAAGCGAGCGCAACGCAGTAGACGCGGGCTTATCACGCCTCGCAGCCGACTCCTTGTGAAACATGCGGGCTAGCGGACTGTCGCTTGCGCAACCTTCAGAAGCGCTCGGGTCGGCGGGGCAGCTCGCTTCGCCCCTTAGCCGATTCGCCCTGACATGGATTCGCGCATAGGCAAATATACCTTTGCGGCCTCCACGAGCAGGCTCGTAGAAAAGCAACCTTAGCTGGATAAGCCCTTCGTAGCCCCCCGGTTTTCAGTAACCGTTGGCTACCTCTGCAACCTATTGACTTCCCTCTCGGCAAGGTATATGCTCGGCTTCTCAGGTGCTCCGAGTGTTCTCAGCTCTCATGCTTTCCGGGCGTGCGACAAGAGGCGCAAGGGGATGCTGTCTTGCCTTGCTGCAAAGCACTCCTCGTTGTAATAACCTCGCAGGTTCAAAAATTGTCCAGGGCATGAATCCTGGAACAGCTAGGGTCGTTTTACAGAAGGGTTCAGTTGCTGGAGGCGCGGCATGACCGCGCTTTCCAAAACCTCGTTCAGCGCGAAAAGACGCGATTTGCGGGGCGGCGCGGGTGTATGCCTGTGGCCGTGCCAGGTCCAAAAAGGAAATCCTGGCTAACGTGCTGTAGCGTTGGGCCCTTCTTGCCGTTGGCGGCGCCTTCGACCTGCGTTCTATACTGGCGGAATCTGGAAGACAACTTTAGAGTTCCGGTTTTGGAGATTTAATGAGTAACACAAAACTCTTTTTTTGGCGTTCGGTGGCCGGCCTGTTTCTTGCCGGCTGCCTGATTGCCTTGACGACTTCGGCGGCTAACGCCCAAGTCCTTTATGGCTCCCTGGTGGGAACGATTCAGGATTCCACCGGCGCCGTCGTGCCCAATGCCGCAATCAGCATCGCCAACCGCGGCACAGCACGGTCTCAAGAAACGGTTTCCAGTGCCGCGGGAACCTACACCTTCACGAACGTGCTTGCCGGCAACTATGACCTCACGGTCAAAGCAGAAGGCTTCCGCACCTACACCCAGGAAAATCTCGCCGTCTCGGTCAATACCGTGCGCCGCACCGACGTCATGCTCGAAGTCGGCGCGGTTACCGAAACCGTTACGGTTGAAGCGGCCGCTCTCGCGCTCCAAACCGAAAAAACCGATGTCAGCTCTGAACTCGATTCCAAGGCGGTCACCAACATGCCGCTGCCGAACTACCGCAACTACCAGAGCCTGATTAACCTGGTTCCCGGCGCTACTCCAGCCCGCTTCCAGAACTCCACCGGCAGCTCGCCCGCGCGCGCTCTCTCCTCGAACGTAAACGGCGTCAACCGCAACAACAACATCACCAAAGTCGATGGCGCGGCCAGCATCTTCATCTGGCTGCCCCACCACGCGCAGTACATCTCTCCGGCGGAAACGGTTGAGACCGTCAACATCTCGACCAACAATTTCGACGCCGAGCAGGGTATGGCCGGCGGCGCCGCCATCACCGTCAACACGAAATCCGGCACGAATGAATTCCATGGGTCGGCCTTCGCGTTTCACGACAATCAGCGCATTCGGGCCCGAAACTTCTTCAGCCCCGGTGAAAAGCCGCGCTCGACGCGGAACGTCGACGGCTTCACGGTTGGCGGCCCCATCGTCCGCAATAAAGTGTTCTTCTTCGGCGGCTGGGAAGGATTCCGTGAGCGCCTCGGTTTCGAGCGCACCAACCTGACCGTCGCGACCGCTTCGCAGCGCGAAGGCGACTTCAGCGGTTTGGGCGCCACGATTTTCGACCCCACGACCGGTAACTTCAATGGCAGCGGTCGCACGCCATTCGAAAACAACGTCGTACCGCTTGCTCGCCAAAGCAGCATCACCCGCCAGATGCAGGCGCTTGTTCCGCTGCCGAACTTGCCCGGGACCGCGGCGAACTTCAGCCGCTCCGGCACGCAGAACCTCGACCGCGACAACTTCGACTCCAAGTTCAACTGGAACAAGAGCGATTCGCTCTCCATCTGGGGCAAATACTCGGCCATGAAGGCCCTCTTTTCCTGCCTCGCCGTGTTCGACGAAGCGCAAGGCCCGGGACTCTGCAACGACGCTTCGGGCAGCAACCCGACGCTCGACCAGACCTCGACCATCGGCGTCACGAAAACCTTCTCCCCGAATTTCCTTTGGGACTCCACCTACGGTTGGACGCGCCACGGCAACAACAGCGGCGAATTTCAGAGCGCCGGCATCAATTTCGGGTTGGACGTGCTCGGCATCCCCGGCACCAACGGTCCCGACATCCGTCAAAGCGGTATCCCGCGTTTTGGCATTTCCGGGTACGAAACCCTGGGACATCCCTCGGGCTGGCAGCCGAATTTCTACAACGACACCACCTTCACCGTTGACCAGAACTTCAGCTACATCAAAGGCAGCCACAACCTCCGTTTCGGCTTCCAGGGTCTGCGGCATCACCTCAACCACTGGCAGCCCGAGCTTGGCGGCGGCCCCCGCGGGGGGTTCGATTTCGCCCAGGGCATCACTGGCCTCAATGCCACGGGCGCACCGCGCCTGACGCAGTTCAACTCCTACGCGGCCTTTCTGCTGGGCTTGCCGTCCAACATGGGCAAGAGCCTGCAGTGGGAAAAAATGAGCGCCTTCAACCTGCAGCTTGGAACCTACATCCGCGACCTCTGGCAGGTAACGCCAAAGCTCACAATGACCCTCGGTTTGCGCTGGGAAAAGTACCCCATGATGACCCGCGGCGGACGCGGCGGCATCGAGTGGTGGGACCCCGATACCAACATTGTTCACCTGGGTGGCGCGGGCGGCAATCCCAGCGATCTTGGGATCAAGACCAGCAACGCGATGTTCGCTCCCCGCATCGGCATGGCCTACAAGCTCACCGACAAAACGGTCATTCGCAGCGGCTATGGCATTACTTACAACCCCATGCCGCTGGCCCGCCCGCTCCGCGGCTTCTACCCGCTCACCATCGCCCAGGATTTCCCGGGTGAGAACGGATTCCAGCCCTACCGGCCGATCGAACAAGGCATCCCCGAGTTCAGCGGTCCTGACCCGGGCGTGGGCGAAACCCTGCTGCCGGCCAACGCTCTCAACCGCTCCATCTCTGGACGCGAGCTCAATCGCGGCTATGTCCAATCCTGGAACTTCATCGTGGAGAGCGAGCTGCCCGGCCACTTTATCGGCTCGGTCGGATACGTGGGCACCGCGACGGTCCGTAGTTTCGCCGACCTCAACATCAACGCCTCGGAACCCGGCGGTGGCCAGGCCGGCCGGCCCTTCAACGTAGCTTACGGCCGCACGGTCGATACCCTCGCCTGGAACGGATTCGTCAGCACGAACTATCACTCCCTTCAGACCACCATCAACCGGCGCGCCGCCGATGGCCTCACCATCAAGGGCGCCTACACTTACTCGACGGCCATCAACTTGACCGACGACGACGGCTGGACGGGAGTAAGCTGGAACATCCCCTCGCAATTTCCCCGCAACCGGGCGCGGGCCGGATTCGACCAGAACCATGTGTTCCAACTCGGGTACGTCTACGAGCTGCCCTTCGGGCGCGGCAAGAAGTACGCCACCGATGGCGCGGGCCGCTGGTTGCTGGGCGACTGGCAGATCAACGGCGTCCTCGCCATGTTCCAGGGCCGCCGCTTCACCGTTGGCGCGTCCGGAGCATCGCTCAATGCTCCAGGCAACACGCAGACCGCCGACCAGATCAAGTCCGAAGTCGCAAAGCTCGGTGGCATTGGTTCGGGCGCGGACTTCTACGATTCGACCGCCTTCGCGCCGGTCACCGAGGTCCGCTTCGGCACGGTCGGACGGAATACCATGCGGTCGCCCGGAGTCTTCAACATGGACTTCAGTGTCTTCCGTAAATTCCCGATCCGGGAGCGCCTTGAGCTCGAGTTCCGCGCCGAGGCGTTCAACCTCACCAACACGCCGCACTTCCTGCAGCCGGGAAGCAACATCAACAGCGGCAATTTCCTGCGGGTCACCGGCGCTCAGCAGGACCAGCGCCAGATCCGCTTCGGACTGCGGCTGCAGTTCTAGGGACGGCGGGCGGCGAGGAGCCGCCCTATACTTCAAAACCGGGTCCGGCATACTGCCGGA
>JBBDWJ010000317.1:0-12985 GCA_040902925.1 Bryobacterales bacterium | reverse complement strand
TCCATTCCGCCAACCAGTTGGTTCTGTTCGACTTATAGCCGGACAGCAGTGAAAACAAACATTCATCGCCGGGTGACTGGAATGTAATTTCCGGTTGATAGGCTGAATGTGGCTTCAATAAGCCAATCGTTACTCAGACATCCTCACCGAATGCAACCCCCTGATTAACGCAACGGGCGAACGGGCCGTCTCTTCGGAGGCGGCCCTCCCTCCCGCCTCGCGCTTGGCGTCTTGGGCGCCCTTGCTGCTTTCCTTCCTGATGGCTCGGTTTGCCCAGGCATTTCGGCCGCGCAGGCAGCCTTGCCGGACGGTGCGTGTCCCCTACAATGCGTGTCCCCTACAATGCGTGTCCCCTACAATGCGTGTCCCCTACAATGGGATTGGCGCGGGCGGCGCCGGGCGTGCCGTGTTGCAACGGTAGCCCGGTCCCTGCCGTCTTTCAGATCCAGCTCCGTGCATTCGTTCGGGTTACCCTGGCATGATCGGCAAGACCGTATCGCACTACCGCATCCTCGAACAGATCGGCGAGGGCGGCATGGGCGTGGTCTACAAGGCCGAGGACGAGACGCTCCATCGGCCTGTCGCGCTGAAATTTCTTTCCCAAGCCGCGATCGGCGAGCCTGAGTATCGGGCGCGGTTCTTGCGCGAGGCGCGCGCCGCGGCGGCACTGGATCACCCCAACATCTGCGGCGTCTACGAAATCGGCGAGACCGGCGGCGAGTTTTTCATGGCCATGCCCTTGCTCGAAGGGCAAAGCCTCGACAAGCGCATTCGCCAGGGGCCGCTTGCGATTGCTGACGCTTTGGAGATCGCGATTCAAACCACTCAGGCGTTGGAGGAAGCCCACGACAAAGGCGTTGTTCACCGCGACATCAAGACCGCCAACATCATGGTGCGGCAGCGCGGCTCGCGCCTGCATGTGACCTTGATGGATTTTGGCCTGGCCACGCTGGCGCAATCGACCCGCATCACCCGGGAGGGTAGCAAGCTCGGCACCGCGGCTTACATGTCGCCCGAGCAGGTGCAGGGCTCGCCGGCCGACCATCGCGCGGATTTGTGGGCGCTCGGCGTGGTGCTTTACGAGATGGTCATCGGGCTTTTGCCGTTCAAGTCAGAGTACGAGCAGGCGCTGTTTTACAGCGTTCTCAACGAGCAGCCCGAGCCGATGACGGCGTTGCGCAGCGGCGTCCCGATGGAGTTGGAGCGCATCGTCGAGAAGTGCTTGGCCAAAAAGGCCGAAGCGCGCTATCAGTCGGCGACGGAACTGCTGGTGGACCTGACGGCGCTCAAGGGAAAGGTTGAGCAGGATGGCTCGCAGGGCGCACGCAGTACGGTCACTCCGGGCCCGCGCGTGACCGGACAACACGCCGCGTCCCAGGTGGCTTCCGGTGACGGAGCGGTCGGTGGGGATGCGCTTTACGGCATGGCTTCCCGGCCTGGCGCCGTATCCCTGAAAAAACTGGCGCTGGTCACGACGTTCACCGCGCTCGTGGCCGCGGCCGCCGGCTTTTGGTCGGGCCGCCCGGATGCGCCTCCACCAACCTGGGACCCCGGTAATTCCCAACTTACGCGCATTACGCTGAGCCAGGGCGTGAGCACGCAGCCGGCCTTCTCGCCCGACGGCACGCTCATCGCTTATACCTCGGATCAAGCCGGCAACGGCGACCTCGACATCTGGGTACAGCAGACGAGCGGCGGCGGCGCCGTGCGGCTCACCGACAACCCGGCCTCCGACTATGACCCCAGTTTTTCGCCCGATGGCAGCCGTATCGCGTTTCGCTCCAATCGCGACGGCGGCGGCATCTATGTGGTGGCGGCGCTGGGCGGCGAAGAGCGCCTGATCGCCGAGCGCGGTTATCAGCCGCGATACTCCCCCAATGGACGAGAGATCGTTTTCTGGACCGGGCCGCGCAATTTCGCCGGACCTTCAAGCATGTTCTTGGTGGCGGCCAATGGCGGCGAGCCGCGGATTATCGTTGAGGAGTTTTTCTCGGCGTCGTGCCCGATCTGGCTGCCGGGCGGCGAGCGCCTGCTGTTTCGCGGCCGACCACGCGGTGAACCGTTCGACTGGTGGGTGACGTCGCTCGACGGGAAAGAGTTGGTGCAAACGGGCGCGCGCGACGTGCTGGGCACGGGCTTTCAGAACATGATCTGCCCCGACCAGTTCGATCGGCAGGCCGGCGACATCGTGTATGCCTATCAGGCGGGCAGTGATGCCCGCAACATCTGGCGGCTGCATCTTTCGCTAACCGATTTCAAGGTTGCTGGGCCGCCCCGCCGGGTCACGTTTGGGTCGGGATTCGAGGCCTCCCCCGCGCTGACCAACGACGGGCGCATGGCGTTTTTCAGCGCATCGGTGCGCTACAACATCTGGCGGCTGGCTGTCGATCACGCCAGCGGCAAGCGGCGCGGCGAGCCGGAGGCGCTGACCACCAACTTGGCCTATGACATCACCCCGCACGCCTCCGCGGATGGCAAACATATCGTGTATGTTTCGGTGCGGCCTGGCGAGCGATCTATCTGGGTTCGCGATTTGGAGACCGGCAACGCCCGCTCGGTCGTCGAAGGTCCCGACGCCGATTTGAACCCGGTGCTCAACCGCGACGGGACGCAAGTGGCGTATTCGTTGTGGGAGGGTCCGGGCCAGCGGGCGATTTACGTCGTCTCGAGCGGCGGCGGAGATCTGCCGCGCAAGGTCTGCCAACCCTGCGGTGTGGCTCGAAGCTGGTTCGCCGATGGCCGCCGCTTGCTGGTGCAGGCGTTCCGTGGCCGGCCGACGATCGAGATTCTCGACATCGAAACGCAGAAGAGCTACGAGGTCCTTGCAGCCGAGGACGCGGGGGTGCATCTTTCACGGCTGTCGCCCGATGAACGATGGATCGCGTTCACCCATCGAATCGACGCGAACCGGTCGCGGATCATGATCGCGCCGTTTCACGAAGGCCAGGCCACGCCCGAGAACGAATGGATTGCGGTGACCGAAGGCGCGGCGGTGGATGACCGTGCCACCTGGTCGCCCGACGGCCGCCGCGTTTACTTCACGTCCGACCGCAGCGGATTCACCGGACTCTACACGCGGGCTTTGGATCCAAAGACGAAGCAGCCGGCGGGCGAAGTGCAGGTGGTTCGCGATTTCCAGCACATTTCGCATTCGCTCGGCGACATGGACGCCAATGACGTCGGCTTGGCGGCCACCGCCGACGCCTTGTATTTTCCACTGGCAGAGATCTCGGGAAATATCTGGCTGATGCACCCTCGAATTGAGGCCCCTGGCGAGCCCACCGAGTGAGTGGGGACAGGTACTCGTGCCGGTGCCTCGCTTGCCCGGAAAAGGCTGCTCACTCACTGCAGCGGCCCGCGCTAGAATAAGAACAATCCGTGACCTCACAGCAGGCTAGGGTGACGGCGGTCGTTGCCGAAAAACCCTCCGTAGCACGCGACATCGCCCGCGTCTTGGGCGCCACCAAAAAAGGCGAAGGCTATAGCCACGGCGGCGGATACGTCGTGACTTGGGCCATCGGGCATCTTGTCGCCTTGGCGGAACCTCACGAGATCAACCAGGCGTGGCGTTACTGGCGCCGCGAGCACCTGCCGATCCTTCCTTCCGACTGGCCGCTCACCGTCTACGAAAAAACGCGCGACCAGTTTCAGGTGGTTGCAAAAATCCTGGCGAGCCCCAAGGTCGAGCGCATCGTGGCCGCCACTGACGCCGGGCGCGAAGGCGAGCTGATTTTCCGCTACATCTACGAAGCGGCCGAGTGTTCGAAGCCTGTCGAGCGCTTGTGGATTTCCTCGCTGACGCCGGCCGCCATTCAAGAGGGTTTTCGGAAGCTGAAGCCGGGCCGCGATTACGATCCGCTGGCGGATGCGGCGCGGGCGCGCAGCCGCTCCGACTGGCTTGTCGGCATGAATCTTTCGCGCGCCTACACGCTGGCCTTTGGCCAGAACTTGTCGGTCGGGCGCGTGCAAACGCCGACCTTGGCGATGATGGTCGAGCGCGAACTCGCGATTCGCAGTTTTGTTCCCGAAGACTACGTGGAGGTGGTTGCCACGTTTGCGCCTTCGCGAGGCGCGGCGGGCCCGAAGGAGCGAAAGCCCAGCGAGACCGCCGCGGCGAGCTACAAGGGAACTTATTTTCGCGAACAGGAAACCGCGGACAAGCCGCCAGACACGCCCGAAGCAGCGGAAGGACCGCGCAGCGCCACGACCGCGGCAGCGAAGACAACCGGTGCTAAGGAAAGCGGCGTTGGGGGAAGCGTCGAGAATGCATCCGCCTCTCGCGGCCGGCGCAACACGCGATTGCCGCCGGACGGCGAAGAGGCGGCGCGCGTCGTCGGGCGGGCGAAGACCGGTGTGGCCGCCGTCGAGTCAGTCGAGCGTGAGACGCGTCGGCTTGCTCCGCCGCTGTTCTACGATCTCACCGAGCTGCAGCGCCATGCAAACCGGCTGTTCGGCTTCAGCGCGAAACGCACGCTCGAGATTGCTCAGGCTCTGTATGAGAAATACAAACTGATCACTTATCCGCGTACCGACAGCCGCTATCTTTCGGGCGACGTCGCGGCCGGGCTCGGCAAGGTTGTCGATGCTATCTCCGCG
Organism: Bryobacterales bacterium; assembly: GCA_040902925.1. GTDB lineage: Bacteria > Acidobacteriota > Terriglobia > Bryobacterales > UBA6623 > JBBDWJ01. Next base: position 8,389 of record JBBDWJ010000317.1, on the reverse strand, counting down.
CCATATCGCGACCGGCTCGCTCCCGGCACGGGTTCCCGGCCGTTGGGAAAGCGGTTCGTCGATGATTCGAAGGTCACTGATCACCACGCCATCATCCCGACCGGCGGCAGCGCGGCTTCGCTTCCTTCCGATTCGCCCGAGGCGAAGATCTACGATTTGGTATGCCGGCGATTGCTCAGTGCCTGGCACAAGGATCATATCTGGGCCGTGACGACGGTCATCACGGCCATCACTACCGCCGCCGGCGCGGCCAATCCAGAGGCAATCATCGATCGCTACCTCAGCTCGGGGACGATGGTCGAGCAGGAAGGCTGGAAGGCGCTCGATTACAGCCGTCCTGTGGGAGCGCCGAAACAGGCGGCGGGCGACAAGGACGGCAACCGCAAGGCCGGCAAAAAACAACCGGGCGCTGGTTCCGGCAGCGCCGTCGCCGACGATCAGGATTTACCGCCGGGTCTCGACCGCGGCCTACGCGTCGATGTGCTCGACGTTGAGCAGTTGTCGAAGCAGACGCGGCCGCCGCGAAGGTTCACCGATGCCACGCTGCTGACCGCGATGGAAACCGCCGGCAAGGCGCTCGAGGAAAAAGAGCTCTCCGACGCGATGAAAGACCGCGGCCTCGGCACGCCCGCGACTCGCGCGGCGATCATTGAGACGCTGCTGCGGCGGGAATACGTCCGCCGTAACGGCAAGTCGATCGAGGCCACCGACAAAGGCATCGGGTTGATCGAGGTCGTGCATCCGGTCGTGAAAAGCCCTGCCATGACCGGCGAGTGGGAAGCCAAGCTGAGAGGCATGGAACGCGGCGACGGCAGCTTCGAGCCGTTCATGCGCGGGATCGAGGCGTATGTGCGTGAGGTGGTGGGCTCGGTGCCGGTTTCCGGTACGTGGCCTCCGCCCGGCGGTGGTGCGCCCACGCCACGGCCATCAGCGCCGGGTTCGGGCAACGGCGCCACCGCGTTGAACGGCTCGACTGCTCACAAGCAGCGGGACCACGATGCGGAAACCGGTGACGGCGCGTTTCAGCAGACCTCGCTCGCGCCACCGCGAGCCACTCCGGCACGGTCCACTCCGGCACGACCCACTCCCTCACGACCCACTCCCGTACGAGCAGTGCCGGCAGGACCTACGCTAACGCCAGCGGCCCCACCAAGAGCCGCTCCCGTGGTGGCCGAAGATCCGCAGTCGTCGGCGCGGCCCGAGGGCCGCAGAGCTGCTGTCGCCGTGGCCGGTTCAAGCGCGCAGGGGAGCTTGTTTTCCGCGCGTGCCGCCGAGGCTCGCGTCACGACCGCGCCAGCAGCGGACGCCGATGCGCCCGCCGCCCGGGTGGTGTCGGGGACGGAGCTCGAGGATCTGCTGCACTCGGCGTTCGGCTTCCGTTCCTTCCGGCCGCATCAACAGCACGCTTGTGAAGCGGCCGCCGCCGGCAAAGACGTGTTGCTCGTGATGCCCACCGGCGCCGGCAAGTCGCTTTGCTATCAGTTGCCGGGACTCGCGCGTGGCGGCGTGACGTTGGTGGTTAGCCCGCTGATCGCGTTGATGGAAGATCAGGTGGCGAAGCTGCAACAGCAAGGGCTTCGCGCCGAGCGCATTCACTCCGGACGAAGCCGCCCCGATTCGCGGCAGGCTTGCATCGACTATCTCGCGGGCCGCTTGCAGTTCCTGTTCATCGCACCCGAGCGGCTGAGCGTTGCGGGGTTTCCCGAGATGCTGGCGAAGCGCAAGCCTTCGCTCGTGGCCGTCGACGAAGCGCATTGCATCTCGCAGTGGGGCCACGATTTTCGACCTGAGTATCGCATGCTCGGGCAGCGCCTGCCGGGGCTGCGCCCGGCGCCCGTGATTGCGCTGACCGCAACGGCGACGCCGCTTGTACAAAACGACATCGTCGAGCAGCTCGGTCTTGGTGGCGCGCTGCGCTGCATTCACGGCTTCCGGCGGGAGAATATCGCGATCGAAGTCATCGAACTGACGCCGGGCCAGCGTCCCGCCGCCGTGCTGGAATTGTTGCGCCAGCGTGAAAACCGCCCGGCGATCATCTATGCGCCGACGCGCAAGAGCGCCACGGCGCTGGCGGGCGAGTTGAACTCGGAATTTCCGACGGCCGCCTATCATGCCGGCATGCCCGCCGCCGATCGCGATGCTGTGCAGACGAAGTTTCTGGCCGACCGCTACGAGGTCGTCGTCGCGACGATCGCTTTCGGTATGGGCATTGACAAGCCCGACATCCGCACCGTGGTTCACACGGCGCTGCCGGGCAGCGTCGAGGGCTACTACCAGGAAATCGGCCGCGCCGGGCGCGACGGGAAACCTTCTCGCGCGGTTTTGATGCAATCGTGGACCGACCGCCGCACGCACGAGTTTTTCTGGGAGCGGGACTACCCGGATGAGACCGTGCTCGACGAAGTCTACAAACAATTGACGGACGCCAAGCAGCCCCGGCAGGTCCTTGAAAAACGCCTTCGAATGGATGAGACGGTTTTCGAAAAGGCGCTCGAGAAACTCTACATTCATGGCGGCGCGGATGTCGACCCTGCCGAGAATGTTGCGCGCGGCGAACCCGGTTGGAGAAAGCGCTACGTCGAGCAGCGCCGCCACAAGCGCCAGCAACTCGAGCTGATCAGCCGCTACGCCGATTCGCACGGCTGCCGCATGCTGGCGCTGCTCGAATATTTTGGCGACGTTGACGACCTCGAGACGCCTTGTGGCGTGTGCGACATCTGCGCCGCCGATCAATGTACTCTTGCTCAGCATCGCGCTCCCACGGCGCGGGAAAGGGAAGTGATCGAGCACATTCTCGAAGCGCTACGCGAACAGGACCAGCAGGCCGTGGGGCGTCTTTACAACGCCGGGTCATGGGAGGGCGATCTCGACCGGCGCGAGTTTGAAAAGCTTCTTGGAGCGCTGGCGCGGTCAGGGCTGGTGCGGTTGGCGGTCGAGACGTTTGAGAAGGCCGGCGAATCGATTGAATACCGCCGCGCCTCGCTCACTCCGGAAGGCCGTCGCCTGGAGGGCGCGCTCGAAGACTTCGTTCGGATTCCCGCCGATCGGCCTAAGCCGCCTTCGAAGCGCAAAAAACGTCCGCCAAAGGGAACGAAAAAGACCGGCCAGGCAGCGGGCAAGGCGCCATCGAAAGCTGCTCCACGGGCGAAAACGCTGTTGCCGGATGCGTCGCCGATGGACGAGATTCATTCGGCATTGCTGGCGGCGCTGAAGGCTTGGCGGCTCGAAGAAGCGCGCCGACGCAGCGTGCCCGCGTTTCAGATTTTTACCGACCGTTCGATGAAGGCGATTGCCTCCCAACGCCCGCGCGACGAGCAAGAGCTGCTCAGCGTCCATGGGGTTGGGCCGCGGCTGGCTAAGAAATACGGCGGTAAGATCCTGAAGATCGTGGCGAGCGTGGTTTGACAGGGCTCCGCTCGAGGGTTGGAAAGAGCAATCAGCCGCAGATGAACGCAGATAAACGCAAATGGAAACCAATGCCACGAGGGGGTATGGGCGCACGAGATGCCGTCGATTTTATCTGCGTTCATCTGCGTGCATCTGCGGCTGATCGTCTGCCACGGCCAGTAGTCTGCGGCGGTACCACCAATGACGCTCGATGAACTTCAGGAAATCATCTCCCGCTTTCGCAAGCTCAAGTCGCAGGCCGACCGCGCGCTGGCGCAGGTGCGCGGCGACGAACTGTTCGTGCAGTTGGACGACGAGTCCAACAGCCTCGCCGTGATCATGAAGCACATCGCGGGTAACATGCGCTCGCGCTGGACGGATTTTCTCACTACCGATGGCGAGAAGCCCGACCGGCAGCGCGACGGGGAGTTCGAACTTTTGAAAGCAGAGGACCGCGACGAGATCTTTCGCCAATGGGAGGCCGGCTGGCAGGTGTTGTTCCGTGAGATCGAGGCGCTGAAGGCCGAAGACCTCGGGAAAACCGTTACGATCCGCAGCGAGCCTCACAGCGTGCCGCAAGCGCTTTTCCGGCAGCTCGCGCACTATGCCGAACATGTCGGGCAGATCGTTTTTCTGGCGAAACACCTGCGCTCGCGGGAGTGGCAGACTCTCAGCATTCCTCGGGGCAAGTCTGATGAAGTGCTTGCCAGGATGAAGCGCCGTTTCGAGAAGTAGGGGAAGCGAGTTTTTAACCACAGATGCACGCCGATGGACTCAGATGGGGGATTGTTTTTGCGCACGCTTATGGGCAGGGCTGATTGCTGAGGAGTGCTCCGCGGTTTGTTGGAATTCGCGATCGGGGATTCGACTGGTGCCTCAATGCGCCGTCGTCGCTTGGAAGGATGCAGGCATCGCCGCAGGCGATCCGAGCCCTACCCGCGAGGGTGGGGCCGCATTTCGGGACATTCGGAACTCTCTCTTCGCTCACGCGCTGGGTTGGCATTGTCTGACGCAATTAAATAGTGGGTCCCACCCTGGCGGGTAGGGCTCGGATCGCCTACGGCGATGACCGTACGCGTGCTTTATGTGCGTCGGACGGCGTCTTCACAATACCTCGCTATTCCCGCACCGTGACCAAGCCTTCGACGAGAGGGCCTTGCGATACTCCATCGATCAAAACCTCAGCCGTCATCAAGCGGCGGATGCTGTCGGCCTTAGCCGGCGCTTTCGCCGATAGCGCTATCTCGCCGTGGCCTCCGGGCGGCAGCTTCAGGCCGCTGAATTCCGCGGCCGTGCTCCACCCCGGCGGTGGATGCAGGCGCGCTGAAAATGCGGCTTCACGTTCAAGGTTGTTGCGAACCAGCAGCCGGTAGCCCACCTCGCTGCCAGGCGCCGTCACAGTGATGTAGGGCATTAGGCGGGCCCAAAACAGGTCGATATAGTGGTCGGCCGGCTCGCCGACCAATTCGCGAAAGATTTCTTCCTTGCGAGCGATGAAGTCGCAATAGGTGTTGATCTCTTCCTTGTTGCACGTGTAGACGTGGCGGTGGCCCGGGCAGATCAAATCGGGCGCGAGCTTGCGCATGACATCCGCGCAGCGCCTGTGCATGGCGAGCTGAAAGCTGTTACGCAAGACCGTGGTCTGATAAGGGCGCATCTCGTTGGTCACGCCGATCGGCGCTTCGTCCTTGAAATAGTTGTCGCCGGTGAAGGCGACCTTGCGGCCGTCGATCGTAGCTGCGTAGACGGAGTGATACTCGGTTTGCCCGGGAGCGAAGTAGATCTCGAATTCGTATTCTTCCCACGAAAACCGTTCGCCGTCACGGAGCCGCCGCTCGACGCGGATTGGCTTGGGAAACGTGCAGGGCGTGCTCGCCCAGGCAGCCGGATTCTCGATCACCTGCGCCACTTCTTCGAGCGCCCAGCACCTGGTTCCGTGATGGCGCTGCAGAAACGGGATACCGCAGGTGTGATCATCGTGAATGTGCGTCGGTACGACCAGATCGAATTTTGTGACTCCATAAACTTCGCGAAGCTCGTCGAGGTGATGCTCGACGAAGCGCATCGTTTCGAGCCCTTCGTGATCCGAGCCGACGTGCATGTGCGGCCAGTAGGAATGGCCGTAGTCGACGAACAGCGCTTTACCCGAATCGCTCAAGATCACGTAGAAGTTCGAGCAGGTCCACTCGCCGCCCCACAGCAGATGGCGCGACAGAGGAATCAGCCGTGATTCCGGCAGGAACATGGTTTCCGGGGCGCTGAAGCGGCCGGCGATGCGCATTCCGCGTCCCAGCCGGACGCACTCCATCAACCGCCGCTCCAGCCGGTCGATATCGGCGGGAACGTCCTCGATCGGCTCACCGTGCGACGGCAAGCAGAGGCCGGGGCCGCGCTTCTTCAGGGCGCGGATCGACTGCAGCGTGAACACAACGCCTTCCATCGAGCCGTAGGTGTATTCCATGGCGTGCAACTGGTACAGCTTGCCGCCGGCCGCCATCAAGTCGCCTGTAAACGCGACCAGGCGGCCGTCGATTTGCACGAGCAGCGTGCTCGAACCGAAGGTGTGTCCCTTCGCGGGCAGCACATAGAACTCGTAGTTGCGCCACTGGAAGGTTTCATAGTCTTCAAGGACAGCGTCAACGGCGATGTTTTGTCCGACCGTGAAGAAGGTATTGCGGTCGTCGTAGTTGTCGAACGTTCGCCGCGTCTGCCAGTAAGTTTCGGCCTGATCGAACAAGTGCCGCTCGTATTCAGGGACCGCCAGGCGCGCTCCGTGTTCGCGAAGACGCGGCGCTCCCCAGCATTGATCGCGGTGATGGTGCGTTTGGAGCACCCACTCGACCTGGCTGACGCCGATGTCGGCGAGATGGTCGAGCACGGCGCCCGACCCGGCGTCGATCAGCAGAGCCGACTGGCCGTCCACGATCGCGTAGACGTTGCAGCTATCTTCGAAGCGGAACAAGTGTTCCGAAAGAGCAGTAAAGCGCGAATCCATGAGGGTGTCCATTGTTTGGTTTCAGGGGAAGCGGCGCCTATTCTAGCAGCCTGGGGAAACTACGATGGGGTTTCGCGTTGGAGGAGCGCGTTTTTCACCATGCCGGAAGAACCGCGGATCGTTGTGCTTGGCTCGCCGCGGCTCAGGACACGATCCCGTCCGGATTGTGGCGGCTCCGAACGTGGCGCTACTGCGCGGGTTGCTCCTGAAGGAATTTCAGAAACTTGGCCGCGATCGGCGTAAAACGCCTCTTCCGCCGGTAAATGATGCCGACCGGCCGCACCAGACCTTCGGCTTCGATCGGCAGAGCTACCAGCTTTCGGTCCGCCACTTCCTGCCGCACGGTGCGCTCCGGCAGGATGCTGATGCCGGAGCCGATCGACACGGCTTCTTTGATCATCTGAATGTTGTCGAACTCAAGAACCACGTCGCGCTGCACGCCGTGTTCCCGCAAGAAGCGGTCAGTGGCGCGGCGAATGGAGAGGTCCGGATCAAAGCTCACGAACTCGCAACCCGCCATGTCGCTCGGCTTGACCGAGTTTTTCTTCGCCAGCGGGTGGCTTGGGTAACAGACCAGCACCATCTGCTCCAGCCTCCACGGGATCGCTTTCAGGTCCTTGGCCGGGTTCGGGTAGCTGATCAGGCCCAGGTCCGCTTGATCGTCGGTCACCGCCCTGTACACCTTCTCGGGACGCATGTATTCGAGGTGGATGTGCGCCTGCGGGTGTTGCTCCTCGAACTGTTGCGTGATCTGCGCCATCTCGTAAAGCCCGATCGAATAGATCGAAGCTACACGCACCGCACCCACCAGTTCCTTGCGCAGCGCCTCAATCTGGGATTCGGTTTCCTCATAGCGGCGCACGATTTCGCGGCAGGCGCTCAAGTACAGCCGCCCGGCATGGGTGAGCCGAAGCGGCCGGATGCTGCGGTCGAACAGGTCTACCCCGAGCCGTTTTTCGAGATGCTTGAGGTTCTGGCTGGCGGCCGATTGGCTAATGCCGTTCAGGGCGGCGCCGCGGCTGATGCTGTTGTGTTGGGCGATGTCGCGGAAGACTTTAAGATGGTCGATCGTCACGGTCCGGGGATGTCCTCAATATAAGTATGACTTATTTCATACAGGGAGGGAAAGAGGCTGGGATCATGCCTCCCAGAATGTCCGCCGAGCCTGTTCGCGCCCGCCGGTCAGTCGTTCGGTTGGTTTCGCAAAATCACCGCGAGGTCATCGACCAGTCTACCGATCTGGTCGCGAACTCGGCGGTACTTTCGCATTGAACGGCCCATGGGATCCTCGATGGGCCAGATCAGATTCCCATTTTCGTATCCCGGCAGCATCTGCAAAATACCCGTGCCGCTAATGTTGACCACCAGGTCGGCGGATTTCCAATCCACATCGCGGATGGGTTTGGCCGTTTGCCCCTCGATCGAGATGCCAATCTCCGACATCACCTCGATGGTTTCGGGCTGCACGATGCTGGCCGGCATCACACCGGCGCTCATTGCCGCAAACAACTCGGGGTAGCGATGGCGGGCGAAACCTTCGGCCATCTGGCTGCGGCAGGAGTTTCCGATGCAAACGAAAAGGACTCGAAAGCGGCGCGGTTCACTCACCGTTCAGACGTTGCTCCGGACCAGGTCGAGGAAGAGACGATGAACGCGGTCGTCCTGCGTCAGCTCGGGATGGAATGTGGCCACCAGGTGCCTTCCCTGCTCGACCAAAACGGGATCGTCGCCCTGGCGAGCCAGCACGCGCACGGCGGCGCCGGTGCGGCGGATGATCGGCGCGCGGATGAACACCGCCTCGAATTCGCCGGGCGCCGTCCTGCGGGCGAATTCTTCACTCGGCTCCAGGCGGCGAACCGAGCTATCCAACTGGCGGCCGTAAGCGTTGCGTTCGACGGCGATGTCGAGCAGGTTCATGGCGCGTTGTTGGGGATGACTGACTTCCGAGGCCATCAGAATCGTCCCGGCGCAGGTGCCAAACATCGAATTCCTGCCCGCGAAATCGAC